>JANTGI010000069.1 GCA_024762995.1 Saprospiraceae bacterium | reverse complement strand
AACACCAAAAGCAACTTGTTGCGCACCAAACACCAAAAGCAACTTGTTGCGCACCAAACACCAAAAGCAACTTGTTGCGCACCAAACACCAAAAGCAGCTTGCTGCGCACCAAAGACCAAAAGCAGCTTGCTGCGCACCAAAGACCAAAAGCAGCTTGCTGCGCACCAAAGACCAAAAACCCTCCCTCCCTCACAACAATTGCCCCAAAAATACGTCTTACCAAATAGGATGTTTTTTAGGGGCCCGCCTCCTAACTGTACAATATAGCAAGAAATGACAACCAAAAACCTTCTTATCATTCTGTCCACCTCACTAATAAGTGCCATTTTTGCGGTATTTTTGTTTGCGACCTATTCAAAAAATCAAAGACTTCAACAAGACACTTACCTTCCGGTAAAATTAACTTCGTATGACGATGCTATTTTTTCCGGAAAACTACAGCGTAAATTTCTTTCTTCGGCGCCCACCAATTTTATTGAAGCCGCCAAAAGAGTCACGCCGGCTGTGGTCAATATCAAAGCCCTTCAAGGTGTGGGCTCTACCATTTGGGGACGTGGCAGTGGTTCGGGTGTGCTTATTTCGCCTGATGGGTATATTGTCACCAATTTACATGTCATTGACAACAGCGCAAAAATTGAAATCGCCCTAGACGACCGAAGAGAATATGAAGCCGACATCGTGGGTTATGACAAATCATCTGATATTGCACTGCTAAAGATTGATGGCAACAACTTTCCGCACATTATCATTGGCAACTCTGATTCCGTCCAAGTGGGAGAATGGGTTTTGGCGGTAGGAAATCCATTTAACTTGCAATCCACCGTGACAACCGGAATCATCAGTGCCAAAAGTAGAAATATCAATATCCTTGATGCCGACAATCCTATTGAATCTTTTATCCAGACAGATGCCGTCATCAATCCGGGCAACAGTGGTGGTGCCTTAGTCAATACCAATGGGGAGCTTATCGGCATCAATACCGCAATTGTCACAGAATCAGGTCGTTATGAAGGGTATTCATTTGCCATCCCATCCAATCTTATTCGCAAAGTCATTAAAGACCTTAAAGAATTTGGGGAAGTAAAGCGTGGCTTTTTGGGTATCAACATCAAAAAAGTCAATGACGAAGAAGCCAAAAAATTAGGTCTCGATAAACCCAATGGAGTCTATGTCACCCGAGTCGTCAAAAATAGTGGCGCAGATAATGCCGGAATACAAATGAATGATGTCATTCTCAAAATAAATAACAAAGAAATCAACTCCACTCCCGAGCTTCAAGAACTGGTCGCTCGATTCAGACCCGGCAATAAATTGGTCGTTGATATTTTTAGAGATGGAGCGGTGCAACAATTGACTGTCCGGCTACAAGGCATCAAAAAGGAAAACGTTAATTTTGCTCAAAAACTAAAACCATTCTTCAAAAAATATGGCTTTGAAGCCCGCAATCTGACCACTTCCGAAAAAAGAATCAGCGGCACAGAAGGAGTCAAAGTTATTTCCATTACCAAAGGAGGTAAAGTCGCTGATACCAACATGGAAATCGGCTATATCATTACCTCGGTCAATAACAATTCCATCCATGGCCTCTATGACCTGCTCATGAGCCTATCTGCCACCAAAAAAGCAGAAAATATTACCTTTGAAGGCATCTATGAAGAATACCAAGGAATTTATCAATATTCTTTCTCGGATTAAGGATGACAAAAGTAGAGACAAGGCATACATTGTCTCTACTTCCTCCACAAATTCACCACAATATTCCAACCAAAATATAAGTTATTACTCCCATGTCTTAAAGTTTTCATAAATTCGCATCTTATAAGGAATAATTCACATACTTTTGCATCAGAAAACGAACTTGTTATTCCTTCGGAACAACGTCAAAATAAATGCACATAATTTGGCGAGATTTTTTAAAAATCAAGAAAACGATAGGAACTTGATAAACAACAAAAAAATCTCCGACCACGCCCGATTTTAAAGGACATTTATTTTGACTAGGTTCCTTTTTTAAATCACAGGCATTACGAATCCCCTTGTCGTAGCCGGAGATAAAAACTTATAATACCATGCTCACAAAATCAATGCTTACGGCTATTTTAGCCTTCTTTTTTGCTATTTCGATGTTTGCCCAAGAAACAGCCGTCTTCGACGAAGCCAATCTCACTTACAAAAGGGGAATGGACTTTTTTGAAAAAGGTCTTTATGGACAAGCTCAAGTTGAATTCAAAAATGCCTTCAACCAATTAGAACCCGTCAATGAGCCTAGTTGGAATGCACTAAAAAAAGAAGCCGAACTATATTACGCCAAATGCGCCGTCAATCTCAAGCAACCCGAAGCAGAAAGGTTGATTTCTTCTTTTATGGCCGACAATTCCCCAAGCCCTGCTGCCGCAAAAGCGGCCTTTGAAATTGCCAACTACTACTACAATAGCGGCAAATACAAGGAAGCATTCAATTACTTCTCCATGCTGAACCCGTCGGATTTGAGCCGTCCCCAAATGGCAGAAGCCAACTTTAAGATGGGCTATTGTAGCTTTGTCCAAAAAAAATTCAACCGAGCAGATAAATTTTTTGCGGAAGCCTTATCCAATCCGGATGGAAAATATTACTTCCCCGCCAATTACTACCATGGGATGATTGCCTTTTTTGCGGGCAAGTTTGACGATGCTGTGGCCAGTTTCAAGATTGTCGATCGTTCCCGAAAATACAAACCATACATCCCTTTTTACCTAGCCCAAATCTATTTTAGCCAGGGAAAATATGATGAAGTCATCGATTATGGCTCCAAAAGAGTTAAAAGCAGCGGTGTACGTAAAAAAGGAGACATCAACCTTTTAATCGGTAAATCTTACTATGCAAAGGGAGAATTTGACAAGGCCCTACCCTACTTGGAAACTGCCGCCAGAAAACTAAATAAAATGACGCCCGAAGATTTTTATCAATTGGCCTTTACACAATATCGGGCAGGCAATTGTGAAAAATCAATCAAAAATTTCTCTCAATTAACCAAACAAAAATCTGAAATAGGACAGTTAGCCATGTACTATATGGCCGATTGTAATATCAAACTCGGAAAAAAATCCGACGCCCGGAATGCACTCAAAAAAGCATCCGAACTAGACTTTGATCAAAACCTTCGCATAGATGCCTTATACAACTATGCCAAGCTATCTTATGAATTGGGCTATGATATGGATGCGTTAAGCACTTTCCAAAAACTATCAACTAATCGCAAATACGGCTCCGAAGCCCAAAAATTCATGTCGGCCATCTTCCTCAATACCAGAGATTATGCCAGAGCCTTAAATATCTTGGAAAATTTACCCGCTGAAGCCAATACGCCCAAGATGAAAGAAACTTACCAAAAAGTGGCTTTGTATCGCGGTATTCAACTATATAACAACGGTGACTTGGATGGTGCCATACGCTATTTTGAAAAATCAAGATCGAAGGCCAACGACCCCTATTCTACGGCCATCGCTTATTATTGGGAAGGAGAAATCCTACACCAAAAAGGAAAATACAAAGAATCTAAGGCTAAGGTCGCCAAGTTTTTAGCGAAAGCGAAAAATCTAAGAGATTTGCCGGAAGAATCCTCTTACTACGCCGGCAACTACCTTCAAGGATACAATTACTTAAAACTTAAAAACTACGACAAAGCCTTAAAATATTTCCAAGCGACCAGTGCGGAGATTCGTCGTCAATCCGCATTGATTGAAAGTAAATTCGTGAAAACCAAAATGCTCGGTGACGCCGTTGTGCGTGAAGGGGACTGCTACTTCAAAAAAAATCAATACTCCAAATCTGTCAAGCTCTATGATGAAGCCGTTCGTAAGCGTTATCCGGATTTTGTCTATGCCCTTTATCAGAAGGCCATGGTGCAAGGCTTGCGCGGAAAAACAGTGGATAAAATCATCGCTCTTGAAAATTTAGCCAAAAATTATCCTAAATCGCCTTATGCGGATGATGCCCTGTTTCAGGCCGGGGTCACCTACATGGAAATTGACAAAAACACCCAAGCCAAAGTTCCTTTGAAAAAACTAATCAAAGACTATAAAGGAAAGTCCCCGCTTATCAATCAAGCGCTCCTTCGACTCGGACTTATAGCGTACAACAGTGACCAATATGATGTCGCTGCAGATTATTACAAGCGCGTATTTGCAAACAATCCCGAAGCCGATGAATCCAAAAGTGCTTTGGAAGCTTTAAAAGAAATCTATGTGACGGAATTGGGGCAACCCGAAAAATACGCCGCTTTCTTAGAAACGATTCCGGGCTACAAAGTGACCGATTCTGAAAAGGATCAATTAACTTTTTCCTCGGCCGAAAGCCAGTATGAAAATGGAAATTATACCAAAGCCGTCAAGGCGTTTACCAAGTACCTGGATAAATTCCCCAACGGCCAAAACTCGCTAAAAGCGCATTACCACCGCGGA
This sequence comes from Saprospiraceae bacterium, assembly GCA_024762995.1. Taxonomy (GTDB): domain Bacteria; phylum Bacteroidota; class Bacteroidia; order Chitinophagales; family Saprospiraceae; genus HyVt-613. The sequence continues at coordinate 13,017 of JANTGI010000069.1, read as the reverse complement.
GAATCTTACGGACAACTCAAAAAGTATGATGATGCACTGAATGACTTTGAAGCCATTGTCAGCAAGGGAAATAGCAAGTATTATTTGAAAGCCGTGGAAAAGGCCGCTTCTATCGCCTACAACATCAAGCAGGACTTCCCAAGAGCATTTGGTCTCTACAAAAAATGGGAAATCGCCGCCATTACTCCGGAGAAAAAATTGGATGCCCAGCAAGGCGCCTTGCAATGTGCCTACCGCATCCACGATGAAAATGCCGTCAAGTCTATGGCGCTAAAAATCGCCAACAATCCGAATGCCACAGACGAACAAAAAGCCATCGCTTTCTTTTACGAAGGCAAGTTGGCTTTTGATAACAAAAACTACGATGTGGCCACCACTGCATTCAACAAAGTAACCCGATTAAGTGATACCGAAGAAACCGCCGAAGCCAGATACTTGATTGCCTACATTTACTACATTCGACGCGAATTGGACATTGCTTCGGCGATATGCGAAAGAGCCACGTCTGAGAGTCAAGGATATGACTATTGGATTGCCAAAAGCTTGATTTTGTACGCGGACATCCTTACGGAACAAGGCAATTATTCGAACGCTCGCGCGGCACTTGAAACGGTCATCGAAAACTTTAAAGATGATGACACCATCCTTGATGAAGCAAAATCTAAGCTCAAATTAGTGAAAGCCAAGGAAGCCAGTGCAGACCGTCTGCTCAAAAGCGGGGATGATGGCAACTTAGAGCTTGATGCCGCTCCGAATTAATCTTTTGTCTTCTTCTTTTCATCAACTTTTCAGAATAAACTAAGTACCATGCAATATAAAATTTTTTCCACTTTGATTTTGGCTTTCTTTGTACTTCCCTTTGCAGGAAATGCGCAAAAAGACCTTCCGGCGGAGCAAGTCGAAGTCCTAAAGAGATTTGAAGCGACCCTGTTGGATACCAAAAAACAATCCACTGCCGGCACTTTGCCCAAAGAAGACAGGGATGCCATAAAACTCACTTACTCCCTACCCACCAAAAATCTGGAAATCCAACAACCTGCCCCAAAAATTAGACCTTTGGGCATGAAAAAGGATAAATTACCGGAAGCTTTTAAAGGCTATGCCAAAGGGGGCTATGGTGTTCCGGCTTCACCCTATGCGGAGTTTGGTTATTATTTTGGCGGAGAGCCGCTGCGGATGAATATTCACGCCAAACACCATTCTGCTAACTTCAAGAATCTGGAAAACCAAAAATTTGCCAAAAGCTTTGCAGAAATTGATGCCAAATACAGCACTGAATCTAATATTGGTTTTTCTTCCGCATTGAGCTATGACAAGCACAAAGTCCATTTTTATGGGTACGATCATGCAGATACCACGTTTGCGGAAGATGTTGTGAAGCAAGTGTTTAAGGATTTTAATATTAAATTGGGGATTGCCAACGAAGAGCGGATAGCCGGCGACATTGATTATCGAGTAGGAGCGGATATTTATTTTTTCAATGATAATTATGCCAGTAAGGAGCAGGGTTTTGACTTGGGATTAGGCGGCACCAAATGGATTTCCGGCAAACATCCCATTAAATTGGATGTACACACCGATTTTACCAATTTCAAGGACACGCTTACGCAAAATCTCAATAACATTTACTTTTTGCCATCTTTTACCTACCACGGAGATGCGTTTTCCCTAAAGGTCGGTACCAATATTGTATCTTTTAAAGATGAATTCACCGTCTTTCCTGATTTAGAGTTGGCGGTTAATGTGATTGGTAGTAGTTTAACGGCCTTTGCAGGCTGGACCGGCAACCTACAAAAAAATACGTTTAAGTCGCTCACCACTTACAATCCCTTCCTTACCTCGCATCCCGCGCTGCGCAATACCAGCTATACCAAGTATTACGGGGGGATTCGCGGAAGCTTCCGGGGAGCAGAATACTCCGCTCAATTGGGCTACAAAAATGCCAAAGATTTGGCTCTTTTCTTAAATGATACCATCGACACCAAGCGTTTTGATGTGCTCTATGACACGGTCAATATTTTTTATATTGAAGGCTCTACCAAATTCAGCCTTTTCAAAGGGTTCGATTTAATCGGTACTTTAAGCCAATCCGTCTATAGCCCCAAAAATGAAAAAAAGGCTTGGCATCTACCGGCTTTAGAGTCTAATATCACTGCTTTCTATCGCCTTCCGGAACAAAATATCAAAGTCAAAGGCGAATTATATATCGCCAATGGGGCACCTTACAAAAAATTAGATGACCGCTCCATTGACCATCTTGGTGCCCTCCTTGACCTAAGTTTTGGCGCCGAATATGGAGTAACCGACCAAATTGGCATTTTTCTGGATATCAACAATATGCTCAACAATAAAAGACAACGCTGGAACGGGTACCAAGTCTATGGTCTCAATGTACTAGGCGGTGTATTCGCAAAATTTTAACCTTACAAAAACATGGGATTCTTTAGCAAATTATTTGGTGGCGGTGGTGATTCCGGTTTGGAGAAAGCCCTCAAGGAAGGCGCCGTGATTATTGATGTTCGCACCAAGCAAGAGTATAAGGATGGGCATATCCGGGGTTCTTTTAATATTCCTTTGGCCCGGATTCCAAAGGAAGTCAAGCGACTGAAAGCCAAGAAAAAACCGATTGTCCTTTGTTGTCGCTCAGGTGCTCGGGCCGGCTCCGCCCAAAGTGTACTAAAAAATGCCGGCATCGAATGTTATAACGGGGGCGGCTGGGTCAGCTTACGCAAAAAAGTAGCTGCTGCTCGAAAATGATTTGCCTTCGGCGCCCGCCTGCATCGGGCAGGTTCAATTTGCCTGCGGCGCCCGCCTGCATCGGGCAGGTTCATTTGCCTTCGGCGCCCGCCTGCATCGGGCAGGTTTAGTTTGCCTGCGGCGCCTGCCTGCAATGGGCAGGTTTAATGATTCATTTGATTATTAGTTGATCGACCCGCCTGCGTCGGGCAGTTTTTGGGAAATGATATTAATGGACAACTTTTATTTTGCCGGCTTTGCGCCCAATGTTTTGGACTATGCGAAAACCAAGTGTTTTTTAGGAGTAAATATTTGGTTCTTTTCAAAATCTCCTGTGGCAAGATGCTGCTGCGCCATCCTTACATTGCCAAATAAACTTGTTCGCAGATGGCAGGTTTACCTGTACCAATAAAACTGAAACTCCATGAGAAAACCAAGTAAACACTTGGTTTTCTCCGGAGTACAAGTTCTAAAATTTTTGTTTTTAAGAAATATACTCTAACGGTAGGCCACCGGATAACGAGTTTTGGCGGTACGGCTTAATGGGATGGCCACTCCTGCTTTAAACACAAAGGAATTATTTCTATTTTTCGGTGTTAAATTCACTCCTTGTAAGGCCGGTATGGTGACTAAATCGGTCAAGCCGGCTTGGTACCTTCCCTCTAGTATCAAGTCCCCAAATCCTACATCTACTCGCATACCGGCTCCACCAATGGCACTCCATTCTGTTTTGCGGAAGCCAATATTACTGATAGGAATACGAAGCAACTGGGTGCCTAATACACCGACACCTAATTGACTATTCATATAGCCCGAAAGTGCCGCTCCACCAATCAAATAAGCTCCTACCGGGCCCTGTCCTAAGTCCACCTGGAACATGACGGGAATCTCATAATACTTACTTTTTAGGTTGGCGGTTAGATTAAAAGGGATGTTTGCAGTGGCTTCGTATTGTGAAGGATCAATCTTCACCGAATAGTTTCTAACCATATAATTGGCTTCCGTCCGGATACTCAATGCGCCATAAACGGGTGTTGTAGCGAATATCCCCACCGTCGTGCCGACTCCTTTCTTGATGCTTAAAACACCTAATTCTTTAGTCAAAGGCATATTGAATTGGCTGGCGTTGATTCCTCCTAAAACGCCAATTTTTACTTGTGCTTGTGCTTGAATGGTCATTAAAATGATGACAGCGATGATTGCATTTCTTAGATTTTTCATTGGTCTTACATTTTATGGTATCGAAATCCGGCTAAGGCTCCTATCTTGAAAAACCAGTCCGGTATTCCATACCTGTTATTGTGTGATTGATTAATAAGGCAAAGAAAAGGCGGATGAAAGTTAAGAGAAGTTAAGCCTTTGGGGCGATTTTTAGGAAAAAGGCCGGATTTCGGTGATATATGTTAATTTTTGTATAAATAAAACGTTAATATCCTTGTCCCAATGTTGCGGTATTGGAGTGCAACGTCCATTACACTCCAATAAAACCGCAATATTATCATCTTAAAGTGGAATACACTCACTCTTTTACAAACCGGAGTATATCTTCATATCGACTTCCATTGACTTTCACAAAATACTGCCCGGCCGGAAGATGAGCAATGTCCAGGGATATTTCGGATGGCCCTTTCGGGAAAGTCGCTTTTTGCGCAAGCACCTCCTGACCCATAAAATCATACACCCGCAAACTTAAAGCCTGCTCCATCGGAGAAATCAAGCGTATCGTGATCAAATCATCCGCCGGATTAGGATACAAAGCATAAAAATGACTTTCTTTAGCTCGTGGTACGGTCGCAGACGGTTGTGCCGCTGCACAACTCATTTCCACAACATACTGTTTGGCCACCCACTGATTGACCATGGACCAACCGCCATTCCAAAAATTCATGACTCCATAGTCATTTTCTATGGTATTGGAGCCGTCCAAATTATCATAAGATGATGTACCACTTTGCCAAGTCAATTGACCTTCCTGTGCCGCATCATTCAATCCAATCAAAACATAATCATTAATTTGACCTAAGATATAATTGTTTTCAGCAGCGTCATTTATGGTCGTCAAATATCCCCCGGCATTTTGCGCAAGCGTCACCGCCTGATTCCAATTAGCGATGTCTTCCGACAAATAATACCCGTGTCCATTGTACTCCCCCAGCTTGCTAAATCCGGAAATAACCGGCGGGCATCCACCCGAAGTTTCGGGGTTGACAGTAATCGTAAAAGAGCACGTCTCCACATTATTACAATCGTCCGTAAACTGATAAGTAATCGTCACCGGCTGCCCATCCGCCACAAAATAACTGCCCGGTGGTGGGCCGGCTATCTGCGTCGCAATCACTTGGTCGCCATCAATGGTGCAAGTCGTCGAGTAACTTGGTGCCCAAGTCAGACCGGTGCCGTCCACCGCCGTCGTCACGATATTTTGCGGGCAGGTGGCTGTCAACACCGCATTATTCCCCCCTTGACAATCCATTTCCATAATCATTTTCCGGGCTGCCCAGGGATGATCAAAAGACCAACGGCCATCCCAAAATAAAAAGACACCATAATCATTGGTCGGTGTATTTAGTCCGCACCAATCACAATCGGAAAAATTGGTGTAGTTCATCGGATCGCCATTCACCCAAACGACTTGTCCTTCATTGGCTTCATCCGAGTAACCGATATGCACAATTTCAGATACTGCATTCTGCAAAAAAGTATTTTCGGCAGCATCATTAATAACCGTTAAATAGCCTCCATTACTTTGCGCTAAAGCATTATTATTCAACCAGTTATCGACTCCATCTGAAAGATAATATTTATGCCCGTTATACATTCCCAAAGCCGTAAAACCATTGATAGACGGCGGACATCCACCCGAAGTTTCGGGATTAACGGTTATTGTAAAAGAGCACGTCTCCACATTATTGCAATCATCTGTAAACTGATAAGTAATCGTCACGGGCTGCCCATTTGCTACAAAATAACTGCCCGGCGGCGGGCCGGCTATCTGCGTCGCAATCACTTGGTCGCCATCAATGGTGCAAGTCGTCGAGTAACTTGGTGCCCAAGTCAGACCGACGCCATCTACTTCAGTTCTCACTATATTTTGCGGACAAGTGGCGGTCAGCACCGCATTATTCCCCCCTTGACAATCCATTTCCATAATCATTTTCCGGGCTGCCCACTGATGGTCAAACGACCACTCCCCATTCCAAGGCAGCATGATTCCGTAGTCGTGATCGGCATCATTAAGTCCACACCAAGTGCAGGTCGAAAGATGCGTATAAGAAACCGGATCACCATTTACCCAAGCCAAAACACCTTCCGAAGTCCCATCATTCAGACCAAAATGTACCATTTCGGAGATAAGATTTTGGATAAAGGCATTCTCGGCAGCATCATTTATGACAGCTAGATAGCCCCCATTTGCTTCCGCTAAAGCTTGATTATTCATCCAAGTATCTTCCGTATTAGACAAGAAGTACTTGTGCCCATTATACTCTCCCAAAGCCGTAAAACCGGCTATCGTAGGCGGGCAGCCACCTGTGGATTCAGGCGTAATCGTCACCGTAAAAGATTGCGAAGTACTATTACCACAATCATCTGAAAACGAATAAGTTATGGTCACCGGATTTCCCGTTGCCGGAAAATAAGAACCGGAAGATGGCCCGGAAATTTGGGTAATTGTCACTCCGCCGGTCGGACAAGTTGTCGTCGCCGTCGGTAGATCCCAACTCACATTTGTTCCATCTGCAACAGTCATTTGAATATCGGAAGGGAAAGACGTTACGGTGAGACTGGTCGGTGGAGGATTACCGCAGTCAAATTCCATCATAAAAAACTGTGGGACGGTACCATCCGTAAAACTCCATTTTCCATTCCAGGGATGAAACTCTGCGTAGTCATTGGTCTCATTATTAGGCAAACACCATGAACAATCATCAAAGGAAGTAAAAGTCACCGGTGCCCCACTCTCCCAAACCAAATTTCCTTCCGAAGCCTCATCATTTAAACCGATGAAACCTGCGTCCGCAAATTGATAACGCAAGAATTCATTTTCAGCTTGGGTCTCGATGGAGAGTAATTTGGCACCATAAGAAGCAGCTATCGCCACCGCTTCGGGGTAGGTTTTAGTAAATTTAGAAATAAAATATTTGTGGCCGTCTCTCTGGCCCGCAAATTTAAAATCCCACAAGGCTATCCGGCAAGTAGTATTTATACCGCCGGTACTCGCCACGGCGACACGCATCGCACACCGCTTCGTATTGCCACAATTATCTGTTGCCTGGTAACTCACCACAGTCGTCCCAAATGGATAGAAATCGCCACTTGCTCCACCCGTACTTGTCAAACTGACTTGACCATCCGGACAGGTAGTTGTTGCCATAGGTACGGCCCAATTCACTATCGCTCCCCCGTCGGCTTCCGGAGCGGGGACTTCGATTAGGTTACCGGCAGGACAATTTAAAGTGAGTGTCCCTGAATTTTGCGGAAGCGTAAGAAACACCGGTGTCCCTGTCAACGAAATTCCTTGAGATGATACCGTATTTGTCGCATTTGTCTCGGAATAATCCCAGTACTTGACGTCCATATTCTGACCATAAGATGCCGGAAATGAATAATTTGCACTTGCCACTTCAGACATATCCGTATTCGTCCTTGCCCAAAGCATATAGATATAACTTCCGTCAGGTCGTAGATAAGCGCCGCCTTTTATCCCGGTCGGTAAGTTTAAATTATCGGTCTCCGACTGCGAAAAAGTGGCATCCGCCAGCAAGGTGGAAGCGGTCGCATGAGCCACGCCTTGCGGCAAAATAGTCGCTTCTCCGGGCATCAAATCACTGACATTGCTATAAAAACCCATTGCATCGAAAGAACCCACGGCATTGGCTTCGGTCGTCCTTTCGGCGAGTTGCCAGACATGCGTTTGGGTAATCCCGATTTTTATGGCATGAGCGATGGACTTCATGATATAATTCTTCTGTAATTCATCAGAGCCAAAAAATTCGCCGAAAGGCAATCTAGGCACATCCATCTCGGTTACAATCAATAATTTTTCGGGATAAGTAGTGCCATCGTACCCATAAGTGCTCAATAAATTTTTGCGTTGGGTCACCCGATTATCAAAACCTTCTACGGCTCCATCCGAATGTCGGGTATAGACAAATCCCCCCACATTATTATCCCAATGTCTGGTACTTCCGTCAAAATGGGGGTAGGCATGAAATCCAACAATATCAAAATAAGCACCCGCTTTTAGGGGGAAATCGGGGGTAACTTGCCCACCGTTAGGATTGTCGGTATTGCGCATCAGAGCATCCAAAAAAGCATCTGTCCCGATTCCCGAAAGGACAATATAATCATCCGGAGACAAGGTTTTGACCACTTCGTAGGTGATGCGCAGGGTACGGATATAATTTTGGATAGGCGCCCGCAAAATAATATCACAAGGATTGGGGTCATTTTCCCACCAATTGCCCGGTTGCCCCGGTTGTAAGGAGCTTTTGTAGCCGGACAAATCAAAACCCGGCTCATTCCAAACTTCCCAAAACTTTACATGATCCCCAACAGTGGTCACCAAATCATAGACATATTTGGCCATATAATTATTATCATTGACCGGTGTCCCGTTTGCTCCACCATCCCAGATTGGTTCATACAAATTGGCAAACATCGTGGTCTCCACCGGATCACCGGCACAATAATCGACCGGATCCCGATGATCAGGATGAGCGACACCCACGACCAACGTATTGTCTTTGATGCCCAAGGCGGCATAATATTCATAAACCGGAATCCAATTATTGTAGTCCCAGACAATACCAAAATGCTCCGGCAAAGTGCCCCGAATCGCTCTAACACCGGCGCCATTTATATCGACTGCCGCATTGCCGGCACTTAAATCCGTAAGCTCAAAATTAGTCCAATTGCCGCCATAGTAGCCCGGATTCACACCGGCGCGATACTTTCCCGTATATGGATTAATAAGGTCATTGGCGGAGTAATTCACTTGCGCAAAAAGGCTTGAAGCCATAAATAGCAAGATAAAAACCAGTAGATGTTGATTTTTCATAAGAGTTCATTTTCCCGTAAGGAGTGGTAAAATAAGTGGAAATTTGCCAGCAATAGCGAAGTGAGCCCTAAAGATAAGCTTTTTTTTTTTAATTAAACCTTGGGTGAGTGCTTATCAGTGTATATAAAAGATTGCACAAAAACAATATTCCGGACCGGCTAGCGGCTATCATAACTTGCTATGACTTGCAGTTGGGTTGTGTTTTTATCCCGTCACTACGTTACGGGCTACCAAGATGCCACTCCAATGGATATTGAATTGACCGAAATCTTGAAAAAGGTTTAATATGTTTTACACACCGAATTAAGTAACTAAAAGAAAAGGGGGCCATTGCCCCCTTTTCTTTCAGTCAAATACAAGACATCAATACAAATGCCCCATCTTATTCTTCTTCGTCTCCAGGTAATTGCGGTTGCCATCGTGATATCCCGTAAACAAAGGAACCCTTTCGACTACTATTAGGTCTTTTTCACCTTCTAAGGCTTTGACTTTCAATGGGTTATTAGTTAACAATCGAATAGAATGGATGCCCAAATCCCGCAGGATATAAATGGCGGTTTCATATTGTCTCTGATCTCCTTCAAAACCTAGATGCAAGTTGGCATCCAAGGTATCCATACCGGCAGTTTGTAGATTATAGGCTTTGAGTTTGTTGAGCAGACCAATGCCCCGCCCTTCTTGCCGCAAATAAATAACCACTCCTTTCTCTTTGGCCGCAAGGCGCAATGACTCGTCCAGCTGGGGACCGCAATCACACCGCAAAGAACCAAATACATCTCCGGTCATACACTCTGAATGAATCCGCACAAGCACAGGCTTTGATGGATCCATCTCCTCATGTACAATCGCCAAATCCGGCATCAACTCTTGCTCATCTTTCGCATAGGCTAAAATATTAAAAGGGCCTTCGGGAATGGGCAATTTGGCTTCAACTTGTCGCTTCATAGTTTAGTATCTTGAATGATGGAGTATAACAATCCTTCCTTCAATGAGTTTGGACTATATCGAATTCTTTTTACAGAAGTCAGTTGCAAGACAAATTTTAGCAGCACCGAAGCCACAATAATCATTTTTTTTCTTGTTTTGGGGATGGTGTCTATTTGTTGACGCTCTTCAAGGCTTGTCTGAATCAATAATTCAAGTTTCTCATGGACTTTTGATGCTTCTATGGCCATATCTGAAGGCACTTCCAAAACATCAAAAAAAGTCTCAAACACCCCGGATGCTCCAATCAATTCTTCTATCGGATGCTCCTCGATTGCTTCCGCCAAACCGGTTGTTTTTTCCGAAAGGAAATCCTGAAGTGCGGTCAATTCACTGGCAGAAATCGGATCACTCAAATGAAATCGAAAATACAAAACCGCAATACCAATCGGGAGACTCACCATCCACGTCTGCTGTCCATCTTTAACCAAAATAAACTCTACACTCCCCCCACCTATATCCATGACCAAATAAGAAGACTTCGGAAATAACTGCTTGACACCCAGATAAATATATTCCGCTTCCCGGAGCCCGGAGATAATCTCCACCTTGAGACCTGTTTGCTCAAAAACTTCTCGAACAAAGTCTGCTCCATTTGGAGCCAATCGCAACATCTCCGTCCCCACCACCTTCACTTGCGCCACTTGATGTGCATCCAAAGCCTCCTTAAACTCGCGTAGAGCCGCTAGTCCTTCCCGAAAAGAAGTCGGTGAAATCAACCCAATACCGCCACGCGCTAACCGAGCAAATACCCGTTTTCGATAAATCGGTGTCAATTGATGGTCCGCCCCCAATTGAGCGATGAGCAGATGAAAAGTATTACTGCCTAAGTCTATTACCGCTATTTTTGTCATATTTTATAACTGTTCGGTCTGTTTGAGTTTATAAAATGTCCTTTTGTTGCGCCAAAAGGAACCAAACAGTTAGGATTCTCATTCATTGAATTTTTTCCAGCAGCAATTGCAGCCCCAATTTAGCGGATTCCAAAGCTTCGATGGTTTTTTCAATTTTCAGATGATAATCCTTGTTATTTTCCAACTCTTTTTTGGCCCCATTAATGGTAAATCCTTTATCCTTTATCAAATGATGAACAATACGCAGCTCACTGATGGTCTGCTCCGTAAATTTTCGCTCGCCCCGGTTATTGCGATGTGGTTTGATGAATGAAAACTCATTCTCCCAATATCTGATGACAGACTTGGTGATATTCAATTGCTCGGCCACTTCACTGATGGTATAATATAACTTTGCTTTAGGTTTCATAGTCGAAGTATGTTTAAGTGCGGGTTAAAGTTAGGGACTTTTGTTGATATGGGGCACAAATTGTGGCTTTTTCCGTTGTTTTTGGGTAAGAAAAACAATTTTCTTGCAATTGGGTTTGACATATATGACTCCATACTTGGACAAACATCGTTTTACGGGGCCCCTTTTTGACTCGCCCGAATTTGTACCGGACATGATTGTTTGTCTGCCGGTATTGAACGAACCCCGGCTAATTCGGACTCTAGAGTCTTTGGCGCAAGCAAAAGCGAATTATCCGCATAATGTATTGATTCTCATCTTGTTCAATCACAGCGCGACGGCCGACCAAGCTGTGAAAGAATCGAACCAAGCAGCTTATTTGCATTTTGCGCAAGCGATACGGCCTATGGTGAACCCTAGATTTAGTATTCAGGCGCATCTCTTAGCGCTCCCCAAAAAACATGCAGGTGTAGGGCTTGCGCGAAAAATATTGATGGACGAAGGTGTGCGTTTATTTGCCCTTGCGGAAAATAAGGAGGGCATCTTGGCGGCCATGGATGGGGATAGTACCGTCGCTCCAAATTATTTTCAGGCGATAGACGATTTTTTTAGACGACATCCTAAGTTGGAAGCTGCATCCATACATTATGAACATCCATTGCCTAAAAATGAACGAGAACGTCGGGCAATTATCCAATATGAATTGCATCTGCGTTACTTTGTGGAAGCTCAAAAAATGGCCGGTCTTCCGACTGCGTACCAGACCATTGGCTCGTCGATGGCTGTACGGCAATCTGCCTATCAACTTCAAGGGGGTATGAACCGTCGAAAAGCGGGAGAAGATTTTTACTTTTTACAAAAATTTGCCCGCAAGGGGACGCTTGGTAATCTGAACGAGACAACCGTTTATCCATCCGCGCGTATTTCCGATCGAGTTCCTTTTGGTACAGGGCGTGCCATGGGGCGGCTATTGGCTTCAGACTCCACTTTGGACACCCATGCGCTCATTATTTTTGATCAAATAAAATTACTCTTAGACGGGATGCCGGCCATTTGGAATTATACGGTGGAGCAGATAGAACAATTTCGGCAATCCATGCCCCCGGCCGTCCAAGCCTTCCTTGCGGAAAACGGATTTCTCGAAAGAGTACTTGACGCTCAAAAAAATACCGCCAGCCCTGCAGCATTTTTAAAACGATTTTATAATTGGTTTGACGGTTTTACCATGATGAAATATGTCCACTTTGCCAGAGACCACTATTATCCCGATGAGCCGATAGATTCCGTAGCCCATCAATTTGCCACTAGAGAATGGGGCTATAAAGGTCAAAAAGAAGATATTTTGGGCTTATTGGAGCAATATCGTCAACATCGATAAGACCATTACATTTGCAACAATTTTCTGTCTAAACAGTTATTATTCAAGGGTATTACGCAAGCAAAATTCTGACAAATGGCTTAGTGGTTTAATTTTGGTACTTCGGTCTAACGGCATAACGATACAACGGTATTGCTCATTCTTGACTTTGTGGCATTGGTAAAAGGAAAAAGGTTAAGGGTCAAAGGTTCATAAAATTTTGGCTTCTGTCTATTTCCTTAACATTAGGACTCTGTTAGATTAGAAAGTAAGATTTTCTAAGGAAGCTTTGATAAGCATTTATCTTTTTCTGATTCTAACCCATAACCACGGGGGGTTTTAACCGCCAAAAATTAAGTTAGCGAATCCTATAATGGTCGTAACTTACCCTACAAAAAACGGAACTACACAGGTACTCCTGTTTTTAGGCAAAAAATAGGTATAATAGTTACCAAAAAAAAAACAAACAGTCATGATAAAAATGTTACATTCCATTTGGGCTTGGGTCGTATTAGCGGCCCTTGTAATCGGTATCATCAATGCGATACTTGGGCTCACCGGTCAAAAAACTTTTCAGAAAAGAGACCAAACCCTTTCTTTACTTGGCTTAGTTACAAGTCATGTGCAATTACTATTTGGA
>JANTGI010000068.1 GCA_024762995.1 Saprospiraceae bacterium | reverse complement strand
CAGCCCTGATTTATTAGCGGAAACCATTCAGGAAGTGATTTTAAAAAATTTTGGTTTTGACGTACCTGTCATCGTCTTTGAGCAAGCATTTTTGACACAAGTCATCCATCAAAACCCCTTCTTAAAAAGTAATCCGGACATTGATAGCAAAACGTTATATGTCGCCTTCCTTTCGGAAAAACCAAGCCCGGAGCGCATCCAAGTCCTACAAGAAAAGTATAAGGGCGATGATGAATTTGTACTGCTTGACCAAACTCTTTATCTACGATACAAGAATGGAGCCGGTCGCACGAAACTCACCAATAACTACATCGAAACACATCTGAAAGTCAAGGCAACCAGCCGCAATTGGAAGACCACGATTAAATTATCCAATATGTAATTTCCGCATGTTTAGGCAGAAAATCTCGTCTATGATGCGACCGACACGTGCTTATTCAGCCAATCCAACAAATAATCGAAGACCTCCTGTTTTTCGGGTTCGTTATGGATTTCATGGAAAAGTCCCGGCCATTCTTTGTAAGTGACATCTCCGGACATATTTTCGGCAAATTTCCGGCTGCCCTTTGGAGAAGTCAATTTGTCCGCTCCACCATGCATAATGAGCATCGGGATTTTGGTGTCGCCCTTATAATTATATAGGTTTTTGGCGGTTTCAATCATGCCGATACCGAGAGTAGCGGTGACTTTATTGTGCACCAACTTATCATTTTTGTAGGCTTCGACTACTTCCGGCGAGCGGGAGATATGCTCCAAAACCAACTGATTAGATTGAGTAAATCCCGGCAAAATATTACGCATAAAGCGTCCCAACGCCACCATAAAAGCAGATGGCTCAAAAGCCAATTTGACAAAGGCACCGGTAGTAATTATTCCCTTCAAATCGGCATCCGGATGATGGGTGTAATAATTGAGCACAATATTTCCACCCATGCTATGTCCGTACAAAAAGATGGGTGTCGTCGGATAAAACGCACGAACTTTTGTCAAAAACTGCTCCACATCGTCCATTAAAGTATTGTAGGTCGGCGTATGCCCCCGCTTGCCACCGGAGCGGCCATGCCCACGAAGATCAAAAGCGGCAAAGGCATATCCATGTTCTATCAAAAACGCGCCAAGGTGTTTGTAGCGTTCTGCATGCTCCCCGATACCGTGCACTAAGGCGACAACGGCTTTGGGCCGGCTAGGCGTACCATGGTATCCAACAAAGTCAATCCCATCCGGTGACGTCCAATTCAAACTGCTATAATCGGTCATTTCTTTTTTGACGGTAATGTAGGGATTTTTTGGAAGGGTTCCAAATAAAATTTGGGTCGCCCGACATTTCTGTGACTTCCCGCCCCATATTAATTTTGGAAGTGCCCGGCGTGGATATAATGTATCTCATTGCTTGCGCAAAAAGGTCATTTTTCGACAAAAAAAAGCAGGTTCCCAAATAGTTAGAATATTTCTTGCCAAAAAACTTGTACAAAAGTGACAAAAACAATTATCTTTGCATTCCATTTTTAAAAATGGACACGGTAGCTGTAGCTCAGTTGGTTAGAGCACTGGATTGTGGTTCCAGGGGTCGGGGGTTCAAATCCCCTCAGTTACCCACCTTCAAAGTACCTTTCGTCTCTTGACGGAAGGTGCTTTTTTTTTGTCCCCTAAGAAAGAATTTTAGGGGTTGACTTTATCATAGAATACGGTACTTCGGTATAACGGTTTAACGATACAACGGTCTCGCTCATTCTTGACTTTGTGGTGTTGGTAAAAGGCTAAGGGTCAAAGGTTATAAATTTTGGCTTCTGTCTATTTCCTTAGTATCAGGACTCCGTTAGATTATTTTTAGAGATGCTTAGATAAGCTTTTATGCTTTTCTCGGACATAAACCCAATAACCACGGGCTTTTTTAAGTGCCGAATCTTGATGTTTTAATTTAGCTCCCACTTTATCCTTTTTTCCGTACATTTGCTTTCGCAAAACAATACCCGTTCATGTCAGCAATCATTCAATCCTCCAATATTCACAAAACCTATGGCAACCTAAACGTGCTCAATGGGGTCAACCTAACTGTAAAAAAAGGGGAAATGGTCTCGATCGTCGGCAAATCCGGTGCCGGCAAAAGTACTTTTTTGCATATTTTGGGTACTTTGGACTTGCCGGATGCCGGTGAATTAATCATCAGCGGTCACCGCACCACAAAGATGAACCCGAAAGAATTAGCCAAATTTAGAAATAAACATATTGGATTTGTCTTCCAGTTTCATCACCTATTGCCCGAATTTACGGCTCTTGAAAACGTATGCATACCGGGATGGATAAAAAAAACACCCGAAGCACAAGTCACCAAAAGAGCCAAAGAAATATTAGATTTTCTAGAATTATCCGACCGATTAGACCATAAACCCACCCAACTATCGGGTGGTGAACAACAACGGGTCGCCATCGCCAGAGCAGTAATCAACAATCCCAGCATCATTTTAGCAGACGAACCCACCGGTAATCTCGATACAACGACTTCCAAAGAATTACACCGCTTTTTATTGAAGCTGAAAAAGGAATTTAACCAAACCATGGTCATCGTCACTCATAGTCATGAATTGGCCGCTATTTGCGATCGAAAAATCGAGATGATTGACGGACATTTTTGATGCGATAAGGTACGATTTAGCTTTTAGGGCACACACCCCAAAATCAATCACATCCTAAATCCACCTGCGAGAAAGGATCGTTATTCGGGAAACAATTTCCGGAAGGAAGTTCCTTGGGTACATATCGCTCTAAATCAGGGTCCCGCAACCCATTCGCCAAAAAGTCCAAGATTTGATCTTTTTCGACTTCGGTCAGAGAAATCGGGTTAAATTTTTCCGAAAGGGAACTATTCAAAACATACCTATTCTCCGATTTGGCGTTAATCTTATAATTCAGCAATTCGCGTAAAGAAGTTTTACTACTTCCGTGAAAATAAGTCGCATAATCTCCCACATTGTATAATTGGGGTACTTTAAACGCTCGCATGTCTTCTGCCTTGCCCGTAAAGCCCCCGCGACCTAAGTTCTTGTCATCCGATTCTGATGTACGGATGGCGTCCGCATGATTATACATGTCTTTTGTTCCCAATCGATGAAACTCCATCGAATTAAAAGACGGACTATAATGACAGCCTGTACATCCCGCCTTTTTTAAAAATACTAGGGCGCCCCTTTTTTGGTTGGTGGTCATCGCATTGGCATCGCCTTTTAGCCATTTCTGAAAAGGTGCCTTACTGGCAAATAGCGTCCGCAAATAGGCCGACAAAGCAAAACTGGCAGTCTCGTTGGTATAGCGCTTACTAACCGCTACATCCGGAAACGCCGCATCAAAATAGGCTCTGTACCCATATTCATCCAATAACTTCTCATTCACTTCCAAACGATGCAAATCAATCCCCACAATATGCTGGCTTTCTTGACCATAATAGCCTAAATGATTGATCTTAAATTCTTCTTTAGCATCCCACCTATTTTCAGTCCCGACATTTTTATCATTTGCGCCAAACTGCCCACTCCAAAAGGTATTGGTGACATAAGCCAGGTTCAACATACTCAATGCCCGCAAACCTTGTACATCCACATCATCTTCATCAAATATATTCCATTGAATTCGACCTTCTCCCGTTTCACCAAAACCAATACCGCCATCTGCGACCCCTTGAAGCCTTCCCGGCGTAAATCCCTTATCCGGAACGTGGCACGAAGCACACGAATAGGTCTCCATCGCTTGATAATGCATGGATTTTTGTGCAAAGCCTGTTTCAAAATAAAGCAATTTCCCAAGTTGGACTTTTTCGGCAGTAATTGGATTATTCGGATCTTGATTGGGGATGGCCGCATAATCATCGGAAGCGGGAAAAATAAAATAAGATTTATTGCCGGTAGGTGCTAAGTCCGCTAAAGCACCGTTGAGTTGCTCGTCCAAGCTAATGGTCGGCACATGCTGGCAAGAAAAAAGAAATAATAATAAAACTCCACCAAATAGGAGTAGTCCTAAAGGTCTTTGATAATTGTTCATGTGATTGTGCTTAAAATCCGGGTACAAATGCCCTATCCAAAGACAAAAATACGTATTTTAGGAAGAATTTCCAAATTTTTACGTCTCATACTTTAGCAATTTTTTATCATCCAACTCAGGGAGAAAAGGAAACTACAAAAGAGGAGAGATTTATAAAAGTCCGTTCCATCCCACGGGGCAAGAGATTAGCCGACAACTCTCCTGAAGCCATTAATCAACGTAACATTATGTAATCCGCTAACTCTCCTAAGACAATACCTTGATTATCAATCCCAAAGTGATTATCTTTGCTCTGACTCTATATGTTCCCCATGATTGATTACACGAAACACTATCCGCATGTTTACCAAATATGCCATGTTGATACTTTGTCTTTTTCTTTCCGGCATCGCATCAGCTCAAATAAATTATACCGCTAATGACCAAGTGACTACCTACAACGGTCAATTCCGACCGGGTATCAACTTTGGTTCCTACCCTACTTATTCCGATGAAGAATTAGCAGAACTCGCCGCCGGACATCCCCAAAAAGGCATTCGCGGTGTCGGGGTAAAGGCCGCCAGACCGGGTTTGTTTGAGTCCTTTACTGAATTGTATGGAATAGATGCCCGCGTCCATACCTACCAGTATTATGAAAGTCTTGGGATGAAAGAAAATACCGTTATCGTCGGCTTTCCTTCCAAAGAGCATACGGATGACACCTACTACTGTCCGAACATTCCATCTACTTTATTCAAAAATATGTATCTCGATATTTGGGATGGTGGTGCCAACGGTACAGCCATTAACGACAGTAACTATTATGCCAAATATATTTTTGATTTGGTTACAGCGTATAAGGATTATGTCCGATTTTGGGAAATTTGGAATGAACCCGGATATGATTATTCCGGTGCGCTAGGCTCTTTGCCACCGGGTGCCCCTGACAATTGGTGGGACAACAACCCCAATCCTTGTGATTATAAGCTCCGGGCACCGATATTTCATTATGTGCGTATGCTGCGCATTAGTTATGAAGTCATCAAAACGGTGGATCCCACCGCCTATGTCACCGTTTCCGGAACGGGATATCCTAGTTTTTTGGATGCCATCCTTCGAAATACCGATAATCCGGTCGATGGCAGTCCCACAGCTGACTATCCTTTGGGCGGGGGTGCTTACTTCGATGTGATGGGCTATCACGCCTACCCGCATTTTGACGGAAGTCTGCGTACTTGGGTCGATAGCACGCAATCTTGGAGCTATCACCGACATTCTGATGCGGCGGCGGACGGATTGGGTGCCACCAAAGACTCTATGCAAATTGTACTCCGTGCTCATGGCTACGACGGAATCACTTATCCGAAAAAAAACTGGATCATTACCGAAAGCAACCTTCCACGCAAAGAATTTGAAGACTTTATCGGCAGCAATGAAGCCCAAAAGAATTTTATCATCAAGTCTGTCGTCCAATGTATCAAGGATACGATTGCTCAAATGCATTATTATAAGATTTCGGAAGATACCGACTATGACGGTGCTTATTATGAGTTCAATGTGATGGGACTCTACAAAAAACTCAATAATCAAGCACCCATTTTTCAAACTCCTACAGACGAGGGCATTGCCTTAGCCACGACGACCCAACTAATCTTTGGAAAAGAATATGATGCCGATAGATTAGCACAATTAAATTTGCCGCAAGGTGTTCGTGGTGCTGCTTTTAAGGATGAAGACGGAAATTATACTTATCTTTTGTGGGCAAAGACTTCTATAGACCAATCTGAAGTCGCTTCCGCAAATTACTCCTTCCCCGGTGGTTTGGGATTTACCAAACTTCTAAAGTATGATTGGGACTATAGCCAAACCAATGAATTTGAAACTGTACCCATCACAAATATTTCCCTGACCGGAACACCAACGTTTTTCGTAGAACAAATTTTTAAGACCAATTCCACGACTTTTTGCGCAAGCGACAGTATCCAATTTACAGCCAATACCATTGCGGGTGCGGACAGCTATGCTTGGACCTTTGACGGTGGCCTACCGGCTACTTCTACACTAGCCTCGACCAAAGTTATTTTCGGCACATCGGGTATTCATGAAGTCACCTGTACCATTTTTGATGAAAATGGGGCCATTTTGCGCAAGCAGACCCAAAAAATTAACGTAGAAAGCCCCCCAACTCCCTTTTTTATGTTGAGTCTAAAAGGCCCTATTCTTCGAGTGGACTCCTTAAGCGGTTGGACGGATGCCCAATCTATAGAATGGAATTTTGGAGATGGTACGACGAGTTTGCTTCCCAGCCCCGAACATCTCTACTTATCATCCGGAGATATTGATGTGGTTTTTGAAGCGTCGAACCATTGCGGGACGGGTCAATATGCCCAAACAATCCACGTGGTGGCACCCGTCGCCAATAATCTACCCACCACCGCCAACGATAGCGTCATCCATCAAACCGGTGTCTTCAGACCGGGAGCCAACCTAAAAACATCGCCCAACTGGACCGATAGCGAAATCGCCGACATCGCCGCAGGAAATATCAGCAAATCCATCAAAGGAGCGGGAGTCAAGGCCTTTCGTACTATTTTAGGAGAAAACTTTCTGGACTTTTGGGGGTATGACATTCGCTTAGCGGATTTTAAGCATTATGAAAATATTGACATTCGAGACAATACGATTACGCTGGGGACACCGACTTATGCTTCCTTGGATTCATTTGCTTATTGCCCCAATAAACAGGCCGCTATTTTTGCTAATTTATATTTGGACATCTGGGATGATGGAACGGACGGCAGCCCGATAAATGAAGAAAACTACTTTGCCAATTATGTCTATCAGACGGTCATCACCTACAAGGATTATGTAAAATATTGGGAGATATTTAACAGCCCTGATTTTGATGAATCCGGTGAAAAGGGTTGGCTACCACCCGGGCAATTAGGCAATTGGTGGGACGAGAATCCGGATCCTTGCGACATTGCTTTGGGCGCTCCGATTTTTTATTACAATCGTATGTTGAGAATCGCTTACGAAATAATCAAAAAATATGATCCGGATTCCTATGTAACCATTCCCGGATTGGCCTTCCCGAGTTTTTTGGATGCGGTCTTGCGCAATACAGACAACCCTATTGACGGTGGGGTCACCACCGGTTATGAATTAAAAGGTGGGGCCTATTTTGATGCGATTGGTATCAAGTCTTTTCCCCATTTTGACGGAAGTACATCCCACTATGATGGCAACATAGGAGGCCTGGCCTACGACCGTCACTCCGATGCCGCAGTAAGTGGAATTGCCAGAGTCAAGGGAGAGTTTGAGCAAGTTTTTGCCAAATATGGCTATGATGGCATCACCCATCCCACCAAAGAATGGATTGTCAGTGAAGCCAATCTCCCAAGGATTCAATTTGATGAATATATCGGCTCCGAAACTGCCCAAATCAATTGGATCATCAAGGCTTATGTCAGTTGCATAAAAAATGATATTCGTCAATTGGACATTTTCTCCATTGCGGAAAGAAGTGCGACACCGGCGGACCCTATGGATGCCATGGGACTTTATACCAATTTGGATGCCACCGTCCCCTACCAAATGACCTTAAATAACGAAGGCAGTGCCTACAAGACGGTCTCCGACATCCTTTTTGGTGCCGACTACTCGGATAGTCTGACGGCTATGCTCAATCTTTCGGACAAGCTAGATGGAGCGGCTTTTTTGGATGGTAACGGACAGCCTATCTATGTGCTTTGGGCCAAAACCAAGGAAGATTTAGTAGAGTTTGTCATGGAAGATTACACTTTTCCGGACGCTTTGTTTCCCGGTATTCTGTATGCCCTGCCTTGGCACTTTGCCTATACCGGCATGCACGATACCATATCTTCGGCCACCGTACAGTTGACCGGAAGTCCGGTTTTTTACGTACCCGGTCTCAACTTACTTCAAGCCCCTATTGCCTACTTCTCCATAGAGAATCCGCAAGAAGGATGTATCGGTGCGCCCATGACATTTACCAATCTCTCTTCCGAAAATTCGACTGAATTTCAATGGACTTTTCCGCAAGGGACGCCGGCCACATCCACTCAAGAAAATCCAACTGTACAATTCAACACTTCCGGGACTTTTGCCGTCCGCCTTCAAGTATCCAATCCGGCCGGAAGCCATACTTACGTGGATTCTATTACCGTCCTGCCTAATCCTACCGCCAATTTTGAGTTTCAAGTAATCGGCAACCAAGTCAATTTTACCAACCTTTCGACTGATGCGACAGTTTATGATTGGGATTTTGGAGACAATACAGGCACTTATCACCCGGTACATCCCGATTATCACTATAACCAAAATGGCATTTATAACGTCCGGCTCATTGCCCGAAATAATTGCAGCGCTGACACCATGGTTGCCCAATTCGAAATCCAAGCCAAGCCCATCGCCTCTTATATTTCGATTGTCCAATCTTGTGAGCCACCCTATCAAATTCATTTTATCGACAATAGTTTTAACAATCCTACATCTTGGTCTTGGAGTTTTGAAGGGGGTAGTCCAGCGACATCAACGGAAGAAAGCCCATACGTCACTTACTCCAATGCAGGAACTTATCAAATTACTTTAGTCGCCAACAATGCCAACGGCTCCGACACTATCGTCCAAGAAATCATCGTCAATGGTCTTCAAAATGAGTGGCTCACCGAATCACTATGCACCGGAGATTCTCTGGTTCTTAGCGGATTTACGTTTAATGAAGCCAACCCAAGCGGGGAAGTTCATCTGTGGAATCCTTCCGGTTGTGATACGATTGTGCATGTAGATTTGACTTTTGTGCCGGCGGTAGATACGATGGTAGTGGACTCTATCCAGCAGGGAGAGAGTTATGCGGTCGGGACTTCAAATTATACGGATGCCGGTTATTATACGGATACTTTATCGAGCGAAATGGGTTGCGACAGCATCGTTCATTTGGAGTTAAGTATTTACACACCGGTCGGTCTGTCAGAATTACCGAGTTTACAAAAACTCACTTATTATCCGAATCCGGTAGCGGATTGGTTATATCTGTCCTTTTGGCTTGCGCAAAAAACAAAAGTACGGGCGGAGATATTTGATGTGAATGGTCAACAAATAGCAAGCCTACCCAATCAAATCCTGGGCATCGGCTCCCAAAAAATTCCCATTAACTTAACCACTCAACCCAGTGGAGTTTACTTTATAAAAGTCATCACGGAAAGTAGAGTTTATACTTTGCGGTTTGTTCGGCAATAGGTATTCCTAAAAAGTAACAAAATAGCGAACATATTCATTGGAGCTATTTTTAATTTCGGATACGGTACCGGCCGCTTCGATATTTCCTTGGTGAAGTACGACAACTTGATCCGCAATATCAAAAGCTTCTTTGTGGTCATGGGTCACATATACGATGGTCATATCAAATTTCTTCTTTAGGATGTGGATGTAATCAAGCATTTTTCGCTTCAATTTGACATCCAAATCCGATAAGGGCTCATCCATCAATAAAAACTTGGGATTTAAGACCAAAGAACGGGCAATGGCCACCAATTGCTTTTGCCCACCCGAAAGCTGATGGGGATATTTATTATGGTATTTGCGCAAGCTAAAAAAATCCAACATCTCCATAACGCTCTCTTTGACATGCGACTTCTTTTGCTCTTGAAGCCCAAAGGCTATATTTTCATAAACCGTAAAATGCGGCCACAACGCCAAATCTTGGAAGATAAAGCCAATATTTCTCTCTGATGCCGGAACAATTATTTTTTCGCTATCCGTCACCACTCGCCCGTCAATAAGCACTTGCCCTGTTTGGGGAATTTCTAATCCAGAAATAACACGCAAAATGGTGCTTTTACCACTACCGGAGCTACCGAGCAGGCAGGTCAATTGATTGGATGGAATACTCAAATTTAAGTCCTGAAGGACTGGTTTTTGGTCGTAAGCTTGGTGGATATTTTTTAACTCAATCATTCTCCAATGGACAAGATACTACAACAAATTCTTTAGATATCGTTCTTGGAGCACTGAAAGATGATGGGCATTGTGGCCTACCATCGTCCATCCGATGATGCGTGGAGTCATAGGCAAACCACTCGCCGTACCTTCAAAATCCAATCCGTCCTTTGGCATAGTAGAAAATAACATCATGGTGGATTTTCTCACATCAATATACTCTTCTATAATCGACTTGAGCCGAAGATGGTGAGAATTATCAGAAGCGGCATAATCATCTTCTTCAAAGCCGGGTAAGGCGGTGCCATCCTTGCGGGAAAAACGAAGCGCACGATATGCAAAGACCCTTTCCGCATCCGTAATATGCCGAAGAACTTGCTTGATGGTCCACTTCCCTTCGGCATAGGCAAAACGGGATTGCTCTTCAGATAATTGATTAAATATTTTAAGGGTTTGATTACCAATATCTCGCAAGGCTTGCATTAACTCTTCACCGGAAGCCACCTTAATGTAAGCGGTGTAATAGAAATCATTGTTTAATTGGGTGGGTCGAGTAATCATCATGGCCTTATTTTTTGCAAGCAGGTAAGGTACAAAAATATAAGACATTTTTTATAATTTGGATAAAAAAAGTTAGAAATCATGCAACCAATACCAACAAAACCCATCTTTGAAATAAAAAAAACCATGAAATTAATTCAAACAACCACCCTATTTATTTTGCTATTTGCTTTTTCCACCATTCAAGCTCAACGAGTAGCCGGAAAAGGCGATTTGGTCACCAAAAATCATAAAGTCCAGCCTTTCGACAAATTAGAATTGTCCGGTGTCTTTAATGTCACCTTAAGACAAGGCCAAACCAATGAAATCTCCATTGAAGCACAAGAAAACCTGCAACAATACATCATCGTCGAACAAAGAAACCACACTTTGGACATCCATTTTCCGAAAAAACTCAATCTTAGAAAACATAAGAAAATTAACGTGGAGATTGTCTTCACCGACCTTCGCGAAATCGAAACCAGCATGGTCGGCAATCTAAAATCTGATGGAACCATAAAACTTAATTCGCTAAAATGGGATAATTCTTCTGTTGGCAATAGTCATCTGGACCTAAATGTCAAAAACTTTGAAGCGGATTTGAGTGCTGTTGGGAATGTCTATCTTAAAGGATGGGCTCGAAAAGCAGACATTACCAGCTCCATCGTCGGTTCTCTCCAAGCAGAAGACTTCTTGGTGGATTATTTGGACATAGACAATTCGAGCGTGGGAAATGTACGCATTCATGCGGATGTTGAATTGGACATTGAGCATTCCGGCATCGGCAATTTGCATTATTCGGGCAATGCCAATATCACCGACTTGTCTTCTTCCGGCATTGGGAAGGTAAAACATGACTAACGCAACATTTTTCGGATATTGTCCCGTATATTTTCTGCAAAAATTGGTCACTTAACCTTCATCGGTTAGAATCTCACGTAATGAGCGATACCGCTATACCGTTATACCACTAAAAATATGCGTTTCCCCTATCTTTTAGTCATTCTCCTTGCCATTCAGTACCCTTTCGGGAAAAAACTATACGCCCAGCCCAACCCGAAGTTGGAGAAAAAAATCATCCGTTCCATCAAAAAATACAGTGGCATAGATGATCAAAAAGTTCCTAACCTTTTGGTCATCTATGCTTATGATGGGGCTCAAGGCCTGATTAACTTAGACTTCAACAAAGACGATACCATCACCCTAGACCCCGACAAGTACGTGGCCTTAGGCGATGCGAGCCAATTTATTACGGCACAACTCATTTGTCATTTAGCGCAAGATAAAAATTTCTCCTTACAAGAGGACATCAATCAATTTTTGCCGCAAGGCTATCGGAATTCAACCCCGATTTCCATAGAAGATTTATTGACACATCGCTCCGGCTTACCAAAACTTCCGAGCAATTTTGGCCAATTCGAAAAGGATCAATCCGCCCCCTTCCGATATTACAGTGATACGACCTTATGGCAATTCTTTCATGACTTCCGTTTCGGGGAACGAATAGGCACCTATCGCTACTCTTTAGT
This sequence comes from Saprospiraceae bacterium, assembly GCA_024762995.1. Classification (GTDB taxonomy): domain Bacteria; phylum Bacteroidota; class Bacteroidia; order Chitinophagales; family Saprospiraceae; genus HyVt-613. Next base: position 5,839 of record JANTGI010000068.1, on the reverse strand, counting down.
GGGATATGCCCTTCTACAGTCGGTTTCGGATAAGTACTCCTTAGAAATCTTAAATCCTAGAGAAATGGCGGTGAATCAAGGTCACAAAGAAGGAAAAGCCATCATGCGTGTCCTCAATTATAACCGCTTCAAATACGCCAAAGGACTCTGGCTCTCCCCAAACAAACTGTTCCAACTCATACAAGAGACCAAACCCATTACTAAAGCGTATCCCATTTATCCGACGAAATTGCAAAAAGGCACCTATTCTTCCTATGGTTTTCACGTCATCAAAGACCGCCGACACCAAATCAGCCTGCTCAAAGGAGCGACCGCCGGATTTACGGTGATGGCGGCATTTGACCGAGAAAGAGACCGAACATTGTTGGTGGTTGCGGACTCCCAAGATTATACCGGACAATTATTTTATGCTTTATCTTGGTTTTTCTAATTTTTTGGGATATGATTATCTGCGCCCCAATCTCACTTTCCCACTCCAAAACCCAAAAAAAAACTTACCTTTGCAATTCGCAAAAATACAGTTTGATTGATGGCAATTTCTAAGACATTTACCCCGGCAGATATAGAGCAAAAATGGTATGACCATTGGCTTGAGAAAAACTATTTTCATTCAGAACCGGATGAAAGAGAACCCTTTACGATTTTGATACCGCCACCAAATGTCACCGGAATCCTGCATATGGGGCACATGCTGAACATTACCATCCAAGACATTCTCATCCGCAAGGCGCGATTGGAAGGCAAAAATGCTTGCTGGGTACCCGGTACCGATCATGCTTCTATCGCCACCGAAGCCAAGGTCGTCAAATGGCTAAGAGAAGAAAAAGGAATCAAAAAATCAGACCTGACTCGTCAAGAATTTATGGACTATGCCTACATCTGGAAAGAAAAATACGGAGGCATCATCCTTAATCAACTCGAAAAACTAGGAGCCTCCTGTGATTGGGAACGGACGGCCTTTACCATGGATGAAGTCCGTTCTGATCATGTCATCAAAGCCTTTGTCGATCTTTATAACAAGGGACTTCTCTATCGGGATTATCGGATGATTAATTGGGACACTGTCGCCAAAACCGTATTGTCCAACGAAGAAGTAATTCGTGGGGACGAAAATGCCCAGCTCTCTTATATCGAATATCGCTTTGCGGATGGCTCCAAAGGAGGTATTACCATTGCCACACAGCGTCCTGAAACCATCATGGCGGACGTCGCTGTCGCTGTGAACCCAAAAGACGAACGTTTCACCGATTTAATCGGTAAAAAGGTATTAGTGCCCTTAATTAACCGCCCTATACCTATCATTGCCGACAACCATGTGGATATAGAATTTGGAACAGGAGCCCTAAAAATCACTCCTGCCCACTCTCCGGAAGATTACGTCATCGGGAAAAAACACCACCTACCTGTCATCAATATCCTAAATGAAGACGGCACAATCAATGAAGAAGGCCAAATCTTGGTGGGTGAAGACCGTTTTGTCGCAAGAAAAAAAATTAACAAGATGCTGGCCGAATCCGGTCATCTGCTCAAACTTGAAAATTATAAAACCAATATTGGTCGCTCCGAAAGAACAAATTCTATCGTGGAACCCCGACTATCCTTGCAATGGTATGTCAACATGAAGAAATTGGGAGAAAAAGCTTTGGAAGCAGTCATGACTGATGAAGTTCAATTTTTTCCCGCCAACTTTAAAAACACTTACCGGCACTGGTTAGAAAACATCCAAGATTGGTGCATTTCGCGGCAACTATGGTGGGGACACCGGATTCCGGCATGGTATCTAGGTGAAGACACATTCGTGGCCGCTACAGCCGAAGAAGCTTTAGCTAAAGCAAAAGAAAAAACAGGTAATCCATCCCTGACCTTAGATGATTTAAGACAAGATGATGATGCTTTGGATACATGGTTTTCGTCTTGGTTGTGGCCTATCAGCGTCTTTGACGGATTTAACGACAGTAAAGATTTTAACTACTATTACCCGACCAATGTCTTAGTGACAGGATGGGATATTATCTTTTTGTGGGTGGCTCGCATGATTATGGCCGGATATGAATGGTATGATGAGCGTCCCTTTGAAAAGGTATATTTTACGGGAATGGTCAGAGATAAGCAGCGCCGTAAAATGAGTAAATCGCTTGGTAATTCTCCGGACGCTTTAAAACTCATTGAAAAATTTGGGGCGGATGGCGTCCGCTATGGCATGCTATCTTCTTCGCCGGCGGGGGGTGATTTGTTATTTGATGAAAAGCTCTGTGAACAAGGCAGTAAATTTTCTAATAAGATTTGGAATGCCCTTAATTTAGTGAAGGGTCTCCGCGTATCTGACACCCAAGAACAACCCGAGATTAATCAAATGGCGGTTCGTTGGTTTGAGCAAAAGTTCAATAAGATCCTTGCGGAAATGGATAAGGATTTTGATCAATTTCGACTGTCCGAGTCCTTAGTCAAGCTCTATTCTTTTATTTGGGGAGATTTCTGTTCTTGGTATTTGGAGATGATTAAGCCGGCATTTGGGCAACCGATAGACAAGGTCACGTATGATGCGACGATAGACATATTTAGTCGTTTGATGACGGTATTACATCCTTTTATGCCCTTCCTGACAGAAGAAGTTTGGCATCAATTGAAAGAACGCCAAGAAGGAGAAGATTGCGTGGTTAGTGTTTGGCCGAAAGGCGGAAAATACAACCTTGACTTCTTAAACAAAGTGGCATTAAGCCAAGATATTGTTTCTAAAATTCGGGATATTAGAAATAAAAATGGCGTAAAATGGGCAGAAAAACTTCCCTTGCTTGCGCAAAAATCTAAAGAAACAGAACAACTCCTTGCGGAAAAAGGCATCCAAGGCTTGTTGACCAAACTAGGGAATCTGGAGTCTATTCAATTAGTGGAAAAAGAGCCGCAAGGCAACACCGTTTCCTTTATAGTCAGCACGGGAAAATATTATGTGCCGCTCACCCAAGATATTGATGTAGCCGCCGAAATAAAGAAATCCGAAGAAGAATTAAAACGCATGAAAGGCTTTGTTCTCGGAATCGAAAAGAAGCTATCCAACGAACGTTTTGTCGCCAATGCCCCCGAAAAAGTCGTAGCCATGGAACGCAAAAAACTGGCAGACGGGCAAGCCAGAATAGCTATCCTAGAAGAAACTTTGACCAAGTTGAAAGGGTAGGAACTAACTTGCTAAAGTTGTGGTCTGCCCAGTGCAGTATAGGCTGTAGAGGTTAGGCAGGTATTGGGGTCAAAAATAGAAAAATCAAAAATTACTTGGTTTTCTTTGATATAACCGACTTTGTCCTGTACTTAGGGTTTACGATATAAGATTTAAGATTTAAGATTTTTGAAGTGCTGCCGCAGCGACAAGGCAAAGCTGGCCTGTTTTTCGCTTTATCGAACTTAGACAAAAAAAGCTACAAAACACTGAATATCAGCGATTTGCAGCTTATACATGTAGCCCCGCCAGGACTCGAACCTGAATCTAAAGTTTAGGAAACTTTTGTTCTATCCCTTGAACTACGGGGCCAAAGTAATGCAAAGTTAGTTATTATTTTGGGAACTATTTAGGAACACCCATTTACTTTTTGCCTAAGGCAACCAAAGTATCTTGTAAGAGGGCATAAAACCTTTTGACAGAAGCCACTTCTACCCTTTCGTCCGGTGAATGTGCTCCCCGAATATTGGGTCCAAAAGAAATCATCTCCACATTTGGATACTGCTTCTTAATGATACCACATTCCAGACCGGCATGACAAGCGGATATTTCCGGCAGTTTCTTGTATTTTTTCTTGTAAATCTTTGATAAGATGTCGTTTATTTTGGCATCAGGCTCCGGCGCCCAACCCGGATAGCTCCCGGTAAATGTAACATTCGCTCCGGATAAATCAAAAGCCGCTTTAACAGAATGTGCGCAGTCCATCTTCTCCGAATCTACCGCTCCCCTAGTCAAACAATTCACTTGTATCTCTCCACCTTTGACGATGACCTTAGCAACATTGTTGGAAGTTTGAACTAAGCCTTCAACATCGGGAGACATGCGATAAATACCATTCCAAACAGCCGCTAAAGAATCTAAAAAAGCAACTTGTTGGCTCTTTTTCATGACCTTTCTTGGCTTTCTGACTTTTTCGAAGCTTATTTCAAAATTGGGGTCGGTGGTATGGTATTCTTTGGTGATGTCAGCAGTTAAGCCGGCAAAGACTTCTGCAAATTTATCTTTTTTGGTTGCCGCCAAGACCAAAACAGCCGTGGCTTCCCTTGGGATGGCATTGCGCAAACTGCCTCCTTCAAAAGAAGCCAATCTTACCTTCACCATTTCGTCCAAGGTGCGGATAATTCGACCCATTATTTTATTGGCATTCCCACGTCCTAAATGAATATCCATACCGGAATGACCTCCTTTTAGACCTTTTACGGTTAGGCGATAGGTCAGCCACTTCGTTTTTGCCGCAAGGCTTTGCTCTATATAGGTATTGGCAATATTTACATCCACTCCGCCGGCACATCCTATGGTCACTTCGTCCTCGTCTTCAGAGTCTAAATTAAGCAAGATCTTACCATCCATCAAACCGGGTTGTAGCGCAAAAGCTCCTGTCATCCCTGTTTCTTCGTCTATCGTAAATAAGGCTTCAATAGCCGGATATTTTTTCTTTTTTTCCGCAAGGACTGCCATAATCGCTGCCACTCCGATGCCATTATCCGCCCCCAAAGTCGTCCCCTTGGCCTTGACCCAACCGTCTTTATCGACATACATATTGATGCCCATCGTATTGAAATCGAAATCAGTATCATTATTTTTTTGGGCCACCATATCCAGATGTCCTTGGAGAATAATAGGATCGGCTTTTTCAAAACCTTTTCCGGCCGGCTTCTTAATAATCACATTCCCCACCTTGTCGGTATAGGTTTCTAAGCCCAATTCCTTCCCAAAATTCTGGATAAACTCGACGGCTTTATGTTCCTTCTTGGATGGTCGGGGATGACTATTCAAGTCGGCAAAATATCCCCACAATGCTTGGGGGTCTAGGCTTCTAATATCTTTTGTCATGTCTGGTTTGTTTTGAGTATCAACCTAATTGATTCTTTGTACTAAGAGTAATAAGGTGATAATCGTAGTTGCTTGCGCAATGGTATCTCCCAATAATTTACCCCAATCAACCGGTTCTTTTTCTTCTTCGTTCTTCTGTTTTGCTGTTTTCTTTTGTGCGCCTACATAGATAGATGCTCCTTTCTTTACTTTAGGATAAACATTAAAAACCAAGAAGTTTTTTGTTTCTTTCAACTGTCCATTCGGATAGCGCACGGTGATGAGCTTCTTTTTTCCGTACTTACTAGTTCCGCCCGCATATTCGTCCACATAAAAATTGGCTCTTCGTCCGGGATGGAAAGGGACGTTAATTCGATTATCCGAACCAATTACTTTTTGGTCATAATTTCTCCCTGCCTTGGTGGCTCCTTGTATGCTCACAAAGTCCTTCATTTTGGGAATATTTATCTCATCACCGGCTGCCAGGACGATATTAAATTTGGAATTTTTATTCTTATAAACATCATCTAATCTCAAGATGATGTATCCGACATTATCCTGTTTGCGTCGCAGGGTGGCGCCTTCCAAGAAAGCTTCATCCGTAGGGCCACCTGCTTTTGTAAGCATTTGGAGCAACTGCTCATTATCCTTTGTAATTGCGTAAGTGCCAGGATAAAGCACTTCTCCGGAGATGGTCACATTCTTTTGAAATTCAAAATCAGGCAATTGCCGCACACGTACTTGGTCATAAGGCATCAAAATAACATCCTCCCCTTCTACTCGACCGTTTTCATCAACATTGACCTCTACTTTTCT
>JANTGI010000067.1 GCA_024762995.1 Saprospiraceae bacterium | reverse complement strand
AATGCGTAGGATTCACTTGCGTAGAAGTACTATTGTCTCCAAAATCCCAAGAACTAGTCCCATTGGTCGAAGTATTGTTAAAACTGACATCCAGCCCATTCGTGGTAAAGCTGAATCCAACGGTTGGAATATCATCAACGAAAATATAATTAGTTTTAGTAATGGTATCAAAACCGGCACAGTTACCGGTAATGAGCGTTACATCATAAAAACCGCTTGCATTATAGACTACAGTTGGATTTTGGTCGGTCGATGAAGACGGAGTCCCACCCGGAAAAAGCCATTGTACGGTTTCGTCTTCCCCCGTGGTGGTGTTTTGAAAGGTTACGGTAAATGGAAGACACCCGGAAGTTGAGTTGGACGTGAAATTAGATGCCGGCAAAGAATCCAAACAAATTAAGCTGACATATCCATCAAAGTCGCTATCATATTGACTATCAAAGCAGCCGTTTGTGGTGGGGTAGTCATTAGAGATGGTGCGTCCCCCAAAGTACACCTGGTCAATCGAATTAACGGAGATGGCCACCATGGCTTGTTCAAAATCATGACCACCTACATAGGTAGAAGAAAGTAGCGTGCTTAAATCTGAACTCATTCGTGTGATTGCAACATCAGCACTCCCACTATTTGAACCGGAATATACGGCATCGAATGCCGGAAAATCTGTCGAAGTACTTAAGCCACCAACAATTATTCGGTTTTTGGAGTCCATTGTAATCGCATACGCTTGCTCAAAATCAGATCCACCCACAAAAGTTGATTCTGTTAGGCTGGACAAGTCACCGGAAAAAGCAGAAATGACAAAATCAGTACCACCGTCCAGCGTATTATCATAAGCTCCGGCTGTCGTCGGAAAATCTGATGATGTTGTCCAACCGGTTGTGAATATTTTTCCGGAAGGAGCAATCAAAAAGGATTCAACATGATCTTCGATAGTCCCGCCTATGTAAGTGCCATTATTTACTGTCGTTAAATTATTATCCAATATGGCCAAAAATCCATCAAAATTACCACTTTGTGTGGTGCTATATCCTCCTGCACCCAGAGCAAGGTCTGTAGATAAAGTCCATCCACCAATGACAATTTGTCCCGTTGCATCAATCTTGATATCATTGGTTTGATCCCAATCTGTCCCACCATAATAAGTGGAAGAAAGTAAGGTGGTCAAATCAGCACTAAACCTGGAAACGATGACATCCTTTGCACCGATGGTGCTAGTAGAAAATGCTCCCGCCGTTGTTGGATAGTCCAAGGAAATAGAGTTTCCAGTGATGTATATGTCACCTGACGGAGAGACGGCCGTAGATTGGAGATAGTCTTCATCGGTGCCGCCAATGTATGTGCACGCGGTAAGCGTTGATAAGTCTGAAGACATGGTTAAGACAAATCCATCGGTCAGGCCATTAGATGTGTTACTGTATGCTCCGGCAGTGGTGGGTAAGTCTGTTGAATAAGTATGACCGACTGCGATAATATTCCCTGCATTGTCCACAGCAAAATTATTGATGAAGTCGTCGGCGCTTCCGCCAAAATAACTAGAAGCCAGTACAGTGGTTAGGTCCGGAGATAATTTTGAGATAAAGCCATCAAATGAACCGGCACTAGACGTAGAATAGGCACCGGCTGTGGTCGGGAAATCGTTGGATTGAGCCCATCCGGCTACGATTACATTTCCGGCCGGGTCGAGTCGTACTCCCATTACTTGATCCCAAGCGGAGCCACCAAGAAAGGTCGAAGCCAATAACGGGTCAATAATAACCGGATAATCCGTATTATAGTTTCCTAAATGAAAAGAATAGGTCGTTGATTGATTATCATTCAATTGATACTTAACCGGAATTTCCATCTGCCGGTCTTGGATGATTTGGTAGGCAAACGGAGCAGAAAAAGCCAAGTTTCCCTTGGTACTTTGAATAACTAAAGAGCCATCTTGGGCGATTGAACACTCTTCGGCACCATCAATAGACATTTGGATGTCTTCAGGGTGTCCATTTGGGTTAATGATGAAAAGTTTCTCTACATTCTCTCCATTTGCATTCAGTTGAATATCAATGCCATTCCATACTTCGGATAACTGAACAGACTTAAATGAAGCGGCGTTTTTTACCCAGTTTTTGGGATGATTACCTAAAAAATAATGGCTTTTTGCGGAAGCAGGCGACTGTCCGGAGATAGCTGCCGGAGAACCTTTGACGAAGTGTTCTCTCAATAAAATATGACTTGTAGAGTCAACAACTACATCATAATTAATCGTTCCTTTTTTGGTCACATACGTTTTTCCGGCAAAGGTTTGAGCCATAAAACTGACATTTTTTGGCCATTGTCCTTTGTTTTCTATCCATGGAATGCGGGATTGCGCCCATTGATTTTTTAGTTTTGCTTTTGTACTTGGTTGCAAATATTCTTTTTGCCAAGTAAAATCAAGAGCAACGGAGCACTTGCCTTGCGCAAATAGGGATGCAGGTAATAGATATAGCACAATCCATAATATGACTGTCTGTTTCATAGTATTGAACTTTCCCGAATATACTCAGTATATTCCTTTGTTGTTTGTTTGTTTTAATTCGGGAGTTCTAACTCTACAGGGTAAGAAATGCAGTTCTTCTATCTTAAATCACATTCTGTAAGCAAAAGTACCCGATTTTTTGACTAAATGCCCAAACAATTCTAAAATTATACCTCTAAAGGTAGTAAATAATTGATGTTTTTTTTGTATATAAATGAACATTAAGATTTCATCGAATCAATAGGGTATTTTACTCAAGCTGTCATAGTCAGCGGTTGGGTACTCAGCGGCAACCGGAGTAATTTAAATATGTTTGCTTCCTAAACAAAAATTAGCTTTATCTTTGTGCCCATACTAAAATTTCTAATATGCACAATAAAGACGCTTTCGCAAAAGAGATTACGAAAGGATATGATTTTGGAGGACTACCAACCATCATCTTGGGTGGGGCGATGCTCGATGGAGAGTGTCTCACCAATCATTTTGTGAAGGTACCCTTAAAAACCTTGAATCGCCATGGTTTGATTGCCGGCGCAACAGGTACCGGAAAGACCAAGACGATGCAAATCTTGGCAGAGCAATTATCTGCACACGGAGTCCCGTCTCTTTTGGTAGATATTAAAGGGGATTTGAGTGGGATTGCGGCACCGTCGCCGGGACATCCTAAAATTGATGAGCGTCATGCTCAGATTGGATTGCCCTTCAAAAAAGGAAAGTCACCAGTTGAATTTTTCACTCTGTCTAAGGGGAAAGGTGTCCGGCTTCGAGCCACCGTTTCAGAGTTTGGACCGATTTTATTTAGTAAGATATTGAGTTTAAACTCCACTCAATCAGGCGTTTTGGCGGTTGTCTTCAAATATTGTGATGATCATAAGTATCCGCTTTTGGACTTAAAGGACTTGCGTGAAACTCTTCAGTACATCACAGATGCCGGCAAGGAAGAGTTTAAGTCTGAGTATGGAATGGTTTCTACTGCTACCGTTGGAGCTATATTGCGTAGGATTGTCGAGTTGGAACAACAAGGAGCCGAAGCTTTTTTTGGGGAACCTTCTTTTGATGTAGATGATTTGGTCAGAGTCGATCGTTCGGGCAAAGGTATTGTTTCTATTTTGAGAGTGAATGACATCCAAGACAGACCCAAGTTGTTTTCGACTTTTATGCTGCAACTCCTTGCGGAAATATATGCGACTTTTCCGGAAGAAGGGGATTTGGAACAACCGAAACTATGCTTATTTTTGGACGAAGCTCATTTAATCTTTAAAAATGCCAGCACGGCTTTATTGGAGCAGTTAGAAGCGATTATCAAATTAATTCGGTCTAAGGGTGTGGGTATCTTTTTTGTGACCCAAAGTCCGGCAGATATTCCGGAGGAGATTCTTGGTCAATTAGGATTAAAAGTTCAACATGCCTTACGTGCCTTTACGGCAAAAGATCGAAAGAATATTAAGCTCGCTGCCCAGAATTTTCCGGAGTCTCCCTACTACAATGTGGCGGATTTGCTTACGCAAATGGGTATCGGGGAAGCTTTGGTCACTGCTTTAAATAAAAAGGGAATTCCGACTCCTTTAGTTCATACTTTATTGAGAGCACCGCAGTCCCGCATGGATATTTTGACGGATGACGAGATAGATGCCATTGTCAGTAAGTCGAAACTAGTCAAAAAATATGCGGATGTCCAAGACCGAAAGAGTGCTTACGAAATTTTAGAAGAAAAAATCGAAGAAGCTTCTAGTGAAGAACACCAAAAGGAATTGCAAAAACAGAAAAAAGCCGCTAAAAAATCCAGTAAAAAAGAAAAATCTTGGCTGGAAACCATCTATAATAGTACAACGACCCGACAAATCGGACGCACAGTAGCCCGAGAATTGACCCGTGGGATTCTAGGAGTTTTGGGAGTGAAGACCACTCGTCGTAGGCGCAGACGACGCTATTAATTGGCATTTGCTAAGCCGGCACACTATTAAAGCTTAAGTTAAGAACTCGTTTCGTTACTTTGAAAAGCCCGTGGTTATTGGGTTATAGCCAAGAAAAGCATAAAAGCTTATCAAAGCTTCCTTAAGAAATCTTGACTTCTAATCTTACAGCGTTCCAATATCAAGGAAAATAGACAGAAGCCAAAATTCACAACCCTTTGTCCCCTGCCTGCAGCAGGTAAACTTGACCTTTTACCCCTGCCTGCAGCAGGCGGGTTTTACCAAATCCACAAAGTCAAGAAAGAGTGGCACCGTTGTATCGTTAAACCGTTAAACCGACGTACCGAAACTTTAAGTTAAGAACTTATTAACATTGCCGATGCCTTTATTCAAGTTGTTGATAATGAGTGGTTTATGTTTTTTAAGCGACGGAGCGGGAGCGCTTTGTAATTTAAGTCACATAACCCATATCTCTATTTGGATTAACTTTGCGGCATTGTAACTGAATAGTTACAAGAACATTAATAAACAAAAAAGAAAAAAAACAATGAAAGTATTAAGCTTTTTTATGATGGTGGCTTTTCTATCAATGAACGCCATTAGTGCTCACGCACAGACGACTGCAAAGCAAATGAAAAATGTCAATAAGCAGGAGTTTAAAAAAATGATGTCTGAAAAGGATGTGGTCGTATTAGATGTACGTACGCCGAGAGAGTTTGAATCCGGAAAAATAGAAGGAGCGGTGAATATTCCATTAAATATTATCGCAAAAAAGGCTGAAACCCTTGACAAATCCAAAAAATACCTAGTATATTGCAGAAGCGGAGCGAGAAGCAGGAGAGCAGCTATGATTTTAGCAAGGAAAGGCTTTGAAGTTTACAACCTAACCGGTGGATATTTGTCGTGGATGCGACATTAATATAAAGATGTACTATTATTTTATCTAGGGCTTTCGGCGCAAAAGTGTGCCGGAAGCTTTTTTATTTTACCAAAAATCAATCTAACTGTTTAGGTACTCCTGTTTTTAGGCAAAAAATTGCTGTTTTATGACAAAAACCGGCCGATTACCTAAATAGGTACAAACAGTCTTTAAATGAAAGAATATTTGAGCAAATGGACTTGGCAACGTTTTATTCAACTGCTTGTCGGTCTTTTTTTCCTTTGGGACTACTTTTCTGATGGTGGTCGCTTGGTCTTGGCCTTTGGCGCGGTGATGTTTGCGCAAGCAGTTTTTAATGTTGGTTGTTTCAGCAGCCGGGGGTGTAATACATCTGTTAAAGACAGTGATTTTTCCGGAACGGCTGTTACGGATGACGCCGAAGTTGAGTATGAAGAAATCAATTAGAGTGCATGACAATAGAGGGGAGGAATGTATAATAATTGATAGATTACTCTTTCTTCTGATTTAAATAGAACACGCTTTACACCGGATTTGAGTAAAGGACCTACACGATTGTTTTTTTTATTGAATCGAAGGGTCACTCCGCTAAACATCCGTCCTAACTGGTTCTCTAAGAAGAAGTTAATAGATTCCTTGCCCTATAGATATTTTTGGGCAGCCATAGTGTTTTCTGAGCTTACATTGATTTTGGCCTTTTCTTTGACTCTTGCTAAGATGTGAAAATGATTAGGAATTAGGTTGTATCCATAAGTGTCGAAATAGGGTGCTAAGTATGTCGAGTATCTTTGAAGAAAGTCTTTATAGTCACTTGGGTCATTAAATAAATTCTCTCTGGAAACCACCTTGTTGTATATGTGATATACAGAGCCATAGTCAAAATAGTCTTGATAGTTTCTTGCCATAATAGTATTGATTTTTATAAAGATACAAAAAATAAAATAATCTTGGCTATGGATCGCTAAGCTCAGAGCGCAGCGAGGAGATTGGTGAGCCAAAAATAGAGCACAGAAGATTTGAGCAATCACTGCACTAAGCTAAGACTTTCGGGCACCGGTATTCCTACCTGTCAACTGTCGGTATAGGAATGGCGAAGCAGCATCCCGTCGTATGGAGTTTTTGGATCGGAATTAGGGCATCCGGTAAAAGTGCTTTCAATAGCCGGCCCATCATAAGTTTAGCGCACAAATAACCACCAACTTTTTGCCGCCTACTCCATATTTTTCGGCAATACCAAAGAAACATCATCGTTAATAAGGCAGGTGGACACGTTTAACTTCACTTTTTGTGAAGGCTTCTTTAGGCTCCGTATGTCATTGAATATACTGCGCATCGCTAAGGTGATGACCGAATATAGGGGCAACTAAACGGTTACCACCTAAGTACCTTTCCCATATCTCTCATTTTGCGCAAGCACCTAAATTCCGTATGATGAAAATTATTTTACCTGTAATTAGCTTTTTTTTATTGATTATTTCTGCTTGCAATCGAAGTGTAAGTCCGGTTGTCGTGCCGCCAATAGTAGATACGGATGCCGAATTTGCTTATTGGCAACACAGTCCAATCCATCCTGAAAATAATGAAAAAGTGACTTTTAAGGTCAAGGCTTGGGATGAATCTCTCATCGCCAAAGTAGAATTAGAGATTTATGAATACAAATTGTACAAAAATGATGAAGGATTGCCTTCCAAAAAAAGAAAACCGGCGGGATTAGGCGGACGACAAAAGACATGGACTTTCGACCATCCCCAATATGAAGTGGATTTGGCTTATACCGTCCCCAAGGCTTTTGGGGCAAAAACCAATGTGGAGTATATCTTTCACATCACAAATGTCCAAGGGAATGTGAGTTCTAGGTTTGCTACTTTTGACGCGGGTGATTCGCCTTGGCCTGATGACAAAATCCTGCTTTATGCGACTTCACCGACATTGATGAAACAGTCTATTAATGTAGCGTTTATCAAGGATACGGATTTTGGCGATGATTGGAAGGGCTTTTTTACGGACGTAGGGCATCTGGTATATAAAGGCTATTTTGGCAACAATATGATCGGCAGTCATAAGGATAAATGGGCTTTTTATTATACCGGTGAAGCGGTCAATGGGCATGCCATCGCTTACGAAACCTTGCGGAAAGAGATTTTTCCTAAATTTTTGACCGATTACAAAATAGAAGGCATAGATGCCTATGGGCTTTTGCATAAGCAGCCTTTTAAAGACGGGGCTTATTTGATGGGGCATTTGACCTTTCTTTCGACCAATTTATTTACTTCCGAAAGCTATAATATTGGGACAGCCGTCCATGAGACCGCTCATGCGGTTTTTAATTTGAGTGATGAATATGAAGGCTGTGTATGTTATCAACCGGCGACCGGCGCCAATATGTTTATGAGCTTAGCGGGTTGTGATGCCTTCAACGAAAAGATCGGGGTTGGGAAGGGGCATTGCACGGTTTTGCATAATTACAAGGGAGATAATTGGTATATGGCCGAAAAAAATGTCTATTTTAAGACGAATGAAGAATGCGCCAATTATGCATCTGCAAAGGGCTTCGGAGAGAATGATTGCTCTACTTTTATCGATATCGACAATAGTGTGACTTATCGTTCTGAAAAGGGATTGTGTATCATGCAAGACGATGGCGATGCGGTGATTAGGGATTTTAAGACGGCTTGCAGTTATGTCATCGAAGAGCAGTATAAGCAATTAGACGACTTATCTACGGCTTCCTTAGTACCGGGCAATGATTATGAAAATATTTTTGGTTATGAGCCGGTGGTATTGATGGAGTTTGCACAAAAAGGTCAAAAAGTGGTTTCAAAAATTGTCGATGTCCACATGGGCGTTCCCATAAAACAATGGGAAGATACCCGGGCTCTGGAGTTGGATATGTGTCGCAAAGACCATAGTATTATTTCCAAGGTAAACATCCATGATCCCAAGATGGTCTATGTCCACGGGACATCCGATGGTGACAAAATTGCTTGGTTGGATAGTGCCCGTACATCTATTCAAATTCCTTATTCTCAAGATCTTGCGAGAATGGAGTGTAAGATGAATCTTTCTCTCCCTGAAGAAGAGAAAATAGCCGGGCAAGAACAAATCATCGAGATAGATTTTAAGGAACAACTGCAAAAAGCCTTTCGGGCATATGAGCAACAAGTGCATTGATGGTATGATGTCCTAATTTCATAAATTAAAGGATATTTTTTCTGATGGAGACCGTGATTCAGGAGACTTTAAGTTTAACTTTTACTCCAAAGATACGTTATTTACATGGGACGATTTGGTTTGCAAGATTTGTCGCAGAATAACTGCGAAGCCAATTTAACCCATGTATAAGAGCATCGTCATGAATGGGTAGCCATGCTGTAGGAAATTTCCAGTTCATCGCAGAAATGCTGCTATTTCATAAACCAAATCTATGAAAAGAAAAAAAAATGATTTTATTCATCAGCCGATATTTCCCGGTGGCTTGAAGGCGATGCGTGCTTTTATCCAAGAGCATTTAGTTTATCCCAAAGAAGCTTTCGATGCCAAAATTCAAGGAAAAGTTTTTGTAAAATACATCGTCAATGAGAGCGGTGATGTCATTGATGCAAAGGTCATACATGGCTTGGGTTATGGCTGTGATGAAGAAGCCGTCAGAGTTGTCCGAAAACTTAAATTCAATGTCAAAAAGACGCGCGGCCTAAAACTCAAGCATAATAAAAGTATTCGTATTCATTTTAACTATAACCAAGCTGCTCAACAAAAAATAAAACAAACATCTAAACCCTTCTCGCAGATTAGTTATACCACCGTCAAAAAAGATAGTCCGGATTCTAGCCCCCCAAAGGATAAAGGCGAAAGTTACGGCTATGAGATTCAATTTTGACTATTACCGGTTTGGTAAATTGGGTTTCCATTCGTTTTTGGGGTGAAATTTGATCATACCGTTGAGTTTCGATGTAGTTAATATAAATTTGGGCGTAGTTGTGCTATGCAAAAAAGGCTTCTTTCTGTCTATAAATTTAGGGTCAGCTAAACAGTTACCATTTTTTTCTAAAAACTTATATCAATGGTAAATCAGAATAAAAACGATGTTTATGATTTAATACCAAAACAAAATTGGAAAAATGAAGGAAGCCCCTTTTTTTCTAATTAATTCTCTGTAAATCATACCGGGCTAATTTAGGTATTTGGTGGGGATGATTTGGCATTATGCAAAATTAACCTAACTTTGCGTCAGTATTTTTCTTTTTTGCCAATCAAAAAAATGAATTTATGCAAATTACAGGAATGAAATATGGGCAAAAAATCCTGCAATTAGCAGGGTTTCCCATCCCAACTATTTTGTGCAATAATGCCTATTCCGAAGATATTGATGCACTGATAAAAAAACGCGGTAGAGTAGTGGTCAAACCGGTATTCTACGGGGGCGTTGGCAAAAAAGGAAAGGCCGGTTTAATCAAAATTGTCGATAACGTACCCGATGCCTTGGAAGCACGCCGGCAGTTGTTCTTTGCCAAGCATAAATTTCATGGCCACTCGGTGGTCGCCAACGGGGCTACCTTTGAAGAATTTATTCCGTCGGATTATGAGGTATATTTTAATATTTCGGTCTCTACCCAAAGTAGGATGGTTAGTTTTACCTTGTCTATTGACGGAGGGATTGATATTGAAGAATTGCCGCCGGATCGTATCGTTATGAAGTCTTTTGATCCTTTGACAGGGCTAAAAACCTACCATATTATTGATGCTTTGGCCGAATTAAATGCGCCTTCAGAAATTATCAGTCCCTTGGCGCGGTATCTTCCGGCTTTGTGGGAGTTGTACAATGATTATGGATTTGATGTCATGGAGATTAATCCGATTCGGATGAGCAAGGTCGGCAAGCGTTATGTGCCTTATGCTTGTGACTTTAAGGCGATGTTGGATCAAGATAATCCACAGACCAAACGGTTGAATTTGCCGGATGATGTATTTGAATCCAGCCTTTCGGAATTTGAGATGGAAGTCAATGCCTTGCGCACCTACCAAGGGCAAAGTGACGTAGCGGTAATCAATCCCAAAGGCACGATAACGCCATTTATGTTTGGTGGGGGAGCCAATAGTGCCGCGACGGAGATTCTTTCCGATAGGACGACGATTTCGACGGATTTTGGGGGCAACCCCCCTTTCGAGAAAATGTACAATATCGCAGAAATTGTGTATAAATATTGGATCAAAAATTCCAATGTCATCTTGGTCATCGGGGGAAAGGCAAATAATACCGATATTTTTGTCACACTCAAAGCGATTGTTGATGCTTTGCGAGACTATATATCCGAGCACGGTAAGCAGGACATTTATGTCGTCATCGGTCGGGGCGGCCCCAATCTAATCAAAGGAATGGCTTACGCCCATGATATGTTGAACAATTTAAAAATACCACATCGTTTTTTTGGGTATGATTCATCTATGGTAGATGTCATTCAATATGCGGTGGATGTGGATGATTGGATGAAGGCGCGCCAATAGTTTTTCAAAATTTATTAAATTTTACGACCTACAAAATCTCGGAAAATGAAATCCAAAAATAATACTCCTTTCAAATATTATGTGGGCATTCGCTCGCTGGAAGATATTGCTTCTAAGGATGATCGCATCGTCGTTATGAATATTTTGGGCAACGAAAGCCGCAAAGTAACTCCTGTCTCTCACGTGTTTTCCGGCAAAAATGTGGTCGCCGGCGTGCAATATGGTCGCCCAGGCACCATGAAGACGGATGCAGGGCCTATTCCTGTGTATAGTCGTTTGGCGGAAGTCGTCGAAAAACATGAGTTCAATACGGGAGTGATTTATTTGCCCCCTGCGGCCGTTTATTATGCCGTTGCCGAAATGTGCCATTACAATGATAATTTGGAGAAGCTGGTGATTGTCACCGAGAAGTTAAGCGTAAAGGATCAAAGGCTTATTCGTGCGGTGGCGCAAATAAATAAAGTGGATGTTTTTGGGGCCAATTCGCTCGGTGTGGCGGATGCTTGGAATCGGGTGCGTATAGGTGGAGGACTAGGGGGTGACCGTCCGGATGAATTGCTGCTCAAAGGTTCTATTGCTTTGCATTCTAATTCAGGTAATTTTAGTACGACTATTACGGAATATCTGAAGACACAGGGGTTTGGTACTTCTACGGTGGTCAGTTCCGGCAAGGATAAGATTATTCAATTTGCTGTCGCAGAATTTTTGTATGCTGCCGAAAATGACGCACGGACCAAAGCCGTTGTTTTGTATGTCGAGCCCGGTGGTTATTATGAAAAGCAGGCTTTAGATTGGATTCAAGAAGGTCGGATTAAATTTACAAAACCGATTGTCGTTTTAGTCACGGGGCGATGGAAGGCCAAATTGACTAGAGCCGTGGGTCATGCAGGCGCTTTGGCCGGCAGCGATGATGGAGCGATAGCCAAGGAAAAATGGTTTGATAAATATTTTCGGACAAAGGCATTTGATCCGGATAAGCCCCAAAAAGTCAGCAAAAAAGGGGTACGTGTCTCTTCCATTCAGCATATCCCTTTGGCGATGAAGGCCGTGTTTGAGAAAAATGGGTGGGCGCCTGATTTTGACAAGGTTGGGGATTTGAGTCTAAAACCTTGGTTTGCGAATGATATGGGGCTTAAGCTTCCGCAAAAATTGAAAATTCCTGTGGTCGAAGCATTGGCTCCGTACAATGAAGAAATAGCCCTGATGAATAAAGAATTTGGGGCCACCTACTTGCGTCAAACTATGCGCAATGCCTCCGGTGCGTCTTCCATGAATATTCATACCAGACTGGGTGAATTACACGGAAGGGCGGTGACTGAATTATCCAAATATGCTTATGAAGAAAATATCTTTTATGCGCTGGCCAAAGAAATGCCTAAAAAGAAGGACTTACCGACCTTTAACGGAATACTGAATTTTTTGGCGGGTGTCAGTGCTCAAGAAATGAACTTAGTGACCAAAGCGGAGAAAAACGGAGCGACCCCTAATCAGGCCATTATGGCTCCTTTGGTATTGTTGGGAGACCATCCTGATTTTCAACAAAGCCGGGCGTATATGAAGGCTTTTATCGGAGTGTATAGTGAATTGGGACTGAGAAGTACCGAAAAATCCATCTCCTGGAAAAAGCATGAAGCCTTGATTCTAAGCTTTTTTCCGAAAGGTAAAAAAACTCGAAAAAAAGCCACTCCTTTTTTGTTGGACTTGTTTAACAAACGAAGGGGAAAGAGTAATATAAAAAATTTAACCCAATATTTGTTGGAGAATCATCCTGTTGGTGATATTGATAACCTATTGATTTCCAGTATGTTGTTGGAGTTATTTTTTCCTTATTTGGTACTAAAGCGAATGACCAAAGATACCGTTGAAAATCTTTTTGCTTACTTGTCCATTATTGCCAAAGTAGTGGTTTTGGGCACGGTCTCTCCCCGGAAAAATAGTTTTATTAAAAAAATCAATGCCAAAGATTCAGGTGTACTCCATACGTCTTTTACGGAAACGGCTTTCAGGGCGTTATTTAATGGGACTCCGACGAAGGGCGAGTTGCTAGAATTTTCGACCTTATTGGGTGTGACGCTGACGAATGGGCCGGGTACGATTTCGGCAAAAGGGGCCAAAGAGTCCGTTTCCGCAAGGAATAATATATCCACTGCTTTTGTCGGTTATTTGGCGAATACCGGTCTGGCCCATGGTGGCAATGGATTTGAAGGCATTCAGTTTATGATAGATTCTTTTAAGGGCAGTGGCTTAGTCGATCCGGGTCAAAAAACGACCAAAGTCCCCATAAAGGCGATTGCGGACAAAGCGGCTAAAGATTATCTCGCCTATAAGAAAAAAATGAAAGTTTCCGGCAAGGCTTATGACCGTATTCCGGGTATTAATCATCCGGTATTTAAAGGCAAGCCAATCAACGTAGATCCGCGAGAAGATTATATTTACAAATCTTTTAAAAAGGCAGGGATTACCAATTTGTTTTGGGACTTTTACAAGGAGTTTGTCCAAGCACTGTACCGAAACAAAGGCTCCAAAAACGTGTATTGTGTGAATATTGACGGAGTCATTGCCGCTATTTCCTTCAAACTATTATGGAAGTTGTACGCTTCTAAGAAAGTCAATAAAGCAGAGATGCAAAAAATAGGCTTTAATTTGTTTTTATTTGGTCGTACGGTTGGAATTGCTGCGGAAATAGATGATCATCGCAATCGTGGTTTGGATATGGATACTCGGACACCGGCTTCCGAAGTGATGGCGATTGTTTGATTGGGATGCAATATCTTATGTGATTCAGGTCAAAAATTTGTCAGAAGGGAGTTGTCCCTATTCGGTGGATGCAAATCTATCCATTTCATTAAAATCTTTGATAGTCTTTTTCACGACAACGATTAGTACAAATCCTAACCAATGTCATGGTTTGGGACGGTTATTTACGCTTACATTTGTGCCGGATTAAAGGATTAATTGATACGTGATGTAAGACGCACCTTGTATCTACTGTTACCAAAAAAAAGAATATGAAACCTTCTCTGAATACCAAAAAAGGACTACGAAATGCCGCATTGGATTATCATGCAAATCCGAAGCCGGGTAAAATCGAAGTCGTACCAACCAAATCTTTCGTTACTCAAGATGACCTTTCTTTGGCCTATACGCCGGGTGTCGCTGCTCCTTGTTTGGAGATAGCAGAAAATCCGGAAAATGCCTTCAAATATACTTCCAAGGGAAATTTAGTCGCTGTTTTGTCTAATGGCACCGCTGTGTTGGGGTTGGGCAATATAGGCGCCCTTGCGGGCAAACCCGTCATGGAAGGAAAAGGCATTTTGTTTAAGCGCTTTGCCAATATTGATGTGTTTGATATTGAAGTGGACTCCGAAGATCCACAAGAAGTGATTCGTACCGCTAAGAATATAGCTCCTACTTTCGGTGGAATTAATTTGGAAGACATCAAAGCGCCGGAATGTTTTATTATTGAGGAGACGCTAAAAAAAGAGTTGGATATTCCTGTTTTTCATGATGATCAGCACGGTACGGCGATTATTTCGGGGGCTGCCTTGTTGAATGCCGTTGAATTAACCGGTCGGAAGATGAGTGAAGCCAAGGTTGTCGTTAGCGGTGCCGGTGCTGCAGGTATAGCTTGCGCAAATTTCTATGTCAGCTTGGGTGTTGATATTGAGAATCTATTGATGACTGATAGTAAAGGAGTCTTGTGGAGGGGACGTGGAGATGAAGAAGACGAACGCAATAAGTATAAAAAGAAATTTTTTAGAAAGACCGATAAACATAGCTTAGCAGAGGCTGTCGATGGAGCGGATGTATTTTTTGGTGTGTCTAAAGGGGGGATTTTGACCCCGGAGATGGTCAATAAAATGGCGCCTGACCCCATTATTTTTGCGATGGCGAATCCCGACCCGGAGATTTCTTATCCCGATGCTATTAAAGCCAGACCGGATGCCATCGTCGCTACCGGCCGCAGTGATTATCCTAATCAAGTGAATAATGTCCTTGGTTTTCCTTTTATTTTTCGGGGGGCATTGGATGTGAGAGCCACCATCATCAATGAAGAAATGAAGATGGCCGTTGCCAAATCCCTAGCCGCACTAGCCAAAGAAGAAGTCCCTGATTCTATTAAGCACATCTATGGCGAAGCAAATTTGACCTTTGGGCGGGATTACATCTTGCCCAAGCCTTTTGACCATCGTGTATTAGTGGCAGCATCGTCGGCGGTGGCAAAGGCTGCGATGGATACAGGAGTCGCGCAGCAGCCTGTAGATATTGATCGTTACAAGGAAAGATTGATGGAAAGTGTAGATTGGTCCAGAGCCATCTTGAGAAATATCTACACCGTAGCCAAACGAAACCCAAAACGTATCGTTTTTCCGGAAGGGGATCATCCTAAAATTATTTGGGCGGCTCATGAAATTGTCATGGCCGGCTATGCAAAACCTATTTTGTTAACTCAAGATAAAAAGGCCTTATTGCAAAAATTTAAAGAACTCAATCATTCGCCGAAAGGTATTGAAATCATTGAACCTTGGAATTCTCCAAATTGCGATAAATATGCCAACGAATACTATCGCCTGCGTCAGCGTAAAGGTAAAACTTTAGAAGGCGCACACGAAAGCATTAAAAATTTCTTCTATTTTGGAGCGGTGATGGTGCAGACAGGTGATGCAGACGGGATGGTTGCCGGTATTACAGTGGAATATCCGGAAGTATTGCGCCCGGCAATCAAGATTGTCGGCCCTAAAGAGAAAGGTAAACTCATTGCCGGTATGTACTTAGTCCAGCATGACCGAAAAAGTTATTTCTTTGCGGATGCAGCAGTAAATATCAATCCTTCGGCGGAGCAATTAGCGGAAATAACTATGACGGTGGCGGATACCATGAAGAAAATGTATATGGAGCCTCGTGCGGCCATGTTATCCTTTTCTAATTTTGGAGCGGTTTCTTCACCTGAAGCAGACAAGGTGACTAAGGCAGTGAAGATAGTGAAGGAACAACGACCTGATTTGGTAGTGGATGGACCTGTTCAACCGGATATCGCCTTAAATCAGGAAGTGATGAATAGCCGGTATCCTTTTGCAGATATTCATCGCCGGCCCAATTTATTGATTTTCCCTAACTTGGATGCCGGTAATATTAGCTTGCGTTTGGTTACCCATTTTGGAAATGCTCGGTCTATTGGGCCGATTATCGTGGGTCTGGCCAAACCTATCCACGTACTCCCCAAAGACACTGAAGTGAATAATATCGTCAATTTGGCGGCTATTGTCTCGGTGGACGCAGGGCGGAATTAGGTTTTATTGAAAGGACAGAGAAGACAGGCAGGGAAGAAAGTCCCTGCCTGTCTTTGTCGTCTCTATGGACTTGATGGAATTCTACGTTTACATCTAATACATAGGTACACTGGGTGTCATAGGTACGACACACTACCTATTCAATTTAACACGTTCTTCACTTTTTAGGCCGGGCTTAAAGTAAGGATTGGTCCATGAGTCGTCGGGTTTTAGGTAAAGTTTTTTTCTTTTTTTGTTCTTTTTTTTACTGCGTACATTGAACCGAAAGCGGTAATGATCATAAAGGCGCATCATTTCGCCAAAATAAATATCCGCTACCGAAGTATTCCCCTTGATGACGACAAAATTCTCGTCATTCGTACTTGAAGCCGGTTTGCTAAAATTATGGCTACCCACGATGACCGTAGGATTTTCGGTCGTAAAATCAAGAATCAAAGTTTTCAAATGAATAAGGATATTGCCTTTTTGTCCTTTGGTGCTTTCTTTGAGAAATCCTTCCAAGCCATTTTTTAAGATAGCCGGCACGGTGAAAGATTTATTTCTATGAATACCTGTGATGCTAGTCCGATTATTTTGAAGTCCGTAGCGGATGATATCTGTCTTGTCCTTAATGGCTTGAGTGATACGCGGGTGCATCCGAAAGGTGGAGCAAAGAAATAACTCGGATTGGGCTTGGCGGATAGTGGTTTCCAGTAAGTCAATATCTACAAACTTAGACCGTGGGCTGAAAGAAGGGAATAAGTCCTTGTCCACCATTAAGGGGTGGTTTTTGTTGATATGTTTTTTGGTGTCCCCACGCCCTTTGCTTTGAAGTAGCTGGGCAAATAGGATACTGTATTCTTTAGCTAATTTTTTGTCTCGAATCACATGTACCACATTGGCTTGTCTCCATAGGCCATTGGGGGTGAAGTTGGCGGTACCGGTGAGTACGGATTTTGGAATATACTGCCCTTTAGCGTTCTTTTTGGAAAGAATCATGAATTTTTGATGGAAAATAGCACTGGTTACTCTCGGCGTTTTTTCTTTTTTGACGATAGGCTTCAGGTGTTTTTCGTTATCGGCGGTTTGCGGATCTTTTTTTCGGGCATGATAGACGATGTTTAGTTTAACCCCTTTTTCGTGGGCTTTTTTGAGTAAGTCCACGATGCCATCATACTCCATTTCATAAATGGCAACATCTAAAGCATAAGTATCATCTTTGGCAGATTTGATGAATTTTTCAATTTTTTGGCGCAAGCCCCTAGTCAACCAATCCCGGGCATCTTGATGTAAAGGATCAGACTCATCATCCGGGTTGGTTTTTCCGAAAGGTTTTCTAGCATAGGCTTGGCTGGCGGCCACCGCTCGATTAAACACCACTTGATGCTTCCCCGAACGAAGGCTTTCTGTCTTTATTTTGATGGTTGGGCCCATGACATATTCCAAGTTGTCCGGGGTACCATATACCGCAATGACTTGGTAAGAGTAGGGTAGGTTGGCATAGACGGCATAATCCGACCAGCGAAATTTTTGGATGGGAGCAATATTGGTATCAGTAGGGCGATATTTTTTGCTGGCGTTCTTTCTTTTCTTTTTAGGTTTGAAGCGCAGCATGGCTTTTATCCACCTCCATTCATCAGGATGTTTGTTGCGGCGATGTTTGTCCTTACGCCTTACGGCAAAACCGAGAAGTCCCTTTCTACGGGCATCAGTGACATTAAAGGACATGAGTACACTGGTTGTACCGGTGTAAAGTTTTAGGGAAATCCCGTTTTTGGTTTTTTTGGCTCTCATAATGTGGTTATTTTGAAAATATGTAGGGACTGTAAAGACCGGGCTGTTTTTACTTGACTATGTTAAATTAGGCAGGTTTCACCGATACCCCAAAGCCAAGAATGAGCGATACCATTGTATCGTTACAC
>JANTGI010000066.1 GCA_024762995.1 Saprospiraceae bacterium | reverse complement strand
TTCGAGATTCTTGGGTTTTTGGTTCGTTTTGGCCTGCCCGACGCCGAAGCTGTTTAGCGCGGCAGGCGGGGCCAAGCCAAAATGAACAACATGCAATGACGATTTAAAATAATGCAACTCAGTCAAAAAACTAACTTGCATTAAATTAGAGAACGCCAGTTGCTATTGGAGCTTTTCATCCATTTAAAGGTTAATTTTGACCGAACCATTGTTAACCATCAGGTAGTAAAAGCCACGTTGCTCTTCAGTCAACATTTTAAGGGGCATGCTGTTAATATCCTGATTTTGTTGTAAATACTAAAGCGAATAAGGATGTCAAGTTTTTGGATAAAAGTAGTGATGTTGATAATAGTAGCTCACTTTATCGTGGGTATTGGTTATCTAGCCTTTAAGCTCTCTCCGAAGAAAAAGGATAAGGATGAAAAAAAAGATTAGCTGTTTTTCGATAGCCAATTGGCCATTGTCCGGGCAGCATCTTCCCAATTTGTATCCAGCATGATATCATGTGCTATGTTGGGAATGATTTTGAATGTAGTTTTGTAGGTTTTTGCGGTTTTTTCTATGTCTTTAGGAGAGATAACTTTGTCATTTTCGGCACCAATCACCAACATATTAGGGTTTTTGATTTTTTTTGTTTTAGGAAGGTCAAATACCATCATGTCCAGATAGCCTAAATAGGCTTCATTCTGTAATTGATTTTGGTATTTTTTCGCAAGATCCTTTGGAAGGCTCTCCGAAAAGAGTAATTCCATGGCTGCATCCGAGTGTGCGACGATATTGTGTAAGTTAACGGTTAGATTGGCCTTTATAAAGCTAAAAGGAAATTTTCTAAGGACTTTAAGCGTAGGGCCCATGATTCCGTAAGGGGGCACAGATGCCAATAAAATAGCTCCGGGCGGCTGATATCGTTCAAGGTATTTTTGGGTGATAAACCCACCCATTGAATGACCGACGATGATAGGATCTCCTTCGATGGATTCTACTGCTTGCCGGACATCTTCCACATACTCACGGATGCGTACCCGCCAAATGGCTTTATTGCGTCCACTTTTGCCATGATTTCGTAAGCTGAGTGCATAGGTGTCAAAGCCCAAATTGGCAAAATATGGCATAAAGTGGGGTTGCCAACACCAAGCCGCATGCCACATGCCATGGACAAAAAGTAGGGGGTGTTTTTGGGTGATTTGTTGATGGTGACGAATGATTTCTAGCTTCATTTGTGGGTGTTGATTAAGTAATTGGGCACATTTAACTACATATTTTGTGATGCCTTTTGGGAAACCATTCTATGTTTGAGCGTTATGGTTATCCTTGTCCTTATTGCCTGGCTTGCTGTCAGATAGGTCAAAATTGCTTGTTAAATACGTCCACTTGTACTTTTATTTATGGCTAATATACGAAAATTTTGGTAATAGATTTTTTTTCGGGTGGTGGTGCTTGCGCAAAAAAGATATTTTTAGGCAAGAAAACAACTGTTTTTTGATAAATTGTTACCCAAAAAAGCGGGAGAAGACCTATCTGATAGGGATTTGAATAATTACCTTAGTGCCTAAAGCAATTAGTCCGTCTTTAAGGTCTTCAAAGCGGATAGAGACCTGACCATTCAGATATTCTGTAAAGGAATCCAAGCGTTGTTTGGTCAACTCGATGCCAAGAGATTCTTTTTCGATGATTTTTCTTGCTTTGAGTTCGGCGGCTTTTTCTCGACCTATGCCGTTGTCTTTGATACAAATGATGAGATGGTCGGCAGTTTTTTCGATCTTTAGTTTTATTTTTTTCTCACCTTTTCGAAGAGAGAGCCCATGCCAAATAGCGTTTTCAATAAATGGTTGAAGCACTAAGGGAGGAATTTTGGTTGTAACAAGGTCAATCCGGGGCGCTATCTCTTGCTCATAAAGAATGCCTTTGTTTAGGCGGATATTTTCAACATCTAGGTATAGTTTCATTACTTCCAACTCTTCCGCTAAAGAGGTAAATTGTTTTTGAGAATTGTCCAGGATTTTTCGGATTAACTTAGAAAGCTTGCTCAAGAAGTACACCGCTTCTTCCGGATTATTCTTAATGATAAAATGTTTGACAGAATTTAAGGAATTAAAAAGAAAATGGGGGTTCATTTGTGTTTGAAGGGCCCGCATTCTAAGGTGGAGCGTATTTTTGGTATATTCTACAGCGAGTTTGTGACGCTTTTCTTGTTCATGTTTTTTGGTTAGTTCTATGATTTCTTTGGTTTTTTGTTCGACTTCGTGGTCGAGTTGGGTTTTGATGCGGTTTTGAAGTTTTAGATTGATTTCATGCTCTTTGATAACTTCTTGTTGTGCTAAATTTTTGTCCACAAGGGCCTTCTTCTGAAGAGCCCCAAGTCCTAAAGCAAAGAAAATATTTTCAAGAAATATGCCCAAATAAAAAACCGTCGTAGCTCGATGCCCCCCCAACTCAAAAATTAAGGAAATCCAAGAAAAAGATATGTAAAAAACAGAGCCTAAAAAAACGTAATACTTTAGGATGGTCTGCAAAGACATGACTATGTAAAGCATGATGATGGCGATAATGGAGATGGTGGGTAGGAAGAAATACAAATACCAATTGTCTAAGACTTGTAGATTTTTGGTGGCGTCCGCATAAATAATGAGAAAAAGTAAGATGGTAGAATAAGACAGGATAATATGATTCAGCCAACGGTTCCACTTTGGTTTTACTTCCCTAAGTCGGATAAAGGTTTTGGTGAAAAACAAGTATAATGTATGGAAAATCCATTGAATGGGAACGGCAAGGAAGTCCAGGGTAGGGCGGTAAGGTTTTATTTTTTCCGCAAGGATGAAATGATCGGCGCGATGAAATAAATATAAAAAAATTAGTAAAGTGTAAAGGCTATAATACAGATAGGCTCTATTGTGATGTTGAAAAAAAAGTAAAAAATGGTACAGGGCCAGAGTTAAAAGAAAGCCACAAATCAATATGGTTAACCCGTTGTTGTCCGGATTTGTGTAGATAAAAGACCAATCTATTAAAAAAATAGGCATGTCACTTGTTTATCTAATACGTAACAAATGCAGCAGCTTGTCTTTATGTGTTCTGGACACGGGAATACGTCGTTGGTTAGACATCAACAACTCTCCTCCATCACCCCGAGTGTATTGCTCAATGTAATCGGTGTTGACTATGAAAGATTTATGAACTCTTAAAAAAACATCGCTTTGGAGTAATTCTGTGAAGGTTTTAATAGTCTTAGACAGCAAAAATTTCTTGCCGTCTTGCATAAAGACGTGGGTATAATTTCCATCCGCTTTGCAGTACATAATTTCATCTAAGGGGACCATCACTACTTTGTCCGAAAGGGCTAGGGGAATACGTTTTGTTTTTTGGAGGGTATCTTTTTTGATGATATTTTGAAGTGTTTTTTCAAAGCTATAGCCTAATTGTTTTTTTTGATGATTTTGGAGAATTCGATCAACGGTAAGCATGAGGTCTTCCGGAGCAATGGGTTTGAGTAGGTAGTTGATGGCATTTTCTTTGAAAGCTTCAATGGCGTATTGGTTGTAGGCGGTGGTAATGACCAGGTCAAAATGCCGATAGGTGACAGATTTGAGTAATTGAAAACCATCGACTTCAGGCATTTCAATATCCAAGAACACGCATTCCGGTTTTAAGTAGTCAATCGCTTTGATGGCTTCCACAGGATTAGTAAAGGTGTCAAGGACATCGACGTCGGGGCAGAATTTTTCTAGTTCCCATTTCAAGCTATCTATAGCCCATTGTTCATCATCTACAATTATCGCTCTAATCATGTCATGCACTTTTGAATCATCCAAAGATAGTCTCTTTTGCCATTGATTTCTAGACTTTTTTGGGTAGTCCCAGATTTGGGTGTGTAAACTCCGTTTATGGGATATTTAGCCCAATATTGATTACTTTGGATGGCTTTTTTTGGAGATTATTAATGATAAATAACCGCTCACACATTTAAACATGTGGAAGCATAAAATGCCATTGAAACAGGTTTTTTTTTACTTTATTTTTGCTCGCAACAAAAATTAAGTGATGATGAATTTAAAGAGTATTTGGCTGGTATTGGTTGTTTTGCTGCTTGCGCAAAATGTGGAAGCACAGTTTTTGAAAAAGTTGGCTAAACATGCGGAAGACAAGGTCGAGCATGAAGCAAATCGCCGGGCCGAAAGAAAAGTGGATGAAAAAATTGACGAAGGTTTTGATAAGGCCGAAGAAAAGTTGGAAAAGAAGCAAACTCCATCTCCTAAGGCACAGAAGGAAAATCATAAGCATCAAAATGGGCATTTGGCCAATAAGGTGGGCGCCGAAAATGTACCGAAGGTGACGATGCCTATTCCTTTCCATGAATTAGAAGCAGGGACTTATTCTTCAGACCCCTATCCGGTTGTTTCATCGCATAGCCAAAAGCTGAGACGTTATGATATCAAATCGGGCATCGTTCGATACAAAAAGATTATTTCCGGAAAAGTATTGACAAGTACCACGGAAGGAGCGGGCGCGATGGCCTTGTATTTTAAGGATTGGGGAGACGTGGAAATGAATGAAGAAGTCACCAATCAGAAGACCATTACCAAAGTTTTTGGCAAAAAGAACGAAGAATTGATTCATACGCATTCGATGAATAGGCTTGTGAATGGGGAAGTATATGCCGTAGATTTTGACCAAAAGAGTATTTTTGTGCGGCGGGATCCGGCGATGGATTTGATGAGGGAGTCGGATTCGGATGTAGGGGATGCCGGTGAGCAAATGTTGGAATCGATGGGTGGCAAAAAAGTTGGTACTGACCGGTTTTTGGGTTATACCTGTGATCTTTGGGAAATTCCGGGTGGTCATCAATGGATATATAAAGGAGTTGTCCTAAAATTAGACATGACCGTATTGGGTATTCATACGGTGCAGTTGGCGACGAGTGCCGAATTTGATGTCCCTGTTTCGGACAAGTTTTTTAGGTTGCCCAATTTCCCACTCCAAAAGGTGGATGATTATCTCGATAATGGTGCTTACGAAAATGAAGGTCAAGGCGATGAAGCTACTCTCGAACAAATGTCCAAAATGACTTTTCCCGAATTTAAAACCATGGCCAAGCAAGACCCGGAAATGAAAGATATGAGTGAAGAAGAGCTGCGTCAAAATTATAACCTAATGAAAAAAATGGCCAATGCAATGAAAAATTGAATGGTGTCCGTGAGATAATGGGGGAGTTTTAATAGGTTTATTTGCCTTTGGATCCTGCCTGCAACGGGCAGGCCCGCCTGCAACGAGGCCCGCCTGCAACGGGCACAAGTTCAAAAAAGTTGTATCGGTTTTTGAGCCAATCACATTGCGTGCCCCATTATTTGTCACCCACTCAATTGAATTGCCCATGGTTGATTATATCAAAGTTTCGGATTTCGACATTTTGAAAAAGCAGCCAAACCAATCAAAAACCCACTTTTTTCCATAATTTCCTGTATTTTAGCTGCGTTAAGCAAAACAAAGAAACAAAATGGGCTTTCAGCTTATGGCTTTCTTTGTCTCTCTTTGAGTTTTCGGATAAATAGAATCCGGTTGCACTAAAAAAACAAAAATATGAATCGGCTAATTCCTTTTCTTGCATTCTTTTTTATACTTTTTCTGACTGCTTGTGAGTCTGATATGAAGCCCAAAAATGGGATTACCGTACATCGTGATCCGGATTTGTTGCCACCATTAGAAATTACGATTTCTCCGGCCATAAAAGAAGATGCGGAGTTGGTGGATATGGTGGAATCTTCCGAAAAGGCCATCACGGAATTTTCTGATAATATTGAAAGACTAGCGGATGATGCAAAGGTGTTGATTGATAAAACAAATGGGGATGAGCCTTCACTTGGTGATGGCCTAAGATTAGGCAAGATCATGATGTCATTTGTTAGTAATAGCAGCCAGATACAAAAAACCATCCAAAAATTAGACGCTTATACAAAAAAACGTCAAGAGCAGGGCACAATCACCGATGAGCAAATTGAAGCCGTTGATGAGATTGGAAAGGCTTTTGGTAAAAGAATGGAAGAACTTGGTAAAAAGTATAAATATCTATTTGATCAACAAAAATAACTTAATCCAACTTTGCTATAAAAATAATTATAATCGGTAAAATCCGGGATTCAGGTTTTGGCACTGTGGTTATCGGGTTATAACCGAGAAAAGCATAAAAGCTGATCAAAGCATCCCTAAAAAATAGACAGAAGCCCAATTTTATAACCCTTTCCCCTGCCCGCAGGCCAGTTTCACCAATAAATCGATACCGTTGTATCATTGTACCGCTGGACCGAAGTACCGTAAATTGCCTAGGTTTCCCAAAACTTCCATTTAATTTTCTTTTTGCCGGAAGATGTTTTTTTAGGGTGATTTTTATTCTTTTTTCGTTTTTCTCGCGCTTTTATTCTTTTTTTCTTTCTCTTTTGGTGGTTTTCTTTGATTTGTTCCCGGATGGTTTTTCGTTTAAAGACATATCTGAGCGAAACAGCCGTCTGAAAATCAAAGACCTTGTCCCCCGAAAGGTGTAAGGCGGGTTTGAAGTCATACGACAAAATCAGCCTGGAGATGGTCATTTCTGTCCCAATAATAAAGCTCAAGCCAAATGGATTAGATAGTTTGTCGCCATTAGGTACATTCCAAGCTTTGTGCAAACCGGCTCCAGAATATACATTAAAACGTCTCGAGATTAATGGAAAATGTCGTTCACCTAAAATTGTAATCTGGATTCGATCATTGCGTAAACTCGAATTTAATATCCCCTCAATCGTCGTGTGTCTTTCTACTGCTTGCTGGAAAGTAAAACCGATACCTGTACCCATACGAATCCCCCCAGCAGATATATAGGATTGACCGCTCAGCCCCCAACTGGTCAAAAGTAGGAATAGGATAAATATATTTTTCATCTTTAATTCAATTAGTCTTTTAGATGGTTGCCGATTAGGCATTTTTTCGCAAGAAAAGAACTCATCAAACATCAAACTCTATCGTATCTCCCGGTTTTAGACCGTCGGATTTTTTAGGCGTTGATGGCTTTTTGGGTGTTGCTTTTTTTGCTGTGGGCTTCCTTTTAGTTGTTGTTTTCTTTTTGGGCTCTGCTGTTTTTTGGGCTTCCGCTTCATCGAATAATTCTGCTTGAACCGGCGCTTCGACTTGAGAGACTTTAATTAATTTGCGGTCACTTAGTTTGTTGCCCAATGATTTCCAGCCCTTTACATCAACGAATTCCGAAAGGTTAATCTTGCCTTCCAAAGATTTATTATTGGCTCTTACTTTGTAGGTGACTTCAACGTTTTCATCCAAAGTGGCAAAGAGTAATTTGGATTTAGGGTGGTCAGTGATAAACTTGTAGGGGGTGTCGATACCCGTTGTTTCTATCTCAAACCTTTTGACAACAGACCAGCCTTTATTGCCATCATAATAAATCACACTTAAAACACCCATTGGGTCAAACTTCCTGACAATCAATGTATTATTGATGTCATATTTGTTAGTAAGTTCGTAGTTGGTGAGTCGATAAGTACCGTCTTTTTGGACTGCAATAATCAACTCTCCGGTGTCAAAGTCGCCTAGTTTTATTCCTCTTTTATCGGTATTTAATCTTCCGGTGATATCGTCGTACCAAATGGTTTGCGCCCCTAGGCTGGACATTCCTTCGGATTTTAGCGTGACTTTTCGGATAGGGTATTTGGTGACAATATTCCCTTGAGAGCCACGTCCTTTTATTTCAATATCACTAAATCCAAAGTCAAAAGATTTGATGCGCGCCGAGCAACCTTGGGTCAATTGGATGTTGACAATCTCTGCTTCTCCATGCGGATTAGCAGAAAAATAAGAGACTCTGGACTTGGGATTTCCTTTGGTCAAATCATATTCCTTGTCTCTGGTAATTGCAGACACATGGAATCGTTTGGCTCTCGAACGCCCGTCTTTTCCATCAGAATAAATCATATTATAGGTGGTACGTTCGTCCCCTTTTTTCCAGATAGCCACATGGAGTATGTCCTTACCGACGAAGGTTTTGTCTGCGATTCGAGTAACGACACATTTGCCATCCTTGCGGAAAACAATGACATCATCAATATCGGAGCAGTCCACCACAAATTCATCTTTCTTCATGCCTTTGCCCACAAAGCCTTCTTTGCGATTGACATAGAGTTTTGCATTATTGGCGACAACTTGAGTTCTGGAGATGGTCTCAAAAGGAATGATTTCTGTTTTACGTTCTTTACCTTTGCCGTATTTGGTCAGTATATTTTGATAATAGGCGATGGTGAAATCCACCAAATTGGCCAAGTGATGTTCAACTTGTTTTAATTCTTCTTGCAAATTAGCAATACGCTCATCGGCTTTAAAAGAATTGTATTTAGAGATTCGTTTGATTTTTATTTCCGTAAGGCGGACGATGTCTTCCTCGGTAATGTCTCTTAAAAGACGAAGACGCTTATCGGATTTTTTGGGTTTTTCTGCTGGGGTAACGACATATTTTGCTAATCCGGTACGGATAACTTCCAAGACTTCTTCCCAAGTTTCGCACTCTTCAATATCCCGATAGATGCGTTCTTTGATAAAGATTTTTTCTAGGCTGGCAAAGTGCAATTTTTCGAGCAAGTCGGCTTTTTTGATTTCCAACTCCATGCGTAGCAATTCTTTCGTTGCTTCTGTGCTGTATTTCAACAAATCCGAAACCGCAAGAAAGTGCGGTTTGTTGTCCATGATGACACAGCAATTCGGAGAAATGGACACTTCACAATTTGTAAAAGCATACAAAGCATCCATTGTCACATTTGGAGAAGATCCGGGCTGAAGCTCGATAAGGATTTCTACATCTTTTGCAGTATTATCGACTACTTTTTTAATTTTTATGGTGCCCTTGTCGTTGGCCTTAATGATACTGTCTATCAAGGTGTTAGTGGTGACTCCATAGGGCAATTCTGTGATTAAAATCGTCTTTTTGTCGGGGGCATGCATGCGGGCGCGGACACGAATTTTACCTCCCCTTTTGCCATCATTATAATTAGACGCATCCATCATCCCGCCACCGGGAAAGTCCGGTAATAGCTTGGGTTTGCGTCCTTTGAGAAGGGATATGGCTCCCTTGATGAGTTCTATGAAATTATGTGGAAGAATTTTTGTCGAAAGACCCACCGCAATCCCTTCGGCACCGGAAGCCAAAACCATAGGGAATTTCATCGGAAGATTAATCGGCTCATTTTTACGGCCGTCGTAGGATAATTGCCAGTTTGTCGTATTCGGATTGAAGGCAACATCCAGCGCAAACTTAGTGAGTCTTGCTTCTATATAACGTGGTGCCGCCGCTCGATCTCCGGTACGCGGGTCTCCCCAGTTACCTTGTGTATCAATTAAAAGGCCCTTTTGTCCGATTTTGACGAGTGCATCACCAATGGCCATATCCCCGTGCGGATGATATTGCATGGTCTGCCCAATAACATTGGCTACCTTGTGAAAACGTCCGTCATCCATTTCTTTAAGTGCATGAAGGATCCGCCTTTGCACGGGTTTAAAACCATCCACGATGGACGGGACAGCTCTTTCGAGAATCACGTAGGAGGCATAGTCTAAGAAGTACTCCCGATACATGCCGGTCAGGCTGACGATATTGCCTTCTCCATCTGCTGCTGTTACGTCGTAATTATCTTTTGCCATTTATTTTGATTAAGTGTCTTGTCACTACTTTTCTAGCCCAAAAAGTGCTATGGTCCAATATCGACCAAAGTGCCTGCAAAGGTAAGGAAAGTACCCATTTTGTCAAGGCAGTCCGAGAAAATATCTAAGGAAATGCAAATATAAAACAAATTGTTTTATGTGTCAAGTGATTCTATCATTGGTTTGGGCATTTTATGGGGAAAACTTGTGGGTGCCCAAACCGTTACCAAAAATCAATCAAAAGAAAAATAGCTGAAAAAGGTTTTGCCATAGTGCTTGACCATAAAACAATCTTCATGCTGCTCAAATTCGTGCATTTGGTTGTGTTCAAGAATAAACCAGCCCCCTTTTTTTAGTAATCGGCTTTGCTTAATTAAAGTGGGCAACTGACCCAATCTAGGTAAATCATACGGCGGATCCGCCACAATTAAATCAAAAGAACCCGAAGCCTTGTCAATGTATTGGAAAGCATCCATGCGGATGGCTTGAATGGCTTCCCCAATATTCCAAGACTCGGCAGTTTCTTTCACAAATTTGACGCAAGGATAAAATTTATCAACATAGGTTACCTTCGAACAACCACGAGACACAAATTCAAAGCTGAAGTTTCCGGTACCCCCAAATAGCTCTAAGACGGACATTTCTTCTAAATCAAACTGATGAACAAGTACATTAAAAAGACCTTCTTTGGCAAAGTCGGTAGTCGGTCTAACCGGCCATTTCCCGGAAGGGAGAGTAAATTTTCTTCCCCGAAGTTTTCCACTAATTATGCGCATAAGTACAAGGAGAATAAATCCAAAAAATAATGTTTTGACCAAGGCATCGTAGGCTCACTAAAGGTGATAATCTCCTGTAAATCAGGATATTGTATCTCTTTGATATATCGTTGAAGCTGCTGGATATAGGGTGTGTCCAGGTCGATATGGCCGGAGACAAAGTAAGTCGTAGAATTGGGCTTCAGCAGAA
This sequence comes from Saprospiraceae bacterium, assembly GCA_024762995.1. Lineage (GTDB taxonomy): Bacteria > Bacteroidota > Bacteroidia > Chitinophagales > Saprospiraceae > HyVt-613. The sequence goes on along the minus strand of JANTGI010000066.1, from coordinate 7,628 downwards.
GTTTATTACTGACCAACATGACATAATAAACTAGGTCGTTGGCATCGGCGATGTGGTATTCATTGTAAAATTTTATTCGACCTAGATGTAAGACTGTGATAGATAGACCGGGAGGGCTGATATTGAAGGAGACGAGATTGTTTTTCGTTTTATTGGAAAGCAGTAAGTAGTAACGTAACAAGCCACTGGCGCCATGAATTATTTGGCTGTTGGGAAAGAAGCTTTTTAGAATGGTGTTTAATTCGTTATTAATATTGAATAGGAAGGACAGATTTAGATCCTTGTCTTCGGTCAATAAGATGGTGGAGTCTTCTTTTTGCGGAAGCGTAAGCCGAAAAGCAGCTCGAAGGTCTTCGTCTTGGTGCCCGGTGCCCGGTGCCAGCATGGGCGCATCTAAGGCAATACCGATAATGGTGTCCTTATAAGGCAGATGAAGTATTTTTTCTGCCATTAAAATGGAGCGGACTTCTTGGAAATAGGCAGCCCAATCGTTGTCCTTTAGCCATAAGCCTATATCCTTGAGCGCCATCAAACGACCTAAAGGGCTAAGCACAAAAAAAGACAAACTACCTTTGCCAAGCAGCATAAGTAGTTTGTATTTTGTACAATCTCTGTGAGAGAAATCCGGTGCTAAATAATCTATTTGGGTCATTCCCAGTTGCCAGAAAGATTGGCTTTACTACGACTTCCGAATTTCAGACGGTTGGTGGGGGAGTATTTCCGGTTGTATTTAGCATACTTTTTTTGACCATATTCTTGACCCATAAAATCACCCCATTTGGTAGATACTTCTAAGACGGGAATTGTAATGCCTTGCTGGTCAATTTTTCCGGCAAAAATCTCAAATTCCTTACCATTGGAGTAGGGCACTTCTTTCAAGTGCATGACATCAAGTCCGATGGCTGCTATAGAATCTTTAGCAGGGATATAAATCGTGTCATAAGTAACTTGGGCATCTAGTGCATCCCGGTCCCCCTTTACTTGAATGATCTCAAACTTGCCGGTGGTCAATACCTTTTCTAAGTCGGAAAAATTAGTCGCAAAGGTATCCGTGATGGTCCGATATAATTTTTGGGCGGTCCGAATATCTTTTAGTTTTTCAACGACCGCTTTGCTGCGCTTGTTGTATTGGGTTTGGAATTGTATCGGCTCCTTAATGGTAGAGTAAAGTGCATAAAGCAAGCCCAAACTAATTAAAAAGAGTAACAAATGAATAACAGTCTTCATATTCAAAGCAGATTATTAAGGCATCAAGCAAGACCCGACAACCTTAGAGATTAAAACAATTTTGCAAAATGTGTCAAAGACATAGATGCACAATATCCATACACAGCACAATAATACTACTTATTTTAATAAGCAATAATATTGTAAGCCATTTTTTTTTCAAAAAAAACTATACGCCCTTGCCGATGTTACATTTTCCGCGGTAAACAGCCCCTTCTTGTACCGAAAACTGACTTGCTGAGATATCGCCTTCAATGACTGCAGTAGAAGCGAGTTGGAGTAGGTGGTTGACATACAAGTTACCCACGACACGACCATGGATGACCGCTTCAGCGGCATTCAAGGTGCCTTCGATGAGCCCGGACTCACCTAAGACTACTTTCCCGTTGACCGTTACTTCTCCTTTGACGGTGCCTTCTAAGCGCAGGTCATTCTCGGTATCAAAATTGCCTTCGATAGTGGTGCTCGCAATTAAGACAGAAACGGCTCCCGCAGAAGGGGAAGGATTAGACTTGGTTGTTTTTTTGGGAGTTGTTTTTTCTTTTGATTTTGATGAGAACATAGGTTTGTTTATTTTTGCGGCTGCAAGATATGAAAAAAAACTTAATGCAACATACTATTTTAGCCATAGAATCATCTTGTGATGATACTTCTGCGGCCATTATCCAAAATGGCTCTGTTCGGAGCAATATCGTGGCCAGCCAAGATGCTCATCGACTGTACGGGGGCGTGGTGCCCGAAGTTGCATCCAGAGCCCACCAAAATAATATTGTGCCGGTCGTTCGTCAAGCCTTGGCGGATGCGGAAGTCTCTGTAAATCAATTAGATGCAGTTGCTTTTACACGTGGCCCCGGCTTGGTTGGCTCCTTGATTGTTGGGATTTCTTTTGCGAAAGCGCTGGCCTTGAGTCAAGATATTCCTTTGATTGAAGTCAATCATTTACAGGCACACGTATTGTCGGCTTTCGCCCAAAAGCCCTATCCTTCATTTCCTTTTTTATGCCTGACGGTATCGGGTGGGCACACGCAGATTGTCTTGGTGCGTTCGCCCTTGGATATGGAGATTATCGGTCAATCCATAGATGATGCCGCCGGTGAAGCTTTTGATAAAAGTGGTAAGATGATGGGATTGGATTATCCGGCAGGTCCGATTATTGATAAGCTTGCGCAAAAAGGAAGGCCTGTTTTTGAGTTTCCCCAACCAAAAATCCAAGGGTTCAATTATAGCTTTTCGGGAATAAAAACGGCTTTTAAGTACTTTTTGAGAGACCAAGTCGCTGCGAATCCGGACTTTATCGCCGAAAATAAGTACGATATTGCGGCCTCTATCCAGCATCGTATTGTGACTATTTTGCTCCAAAAATTGCGAAAAGCGGCTCGAAAACTCCAAATCAATCAGATAACCATTGCCGGTGGAGTCTCCGCTAATTCGTACTTACGTACAAAATTACAAGAAATGGGCGAAAAAGAACGGTGGGATACTTTTATCCCTCCATTTAAATTTTGTACCGATAATGCCGGTATGATTGCTGTGGCCGCTCGCTTTAAGTATATGGAAGGAGAGTTTTCGGATCAATCGGTGGGCCCTTTAGCCAAATGGAAGTTTTAATTGGTTGTAAATGAATTATTTTGGGCAGGCCTAAAAGTTATAAAGGTATGCAGATATTTGACGCTATAACTAAAAATAGCTAGATACAAGATATGACCTGTATCTAGCTACTTGAAAATAAAATAGGTAAACAGGCACTAAAAAAGCCCGAAAACCACTAAAGAGAATTAAAACAATCCCCCCGTAATGTCTTTCAGCTTGTCGCCGACAATATTTTTAGCCATATCGCCCAAGCCGCCGCCAAGTCCTAATTTATCCATTAAGCCCGATTCGGTTACCTCGCCACCATCCCCAAGGATGCCGCTGAGTTTTCCCATGATATTCTCCAGCCCAAAACCGGAAATCATGGTAGCTACTCCGGATGGAAGCCCCAATTTTGACATCATATTGGACATAAACATTTGTTTGATGCCGCCAAATATGGGGTTGTTAGCCATTCCGCTGCCACTATTGAACATGCTAAGAATACCGGAGACATTACCTCCTGTGACTTCTTTCATAAGGCCTTCTTGGATGCTTTCTTGTGCAACAGGTAAGACTGCTTTGGCTTGGTCAACAGGTATGCCTGCTTTTTCCGCAATTGAATTAACGACATCACCGCCAAATGATTCAAATAATTTATCTAACATGGTTGGTTTAAATTTGTGAGCAATTTGCTCGTTAGTTAATCGAAAAAACTGTCTGTAGGCTCCTTGAAGTGTTTCAAACAGTTGCCCAAATAACGTGTCGTTTGAAAAATTGTTGTTCTTATAATAATTGGATGCTAAAACCAGATTGCCAATATTGTCTTTGGAATTTTTCTTGCAAAAAACTTGATAAATGACTGGTATTCATCCTGTTAAACTAACTTGTACTTCGTATTGCCCGATATCTACTACCAAAAACGATAACCGGCGGTGATGCCCAATAAAACAATGGCTCCTTCGCCGGTAGGTTCTCCTTTCGTCCTAGTGTTGATTTCAAATCCAAAACCTAGCGAAGGCGTAAAAAATAGATGATTTTTGACGAAAGTATATCCCCCTTCTGCGGTGGGTTGGACCACCATTATTTGGGTCGTGCCTGTAAAAGGAGGAAGCGCAATGTCCTTAGTCCAATTGACTTGGTTGAACCACAAATCATTGCGTAAGCCAAGAAACCAACGTTTATGACCCGGCTGAAAGTAGCGTTTATAACCCAAAGTAAAGCCATAACCACTACCGGTTTCCTTAAAATGTTTGCCCCAATCCCGATGATCAAATATATTGGCACCGACCCGTAAGTGCAAGGCATGCCTTTCGGAAAAGTTTTTTTCAAGGCGAACTCCCGGCATGATGCCGGTGGGGTAGGCTTGAAACTCTACCCCAAAATCCAAACTTCCTTGGGCGATGAGAAAAGTTGAGGTGAAAAAGAGAAGGACTGTGAAAGTAATGGATTTTTTCATGGATTTGGTTTACGGGGCAATTTTAGAAAATCTTTGCGTAGAGACCACATCCCCATCCGCAATAAGCTGGATAAAATACATACCCGGATTAAAATCACTAAACTCAATATACCTGGTTGTCGGAGAAGAAAGTACCGTATCAATCGGCGTATGGATGGTTTGGCCTAGTAGATTGATGATATTGACAGTGATTTGCATGGAGCGGGCGATGGAGATTTCTACGGAAGCATTATTGATGACCGGATTGGGAAAAAGCTTTAGGGCCACCTTGCCTGCAAGAGGGTTGTGATTATCTGTGGCAAGGCAAGCATCTGGGTTGTATGGTAGGCCGGCATCCAAATGAATGGCCTTGTCTAAGTTGGTCTTGGTCACGGGATAAATATCTTTGGCAACAAATGTATGATTGGGGGCAATCAATGCGATGGTCGGAAAATATGCTACCCCATACGCGGTGACTACGTTATCCGCACCGCCTTCGGTGCCACTGACCGCCGGATAATATCCCCCGTAAGTATTTTCAAAAGCGATTACTTCTGCATTAGAATTACCACGATCAAGACCAATAAATACAATGTCTCCCTGATTGCAGCCATAGCGTTCACTGGCTTGATTGAGTGCGGGCATGGCCGAAATACAAGAGTTGCAGGTGGTAAAAAAGAAATCAATCAGCACATATTTGCCATCATCCAAATAATCAAAAAGCGTGTGGGTTTCTCCGTGTGTATCGGTGACTGTAAAATTACTCGGCGTCTCAATACCGACTTGAGCTTGGGTATAGGACTGAATGACCATAAAAAAGAAAATAAAGGGTAAAAGCTTGCTCATTTGGCTGGATTTCTTTCTGTACAACAATTTGCTGAAAGGCAAATATAATAAATTTTGGGCAAAAACAGACTTACAGGGGCAGGCAGGCCAAAAAAGGGCGTTTTATAGCAAAAACCTGTGGGTATTAAATCCATTAAACCTGCCAGCCGTGCAGCAGATGGTCCGTGTTCTAATAGGCGTTTCCCGTTTTTCTTTTGATAAAAGATGGAGTCAAAACACGATGGCACCTTTACAAGATGTACTCGATGACCACCAAATAAAAAACATTTCCGGCTATTCAGTAGAAAAAAATAGCAGGAAAATCAAAAAAAAACCTACCTTCGCCTTTCATTTTTAGTATGAAAAAAGGACTTACAGAGATTAAACAACCGGTGGAAGCCGAATTGCGCCGATTTGAAGTGCGATTTAAAGAAGATATGCGCAGTCAAGTCCCACTGCTGGATAAGATTACTTATTATATCGTCCAACGTAAAGGCAAGCAAGTCCGGCCCATTCTTGTTTTCCTTTCGGCAAAAATCTCCGGTACCATCAATGATTCTACCTATCGGGCTGCTTCTTTTGTGGAGCTCTTGCATACGGCGACCCTTGTCCATGATGATGTCGTAGATGATGCAGACGAAAGACGGGGTTATTTTTCCGTCAATGCCATCTGGAAAAACAAGATTGCGGTTTTGGTTGGGGATTATTTCTTGTCAAAGGGATTGTTATTGGCTTTAGATAATCGGGAACACGAGTTATTGCAAATTATTTCTCGTGCCGTAAGAGATATGAGTGAAGGAGAGCTTTTGCAAATTGAAAAAGCACGAAAATTAGATATCGACGAATCCGTTTACTACGAGATCATTCGAATGAAAACCGCTTCGTTGATTGCTGCAGCTTGTGCTGCCGGTGCGGCTTCTACCGCCGAAACAAAAGAGACCACAGAAAAAATGCGCTCTTTCGGCGAAAAAATCGGCCTGGCTTTTCAGATTAAGGATGACTTGTTTGATTATGGGGATGCGGATGTAGGTAAACCTAGAGGGATTGACATTAAAGAAAAAAAAATGACCTTGCCCTTGATCTTTGCTTTGAATCAATCCACCCGTAAAGAAAAACGTCACATCATTAATCTCATCAAAAACCATAGTGAGAATAAAGCTAAAGTCCAAGAAGTCATTCGTTTTGTCAAAGAAAAAGGCGGCTTAGAGTATGCTAGAGATAAGATGAACGAATTTAAGAGTGAAGCGTTAGGTATTCTCCGGTCTTTTCCTTTATCTGACGCCCGCGATGCTTTGGAAAAGTTGGTGTTTTATATTACCGAACGGGCAAAGTAACGCCCTAGATATAAGCCATACAATGTATCTGGTCATTGAAAGTGAGTTACATTTGTTTTAGGCTTTAGATGATGCCAATTATGAAAATAAACATTCGTCAGTTTTCTTTAGATGAGATGAAGCAAGCGCTTAAAGAGCATGGTCAACAAGCTTTTCGGGCTAAGCAAATCTATCAATGGCTGTGGCAGCACGGAGTCGGTGATTTTGAAGAGATGACCAATTTGTCGAAAGACTTGCGTAAATGGCTCAATGAAAACTTTGTTATCCCCCAAATTGTCCTTGATACTGCTCAATACAGTACAGATGGTACCATCAAAGTTCGGTTCAAATTGCATGACGGACATCTTATCGAATCCGTCTTAATTCCTGTCGTCAAGGATAAACGTTTTACTTTGTGTGTTTCTACGCAAGTAGGTTGTAGTCTATCCTGTGCTTTTTGTGCCACCGGAAAGATGAAGATGCAACGAAATTTGACACCGGGTGAAATTGTTGACCAATTAACGATGGTTAATAAAATTTGTGAGGAGAAATACGAGCATCCTATCACCAATATCGTTTATATGGGCATGGGGGAGCCCTTGCTCAACTACAACAATGTCATCAAAAGCATTCGAATCATCTCTTCCGAGAATGGACAAAACATGTCGCCGCGAAGATTGACGATTTCGACCGCCGGTATCGCCAAGATGATTAAGCGATTGGCAGAGGACAGTCCCAAGGTTAATCTGGCGTTGTCTTTGCACGCCGCAGACGATTTTAAGCGTAGTCAGATTATGCCGATTAATGAAAAAAATAATCTGGAAGTCCTGATGGATGCTTTGCGATACTACTCCGAAATGGGCAAAGGGCATTTGACCTATGAGTACATCATGCTACGGCACCTGAATGATACTTTAGAGGATGCCAATAATTTGGCGGCTCTATGTCGAGGGTTTCGGGTAAAAGTGAATATCATTGAATATAATCCTATCGGCGATGGGATGTTTGAAAAAGTAGATACAGAAAAAATGGATAGGTTTGCATCACATTTGACCCAAAAAGGCGTTCTAGTTACCGTCCGTCGAAGCCGGGGTGGAGATATTGATGCCGCTTGCGGACAATTGGCCAATAAAGATTAAACTCGAATAAAGTGTTAAAAGATTTTAGCGTAGAATCTCCTTATCTCTTAGTTTTGGTCCTTGCCGTACCGGTCTTATGGTATTTGGCCGGGCAGTTTCGGCAATATCGCCGCAAAA
>JANTGI010000065.1 GCA_024762995.1 Saprospiraceae bacterium | reverse complement strand
ATTTACAATATCTAACTTTCTAAAATAGCGATGTCCGAAGGACAAGCGAATCAGCTTCTAAACCTACCTGACTTCTTACAATCGAAGCGGAAGGCAGGCAGGCTTCTCAAATAAAAAAAAAATAAAAAAAATGAAATACAGAACACTCGGAAGAACAGGATTAAAAGTAAGCGAAATCGGGCTTGGTACTTGGGCCTTTGGCAACAACGTCTATGGGGGCGTTTCCGAAAGGGATGGCATTAAAACCATTTTAGATGCTTACGAAGAAGGCATTAATTTATTTGACACCGCACCCCAATATGGTACCAACCAACAAGATGGTGTGGCAGAAATCGTATTGGGCAAAGCCTTGAAAGGAATCAGAGATAAAGTATTGATTTCCAGCAAGTTTGGGCGAAATCCGACGATTGCCGGTGGTGCTTCCCAATTTTACAAAGAGCGAATCATCGACTCCGTGGAAGAGAGTTTGAAGCGATTGCAGACGGATCATATTGATGTATTATTCTTGCATTCTCCTTTTTCGCCAGATGAAATTCGAGATGATGTTTGGGAAGGAGCTGCGCAAGTAATCCAACAAGGAAAAGTTCGATTTATTGGACATTCTATCTCCATGTTTCACCACACTAAAGACATGGCTCGACAATGGGTAAAGGAAGGAAAAATTGATGTCATCCAAGTCGTATTGAGTTTGATGAATCGAGAATCTCAAGAGTTAATTAATGAATTAAGTGAATATCCAATCGGCGTTTTCGCAAGAGAATGTTTGGCCAATGGATTTTTGGCAGGAGTATTCAATGAACAAACAACCTTTAAAGAAGGCACCTTGAATGCGAGATACTCCAGAGAAGAAATTATCGAAAGAGTCCGCCAAGTGGAAGCTTTTAAATTTTTAATACGAAACGATATTACGAGTATGCCACAGGCGGCATTGAGATGGGTTTTGGATCAAAATGGAATCTCGACGGTTTTGTCTGGTGCCAAGAATTCATTTGAAATGCGGGGCGCAGTCTCTGCTTCTGATGCAAAACCTTTTACTAAGGAAGAATTGACGAAAGCTAAGGAATTATTGATTAAGGATTTTGAAGCGGCTTAGGAGAGTTGAAGGAGCCTGCCTACCTACCGCTTCGCTTTAAGGCGTCAGGCAGGTTGAAAGAGTTGATATACTTACTAGTTAAAAGGTTTACGTAGGCGGCATTAAACTTTTTCAACTAGCGATGTCCGAAGGACAAGCGAATCAACTTCTAAACTTAATAAAAAAATAAAAAATAAAATTATGGGTGCATTTCTAGGAGTACTACTACACGCCATTGGCGGCTTCGCGGCGGGCACATTTTATATCCCTATCAAAATGGTCAAAAAATGGTCTTGGGAGACCGCTTGGTTAGTTTTGGGTGTCACGGCTTGGTTGATTGTCCCATTTCTTTTTGCTTGGGCAACTACTCCCAATCTCTTGGAAGTATTACGTTCGGCGGATGCGAGTGCCATCAAATGGACCTACATTTTTGGCGTGCTTTGGGGCATCGGGGCCTTGACTTTTGGCCTGACAATGAGATACTTAGGTGTTGCATTGGGGATGACGATTGCTTTGGGCTTAACGACGGCTTTTGGGACTTTGGTGCCACCAATTTACAAGGGAGAGATGGGCGAATTAATAAGCAAACCTTCCGGGCAATTGGTATTTTTCGGAATTATTCTGGCCTTAATTGGTGTCGCCGTTGCCGGAAAAGCAGGTATCCTAAAAGAAAAGGACTTGGGTACAGACAAGGGGGAAGTAAAAGAATTCAATCTCTGGAAAGGCTTAGGCGTGGCGACTGTTGCCGGTATTTTGAGTGCATCCTTTGCTTTTGGGCTAGAGGCCGGACAGCCTATTTCCGAAGCCGCTATTGCCCATGGTGTGACCCCCATTTTTCAGAACAATGCGACTTTGGTTTGGATTCTTTGGGGTGGCATTACCACCAATTTTATCTACACCGTTTACCTTAGTATTAAAAATAAATCTTACACAGATTTTACAAATTCATCTGCGCCTTTGACCAAAAATTACCTTTGGGCAGCACTAGGTGGATTGACTTGGTATTTACAATTTTTCTTTTACGGCATGGGAACGACCAAACTAGGAAAAGAATATGACTTTGCATCATGGGCCATCCACATGTCCTTTATTATTTTGTTCAGTAATTTGTGGGGACTGTATTTCAAAGAATGGAAAGGATCCAGCAAAAAAACATATAATGTCTTATATTTGGGCTTAGCAATCATTGTCTCAGCCATTTTGATTATTGGATTGCCTGAGCAGATTTTGGGTGTTTTTTAGTTGAGAAGTTTAGGAACCTGCCTGCCTTCTACTTCACTTGTAAGGCGTCAGGCAGGTTGAGAAGTTGACGGCACCAGATTGCTAAGCTCGGAGCCTGCGGAGAGATTGGTAAGCTGGACTTGTAAGGGAAAGAGTTTAGAAGTTTAGGAGTCTGCCTGCCTACCGCTTCGCTTTAAGGCTCAAGCAGATTTAAACTATAAGATTTTTAAATTTTGAACCATGAAATATTTGTTTTTATTTTTAATTTTCCCCACTTTCCTTTTTGCGCAAGCAGGAAAAGAATTAATGATATATCCCGTAAAGGATAACGGATTGGCCATGACCGAAAAGGGCGCAGTGGCCAAGTTGTATGACTATCGCCTGCCCGATGCCAAACCCAACACCCCCGCCCTACTCATTTTTCCGGGCGGTGGATACACGATGCACGCCATCGACCATGAAGGACACAAAATCGCCAAATGGGCCAATGCACATGGCGCTCATGCCTTCGTGCTCAAATATCGGTTAGGAAAGTTTGACGGCACCGGCAATAAACATCCTGACATGCTCAATGATGCGAAGCGCGCCCTACGATATATTCGCGCACATGCGACCGAATGGAACATCAATCCGGACTTAATCGCCATCATGGGATTTTCGGCCGGAGGACATCTGGCTTCGACCCTAGCGACTCATTTTGACGACGGTATGGAAGGCGACTCCATTGATGCAACTAGCTGTTTACCAAACATTTGCGTGCTCGCCTACCCTGTTATTTCGATGAATGACAAATATACGCATTGGGGTTCACGGCGCTTCCTATTAGGCCCGACACCCAAGCAAAAAGACATGGATTACCTGTCATCCCATCTCCAAGTGAAGCCACAGACGCCCCCCACTTTTATCTTTGCCACTAGTGATGACCATTCCGTTCCCGTTCAAAATAGTGTCCAATATTATTTAGCCTTACGGGAAATGGGGATTCCGGCCACCCTACATATTTTCGAGCATGGCCCCCATGGAGTCGGCCTTGCGGAAAATGATAAAACGCTGGTGCAATGGACACATCTTTTGGTAAATTGGCTAGTCCAATGGAAGGTTTTTGTGGCTCCGGAATAAGGAAAATTGGGTTTTTGGGTTGATTTTTTTCTTTGCTTTCGCAAAATGGATAGCGCCCTTTCAGGGCTTAATAGACTTTTCAGTACGGCACAAATGTCTGTGCCATTTGTTTAACTATGTTGCCCTTTCAGGGCTCTAAAACTTGAGTAATTCTAACAGAAAACAAAAACGAGCTAAAAAGCTAAAAGAATCAAGGATATTGTAATATCAGCTAAAAAAAAGAAAATGGGGCACGATATTTCACCGATTGGAAACCATCAACTCAAAACGACAAGTGTAAAAGAACTTGCAGAAAATATGGTGTCTCGTATTGACATAAATATTGAATACGGCTATTGGGGACAAAAGGAATATTTCCATCTTTTGGGGCAAAATAAAGAAGATGATCTTTTTATTCTTGACACCTTAATCAAACACAAAGACTTCAAAACTTACCGTCTCATTGACGAAAGTTATCAACTGAAAGAACTTTATGATAAATTTGGGAATGAATTATTCTATATGCCTGAGTATTGGTACTACGAGCGATATGTTTGGGATTGACATGGATGGGGTTGATATATATGGATAGCGCATATATGTATAGCGCGCTATCAGGGCTTTTGCTTATGGTCCGGGTTCGTTGCTAACTTAACTACATCAAACATTAACCCCAAACAAAGACCCAACCAAAGCGGTCAATCCCATGGCGATGGTTCCCCAAAATGTAATTCTCATGATGGCTCTAAGGACATTGGAGCCACCTGTTTTGGCCGCAAGGGCGCCTAAAAGGGCTAAAAACAAAATAGAAAATCCATATAAGGAATATTCCAGGCTTTTGAGTGGCAAAAACAAAACAACTATCAGGGGTAGCAAGCCACCAGCGATAAAGGAAGCGCCCGACGCAAAAGCCGCTTGCAATGGTTTGGCTTCGCTTATTTCATTTATCCCCAATTCGTCCCGAATATGTGCTCCCAACGCATCATGCTCCGTTAACTCCTTGGCGACCCTTAAGGCCGTTTCTTTTGATACGCCCCTTTCTTCGTAAATATTTGCCAACATCTTGAGTTCTAATTCGGGCATCTCTTCCAGTTCTTGTTTTTCTCTTTCAATATCAGCCGTCTCAATATCCGTCTGTGAGCTGACAGAAACGTACTCCCCCGCAGCCATCGACAAGGCACCCGCAACCAAGCCGGCAACAGTAGCCAATATAACCGGCTCTCTTGTGGCACTTGCCGCCGCAATACCAATAGCTATACTGGCCGTGGACAAGATACCATCATTGGCACCCAATACTGCTGCTCTCAACCAATTACTTTTGTGTATGTAATGGGTGGCCAAATAATCATTCTCCAGTTCAGTCATTTTCATTTTTTTCATTCAACTTGGATTATTGAATCCAATCAAAAGTGCGCCAAGATACGAACTTAAACCCAACTATTATGGTTTTTATTTGATTTATTTGCGCAAGCCTATACTCCCTGAAAAATTGAGACGTACCAATAAAGCACTATACTTTTTTGGTTTTATTAATTATCAAATAAGCAATCGCTGCTGTCACCGCAGTTATGGTCATTCTAACCATCATCGCCTTCACCGTCCGCTCTTCATACAATCCACCACCACGAATATGCATCTGCAAACCGCCTAAACAATCACCTTAGCGTATTCCTACCGCATCACCAAAATCCTAACCTGACTATAGCTCCCATCCGAAATACGAATCAAATATTGCCCCTTAGCCCATTTACTAAAATCAAAAGCACGGCGGTATTCTCCCCGATCCAAGGTATGCTTAAAAAGCTCTTCCAGCTTTTGGCCATTCATATCATAAAGGTCAATTGCTACTTTTACTTTAGCAGGGGTTTTAAATTCAACATAAACCTGTTTGTTCCATGTTGGATTGGGCAAAATCCTTAAATCAAATACACCATTACTCTTTAACTCCTTCACATCAGTAATCGTATTATCAATATATACCTTGAAAATTTTATTGGAAGCGTAACTTTGTGTTCCATCATTGATAAAGAAAATATTATCAGCCGAGCTATGAATCCCACCGTATATATACCCTACCAATGTTTTACTATTTTCCGGAAGGGCTTGAAAAGCTAATATCTCTTCCGAGAAATATTGATTAACAGGAATAAATTCCGCCCCTGCCCCAACCAAATCAGGCATCTCAATATCCAATTTAACTTCTTCGTAAGTACCATCACTCAGGCGAGTCACCCTGCTAATTGTTTTCACAAAAGGAACTTCTTCATCATTGATTAAACTCCCGGATTCATCATAATAGTATTGAGCCATTCCCCCAAAAAATAATGTGTGCATGGTATTATTCACTGAATCAAACATCGGAATTTTAGCACTATGGTAATGGCTTAGAGTTTGTGTAAAATTGGGAACTACTTCATAATTATTCGCGGTCACATTGACTATATCAAAAAACGGCGTATCGTCAGGCTGCTTAAATACACCGGTAAAAATCGTAAATCCATGATCTCCATTGGCAAATAATTGCGGAGACATATTATAATCTCTTCTACGCAGTACAATCGAATCTGTCATCGGTGTCAAATGAGTTACAACAGGTATCATACCCGAAAAATCTAATTCAAACTTTCGGATTTGAGCGCTATATTTTTGGACAAAACCTGGCCCATGATTCGGCCCCATCGGATTATATTGACCATCAAATTGCTGGCCACCCACCAGATAATATACCCCACTCATATAGCCCATTTGCCCACCTGTAATAGCCATCAATGTATCTTCCAATTGCGTCACGAAAGGTATAATCGACTGATTATCAACAATTGCAGCTACCATTTCGTCCACATCAATGATTGTAATATCAGGAAATGTGATATGATCCGCAGCCGTTGCCGAATACCCATACCCTCCAGTTGTGACTAATTTATTACCCACTTGAATAAAATTTTGGTTCGTGGATTGCAACTGTTCAAAAATAGGTACCGCCAATTCATGCAATGATTTTGACCAGACTTCATGAGTCACAGGATCGATCACGGTGGCGACTGTATTGTTGAATTCAGGCTGAAAGGCAGCCCAAGGTTGTCTCCGATGCAACCCATCAGTACGACCACCCAAAACCAACCACTTCCCATCTGTCGATTTCCCCCAAACATAAGAATGAATACCAGGTGCACCCGCAATGGTCATGGGTTCAATACTCACGGAAAAAGGAGCCTGTGCCAAAGCATAAGAACTCCAAACTAATAAAATTATAAAAGAAAATAACTTCATTTTTTTGTTTTTTTGAACTGTGTGATTTTTAAAAGTAATGATGTGCAATTTGCATATCATTACTTAATTTAATTATTGAAAAAAACGCTCATAGTCATTCAATTGCTCCTGAATTCGAGCCACAATTTTCCGTCCCTTTTCCTGACTATCCACTTCGGCCAACATATCCTTTTTGTTAATCAAGGATACTAAATATTTGTGCAAAGCATCATGGTCAGGCCCTTCCATAGTGCAATCACTAAAAAGAAGATCCAACTCTTTTGTCATTTTTTTGGCCAAGCCTTTAAATGCAGCTTCGTCATCTCTCACCTTATTATCAGCAATTATTTGTTTTAGGTTCTCGATATGCTCCATAGTAATATCATCTGATTCCCATTTTTTGCCATCCACTAACGCAATGTCACTCATCCATGCATTGGAGCGTCCACCACCCTGCCCAGCATGACCATGCCCATTACCCATTCCTTTACCGCGCCCTTGCCCGGCATCACCACCATGTTGTTGTTTTTCATGCTCGGCAAACCAAGCTGGCGCTTCCACTTCATTCTCAAAAATGTATTGAGCTATTTTTTGCGCATCTTCTTTTGAGATCGCTAACTTAGGCATTACTTTAAAACGCTCTACAGCTCCCCTCATCAAAGCCAAATCTTCTTTAGGTTCTGTAATCCAATGAGTCATCTCCCTAACAAATTCATCTTGGGATGGATAAGCCATCAAGTATCGTTTTTTCACAGCAATTAATGGTGGAGCGATGATGTCATCGTGAGATTTTGTATTAGGATTATGGCAAACATAACAATTATTTTTAACCAATGTTAATCCTTCATTTACCGATTCAGACGATACAGATGATTGACTATCTTGACTATTCGTTGTGTCCGAGCAAGACCCAAATAACACAACTATCACACTGACAATCAATACTTTACAATTCAAATTCATGATTCTTAATTTTTAATTTTGAACAAATTTTTTGTGAAGCACAAAATTTCAACTTCACAGCACAAATGGCGCGCATATGATTTCCGATGCCCCAATTGAGACATCAGGCTATTCCCCGCCGACTAAATAATAAGCACCTGAGACAACCCATTTACCTTCCGGATCATTATCAAAAGTCACCCAATCATTTTGAACAATTGGATTTTTCAATAATTCTTTTTTCAACTTATCTCCATGGACTCTGAAAGCAAAAAACAAATCTCCTTCCTTAACGACCGCATCCATCGGCAAGCCCATTTGTGCATGTGTCGAACCTATTATTTTTGCATTGGCAAACACGCCGGGCTTAATGGCCAGATTTCTATGCCCTTCAATATGGCAATGCACATTCATGGTATTTGTTGCGGCATCAATTAAGGGATTAATTTTTACAACTTCAGCTTCAAAGCTTTTATCCAAACCAGGCAAAACAAATTGAACTTTTTGCCCTTTAAGAACAAAAGGAGCATCTTTCGACAATACATTTAGTTCCAAATGCATATGTTCATTATTAGCAATTTCCATCAATTTGTGCTCCGGCTGAATCATCTGTCCGAGATTCACATCTACTGAATGAATATAACCAGTTGTAGATGCATAAACTGAAATAGTTGATTGAAAAACCCCTTCCTGTTCTAACCTAGTAATATTTATTCCCAGCGCATCTAATTCACTTTTAAAACCATTGTAAGTAGCTTGCAACTTCTTCATGCGTGCTAAAGATTCTTGATATTTTTTTTCAGAAGTCGCCTCACTTTCTTTTAATTGACGTATTCTTTCAAAATCACCTTCTGCGTATTCCAAATCTGCTTTTGCTTCCATCAATAACCTTTGCTCTTCTATTAGTTTTGGATTTTCAATGATCGCCAACAATTCACCTTTTTTAACATAATCTCCGGGAGTATGTTTTAGACCTTTCACAAATCCGGCTGCACGAGAATGGACAAAAACTAATTCAGTCGGGGGCAGCTCGACCAAGCCTGTACAATCAATTTCATGCTGAAGGTCTTTTTTAGATAAACTAGCGATTTGGACTTTGTCATTTTTCTCTATTTCGCTAATAGCTAATCCATTAGAAACAGCAGGAGGCTCCGGAACCTGCTCATCAGGCTTTTCAGAGCTACATCCGGATTCTACGAATACCCCCCAAAATAATAGTCCTACCAAAAGGCCGCTAAACAACCTAATTTTATGATTTAATGAAATTTTCATTTTTGTTTATTTTTGAGTTAAGAAAGAAAGCTGTAACTGCGCATCATTCCACGCTTTTACTAAATCCAAATAATCCATTCGATTTTGGATAAATTGCTCCTGAATTTGACTAAATCGAAGAAAATCAATCTCTCCATATTCATATTGCTTCAATAGCAAGCTTTGCCAATTTTTACTCTTAGCTTGAATTTGTTTTAGATTATCCATGCTTGACTGCAAAGTAATAAGCTGACTTTTTAATTGCTTGATTTTCAATGCAATACGATTAACTTCATACTCTTTATTATTCAAAACCTGTTGTCGTCGGAGAGTAATTTGTTCATTTTTGCTTCTTATCTTCCGACGATCAATTGGAATACCTGCTATCACAAAAAAACCATGAAATCCCCATTGCTTTTGAAAGGATTGAAATTGATATCCAATAGAAAGATTTGGTTGCTTACCCAGCCTTTTGTTCAACTTAGCATCCGCATCTAATACTGTGGCTTGTAATTGATAAGATTGCAAAATTAAACTATTCATTTCCAGCTCATACTGCCTTTCGGCAAAAGGATAAAACTCAATATCAGCCAACTCCACTTCTTCATCCAAATAAGCTTTTTGTCGTATATCACTAGCCAACATCGCCTTATTTTGCGTAAGCCGTATAATTCTATTTTTTTGCGCAAGCATCCGCATCTCCAATAATGCTTGCTCTGAAAAGTCCACATCTCCCAAGCGAATTTTTGAATCAATAATAGATTTTAATTTTGCATAAGTGCTATCTAATTCTCTCAAGAGTTTAATGGATTCTTGTAGATAAGCATAATGATTAAAGTCTTTTCGCAACTCAAAATTCAGGCGATTTCCTAATAATTGTTTCTGAAAAGCAATGGACTTTACTTTATTATTATAATATTCAGCTTGCCCCTTTTTCCGGAATAGCGGGCTTATGTCCTGCTGGACCATTAGGTTGTGATCATAATCCTTACCATTGAGCTGCCCACCATAATAACCCATTTCAAGTGGATCAAAAGCATTAATTGCCTTTTTATTCAACAACTCAATATCCACATCCATTTCCACATTTTGAATAGACGGATGATTAGAGATAGCATGTGCAACTACATTGTCAATCGTCATTGGGCTTTGTGCTTGACCCATACTTACGAAGCCGACCAAAAAGATAATCATCATCATATCCGTTGCCCACTTTTTTCGATTAATCAAATAGTAAATGGTCGGTAGTATCAATAAGGTCAACAAAGTGGATGAAATCAAACCACCAATAACAACGGTTGCCAAGGGTCGTTGCACTTCAGCACCGCTACCCGTGGAAAGCGCCATCGGAATAAACCCAAGCGCAGCCACCAAAGCAGTCATCAATACCGGACGCAACCGACTCACACTTGCAGCAGTCACCAAATATTTTAAGTCTGCAAACTTTTTGACATCTAACTGTTTAATCGCACTTAACAATACTATTCCATTCAACACAGACACCCCAAATAAGGCGATAAAACCAATACCTGACGAAATACTAAATGGCATACCGCGCACTTGTAAAGCAATTACGCCTCCCACCGCTGACAAAGGCACAGCTATAAAAATGGTAAGTGCATCTACTAGGTTACCAAATGCCATGAACAACAAAAGTAAAATTAAAAATAAAGCAATCGGAACAGCCACCATCAAACGCTTAGATGCATTCTCTAAGTTTTTATATTGCCCACCATATTGTAATTCATAACCTGCCGGTAAAACTAATTCATCATCCAACTTATTAGAAATATCAGCCACCAAACTCGCTACATCTCTATCCCTAACATTGATCCCAATATTAATAAATCGTTTAGCCTGTTCTCTAGAAATTAACATCGGCCCTTCTATCGTATCAACGGAAGCGAAACCACTAATAGGCATGGGATAACCACCTGCAGTTATCATGTTTAACTGACTAATTTTCAATGACTTACGCGCATCTCTATTCACTCTTACCACTAAGTCAAATTTCCTTTCTTCTTCAAAAATATTACCCACTTGCTCCCCAGCATAAGCCGCTCTAATCACCTGATTGGCATCCTCCACGGAGATGCCATATTGAGCTAATTTCTGTCGGTCATATTTAATATTTAATTGTTGCAAACCATCCGTCTGATCAACTTTTACATCTCCGGCACCGGGAATTTTTTCAACAATAGCCGCCACTTCATCGGCCTTTGATTTTAAGACAGCCACATCTTCTCCAAACAATTTAACAGAAATATCCGACTTGGAACCTGTCATCAACTCATTAAATCTTAATTGAATGGGCTGGGTAAATTCAAAAGAAGCCCAAGTAATGGATGCCAATTTTTCCTTCATTTTATCCATCATTTCTTCACGTGTAGAAGCGGACACCCACTCCGCCTTATCTTTCATAATAATCATGACATCCGCATCTTCAATCGCCATTGGATCAGTTGGCACTTCTGCCGTCCCAATTTTCGATATCACGTGTTTTACTTCAGGAAAATTTTTAAGTATTATTTTTTCCGCAAGGCTCGATGTATGAATGCTTTCGTCCAAAGAACTACCCGGTTTAATGGATTGCTGCATGGCAATATCTCCTTCTTCCAAGGTAGGTACAAATTCAGCCCCAAGACGATTAAAAGCCAATAGTGTATAAATAAATGCCAAGACACCAATCCCTAAAATAACAAAAGGTCTTTTTAATGCCATTTGAATACTCGGCTGATACAGCTTCCGCAAAAAACGCATTACCTTATCTGCAAAAGTATTGGTCAGCTTGATATCTTTCTTTAAAAATATAGCTACCATCACCGGCACATAGGTCAATGATAAGACCAAAGAGCCAAAAACGGCAAAGCCTACTGTCTGGGCCATCGGTCGAAAAGTTTTTCCCTCTGTACCTTCTAATGTCAAAATCGGAATAAAAACCAACAAAATAATTAATACCCCAAAGGCGGCTGAACGATAAATCTTAGACGTGGACTCTTTAACAATATTATCCATTCCTTGCTGAGTCAGCTTCGTCCCAACATATCCGGCCGCTAAAGCATGAAGCAATCCTTCAACAATAATAACCGCCCCGTCAATTACAATACCAAAATCAATAGCTCCCAGAGACATCAAATTTGCAGAAATACCAAAATAGCGCATCAATGTTAGTGCAAACAATAAAGACAGCGGAATCACTGAAGCCACCACCAAACCCGCACGAAGATTCCCCAACAATATTAAAAGTACAAATATCACAATCAATCCCCCTTCTAACAGATTTCGCTCTACAGTACTAATCGTCCTGGCTATTAACTTGGAGCGATCTAGATATGGATAAATATGGACACCTTTGGGTAGGCTCTTTTGAACTTTAGCCACACGATTCTTTACATTTGCTAAAACTTCTGAAGTATTTGCACCTTTTAGCATCAGGGTAATTCCTCCAACAACTTCACCTTGCCCATCCATCGTCATGGCCCCATATCTTTTGGCGGAGCCGATATTTAACTGGGCTACATCCCCAATAGTAATGGGTACACCCTTTTTGTTGGCAACAGGGACTTTTCGAATTTCGTCCATCGTCTCTAAACGGCCGGTAGTCCGTATATAATAAGAATAAGGGCCTTTTTCAATATAACTGCCCCCGCTATTTTGATTATTCGACTTTAATGCATGAATCACATCTTGCATCGTCAATTGATGACTCTTTAGTGCATCAGGACTTACCGCCACTTCATATTGCTTTAGGTTACCACCAAAACTACTAACTTCAATTACTCCTTTTGTCCCGTTAAGCTGCCTTTTCACAATCCAGTCCTGAATAGTTCGCAACTCTGTTACATCATATTGCCCCAAATGAGCACTATCGACAGTCAAAACATATTGGTAAATCTCACCTAATCCCGTAGTGATGGGCATCAATTCCGGCTCTGTCAAGCCTTCCGGCAATGCTCCTTTGGCGATATTTAACTGTTCTTGGACATATTGACGAGCCAACATTCCATCCATATCTTCTACAAATACCACAGTCACAACGGACAAACCATATCTTGAGATAGAACGAACTTCTTCTACTCCCGGCAAATTAGTCATAGCCGATTCAATTGGATAAGTGATTAATTGTTCCATTTCTTGCGGCGCAAGAGTCGGAGAAGTACTAACAATCTGCACCTGATTGTTAGTAATATCTGGAACGGCATCTAACGGAATTTGTGTGGCAGAATAACCGCCCATTATCACCAGAGCCAAGACACCTAGTAAAACTAGTAACTTATTC
Source organism: Saprospiraceae bacterium (assembly GCA_024762995.1). Taxonomy (GTDB): domain Bacteria; phylum Bacteroidota; class Bacteroidia; order Chitinophagales; family Saprospiraceae; genus HyVt-613. The sequence goes on along the minus strand of JANTGI010000065.1, from coordinate 5,219 downwards.
TCAAGAGAGAATTGAATAATTTTATCAAACATTGGAATACCTTAAAGTGAAGATAAGACCTTAGATGATTGATATCTAAGGACAAAAATGAACTACTTTCGTAAATCAAAAATCAGAATGATTCATGAAGAACGACTCATCCCCATTACCTTCCTACAAAAAGGAAAGCCTAAAAGCAAAGGATTAAATAAAAAAAGGAAAGAAATGGAGTCTAGCCCAGCACAGGTGGCCCGCGAGAAACACAAACATTTGATAAGACATCATCTTGATAATCAACACAATACAAGGATATATTCTGCGTACTGAGAATATCCCCACATGGGTATTCCAACCAAGAAACTAAAGGAGCAATTTGACTATGGTCACTATTTACAATGATTTTGTTGAAAGAAAGGTTCTGACATCTAGAAAAAACGCTTAGATGGTCATCACCCAAATCAACAAATAATCCTTCACCCAAAATTCCATATTCAGATGAGCTCATTACCGAAATACCTTGCTCACCCAGACCATCATCATGGGTATGAGGGGTGACATTGTGCAAAACAACAAAGAGCACCGCCAAAAACAATAACGTTATCTTGTAGAATTTTTGCATTTGGTTTATCGACAAATTCGCGTACCTAACATTTGTACTTGTAAAAGGTTCAAAAGTAGATGATGACATAACATTTGTTTTTGAATACGTTTATCCAACAAAAAATTGAACTTATGTCACAGAAAAAGAATCTCTTAGTGATGCTCCTGTTGAGGCTTAGCGTTTTGGTATTTTCATCATGCGAAAAAGAAAATGGCGCAAATGTTAAGAATATCAGCAGCCACGGTAGTAATGAAAGCCACAATATGGGAAAAAACTGCATGGAGTGCCACAAATCCGGTGGTGGAGGAAAAGGCTGGTTTAATATTGCCGGCACGGTCTATGACTCCACGAAACTTGCTACTTTAGCCAATACAACCATCAAGCTTTATACTGAAGCCAATGGGGGTGGACAACTTAAATACACCTTTGAAGGGGATGCTAAAGGAAACTATTACAGTACAGATGATGTTAGTTTTGGTGATGGTTTGTTTCCAAGCGTGCAAGGCCCCACAGGCACAAAATACATGTCAACTTCCGTAAAAACCGGGGCTTGCAATAGTTGTCACAATGTAACTACGGATAAGATTTGGGCTAAATAATCATTTTCATAAAACAAAAAAAAGGATGGCTTTTTATTGAGCTATCCTTTTTTTTGTCCATTATCGTTTCTAGTGAATTTTGGATTTGGCATATAGTATATTGATTATTCAGCAAACGGTATCTTAATCGTCTAATAATCAGTCTAGTTAGTTAAGTAAAATCACATTTTTTAAAACAATGATTCAGAAAAAAAGAGCCACATTTAATTCCTTTTTTTTGCAAAAATAACTTTTTATCTATATATTTGTGCCATAGGGCAATTCATTACTTGTAGAACATCTTTCTCTAATACTACATTTTTTAAGTAAAAATACGACATCATGTTCAAGACATCATCTCCTAGATTATTTCTAGTCCTTTTTATTTCTTTTTTTCTTACTTCCTTATCCGCCCAATGTGTGCAAACTAGTGGCCCGGAAGGAGGATGTGTACACACTATGGACAATATTGACGGCACCATTTGGGCCGGCACATCTGATGGCCTATATAAGTCTCAGGACAATGGAGCCAGTTGGACGCGCAGCAACTTTTTAACACCTAATGATAATATCAAATACATATCACACTCCGGGTCCGAAATTTTCATATTAGTAAATAAGTTCAAGGTTTCAGCATTTTGGAGTTATATTAGCATCTACACAACATTGCTATATAGAAGTACTGATGGAGGGGCAAACTGGGAAATTCATCCATTTTCATCAATGCACCTAACTTCTTATTATAACCCCAAAATAATACGAGCCGGTGATGGCAACTTATATCGCATAGATTATTATGATGACGACCTTATTAAGTCTGAGGACAATGGAGCTAACTGGGAGGTTTTCAATCCACCCGCCAATCTATTTGGCGGCGTGAAAACTCTTTTTGCCAAGCACTTTTTCATTACAAATTCCAACACTAATAAAACCTACATTTCAAATGATTTCGGCGAAAGCTGGACGCTACTAGGTACTTTCTCCCATATACTTTACAATGAAAATGATTTAATTATTGCTTCCCGAAATGACTCCACCTTTGTCTCACAGGATTTAGGCCAAAACTTCACATCTTCTTCCCAATATTTGGATCCCCCGCCCCACTATTCTATTCCTATTTTTAGAGGAGAATCAGGTAATTTAATCTATAAGTATAAAGGCAATCTACTCACATCTTCTGATAATGGCGTTACATGGCTAAGCACAACAACGCAAGCTCCTTATCATTGGGGAATAGGTGATGAATGTCTAATAGAAACCGGTGGACACTTTATCTATGGTAATTATTATGGATTCTATCAAATCGAACCCAATAATTATTTTTATAGTAACAATGGATTTATTGGTTCAGCAATTCCCAAGGTATATATTGCTCCCAACGGAAATATCTACGTGCAAAGGGCTACATCTAGTCATTTGTTCAAATCAGAAAATGATGGTATCAGCTGGGAAAAAATCATACTTCCGTATGATGCAGGAAATCAGGAGGGCATACATGACATGATATTCAAAGGAGACACCGCTTTCATAGCTACCACACAGCACGTACTCATGCTATTAAATGGAGAAATCACCAAACTAACCGGCGACTCCGGTGAGAACTATTACATGTCCTTATTTTTAGATGGCAACACGCTTTATACGCCATCAAAGCAAAAAGGTGTAATATTTACCAATGATGTAGGGGCAAACTGGCAAGACTTAAATCTCCCAACAGATTTAAGCAATGAAGACCTGGATGATTTTATGATTGCAAACGGAAACTATCTCCTTTCCGTTACCGGGGGGAGAACCTTTGTAAGCACCAATCAGGGCAGTACTTGGACAGAAACTGCCTCGGGTGGAGGGAGTGAATCTTTACGGTTCACAAGAATCGGTGATAGGATTTTTATAGATAAAGGTTATAAAATTTCTGATGACTTTGGACTTAGCTGGCAACAATACGAACCTGAAGGTTTGCCTTCTAATTCTTTTGGAAGAACGGCTCTTCCTTTCCGAGAAGCAGGCTCTGACAGCTTAATTTTTGCAACGATTGGGCGGGGGTATGGCCTTTATATTAGCACTGACGGGGGTGACTCATGGGCTCCAATGAACGATGGTTTGACTGCCACACGTTCTTATAGTATTGCCTATGATGGTAATAAGCTTGTTCTGGGCACAGAAAATAACGGGGTTTGGATACATGATTCAGATCTTACGATAAAAACAGGTCTTGTTTACAATGATGAAAATAATAATGGAGCACATGATATTGGAGAAAAGCCGCTATCGGGTGTACTAATCAACACCAACCAAACCTTCACTAAGAGCAAAGGAAATGGTCAATACTCCACTTATGCAGACAATGCAACCGACTCTATAAAAGCCGTCGCACCGATTTCATTTAGTACAGTATCACCATCCGGTGGCTACCAAATATCTTCAAACATAGATGGCTATGACTTTGGCATTCATTTCTTAGCCAACCACCCCGACCTTTTAATCACGATGACTAGCCTAACCCCATTTAGACCGGGATTTGACAATAAACTTTACATAAATATCAAAAATAAAGGAACCGAAAAACTCCAACCTAAGGTAAAATTAACACTAGACAGCAAGGCTTCATTCCTTTCTGCTTCACCCGACATTTCTGCGCAGAATGCGGATACGCTTATATGGCAACTTGGCGACTTAGACGTTCTCGAATCTACCGATATTATAGTCAACCTAAACGTAACTGCTTCAGCTATGATTGGTGATAGTATTGTGTTTGCATCCATTGTATCTCCTGTCGAAAATGATGAAACTCCTGAAAACAACATCGCTGCCTTACAAGAAATCATTGTAGGTTCTTTTGACCCTAATGATAAAAAAGTAGCACCATCAACCAATTACCCGCCTGAATATCTTACAGACGGAAGATCCTTAACCTATACCATTCGCTTCCAAAACACCGGCAATTATCAAGCGGACAATGTAAAGGTGATAGATACCATCAGCCCCAATCTTGACCTTAGGACTTTGGAGATTGTCTCTTACAGCCATCCGGTTAGTTGGTCTATAGAGAAAGACAATGCATTGACATTTCTCTTTAACAATATTAATTTGCCTGATAGCACATCCAATGAAATTCAAAGCCATGGATTTGTTCAGTTTCGCATTAAACCAAAGGAAGGCCTGGCCCTAGGAACACCGATTGACAATACCGCACAGATTTACTTTGACTTCAATCAACCGATTGTGACAAATACCGTTGAAACAAAATTTGATCATCTAGTAAGCATTTTCCAACTCAAAAATGCCAACATCTTGAGCCTATCCCCAAACCCGGCTTCTAGCCATATAAAACTTAATTTACACAAAACAGTAAATGGCAAGGGGCAGATGGATATTTTTGACATGCAAGGACATCTTTTATTTTCAAAACAGACATTCCTAGCGGGGCAAGAACTAGATGCCAATCTTCCGTCTTTACCCACCGGAGATTATCTTATCAAATTTTCAATCAACGAAGAGCAATTTATTGGCCAATTAATTATTGCCAGATAAATCCCATATCTTCATCATTCACTTCAGGCAAGTACCGGAGCTATGGACACAATCAGAATAAATGTTCACAATTAGGCGAGATAATTTTGAGATTAGACAAGGCGAGAAGAGCGATGCTAGCGAGAGCGATCTTCGTGATATATCACAAACCTTAATCAAAAAAAAGCCGAATAAAGTGGACATTTATTTTGGGCGTGTCCTAATGATGATTTTGTAATCGGACAATAAACTCATCCACCACCAACTCATCCGTCGCCCAAAAATCAACACTGAAATGACTAATTAATGCAAACCAAACCATCAGCTAACCCAATACTAATAACCTTAAGTCCAGTCTTTATTATTGATCTAGAGATATTCATTGAACTTTTACCTAATTATTGATAATCGCCTTTTTTCACTCAAAAGCCCGAAAATACACCGCCCTTTTTTGGCATAGTCCCAGCGGCTATCGCCGTTCTCTCCCTTCGACCGCTGTCGCACTCGACCCTGCGGGATCGGTCGTTCATCCTCACTTCTACTGGATATGA
>JANTGI010000064.1 GCA_024762995.1 Saprospiraceae bacterium | reverse complement strand
GGTAATGACCCTGCTTCTGTAGGAGACTTCGTATGGAGCGATACCAACGGAAACGGAATCCAAGATGCCGGTGAGCCTGGTATTGGTGATGTCTTTATTATGTTGACAGATTGTGACGGTAACTGGAAAGGTCAAACGACTTCAGCTGCTGACGGATCATACGCTTTCACAAACGTGACTCCGGGATCATACAAAATCAAATTTGTAACTCCTGCTAATTATACTAATGCACCGACTGATGCCGGTTCAGATGATACTAAAGACAGTGATTTATTACAAGGTTGGACTGGTTTTACCGAATGTTTTGATTTGACTTCCGGTCAAAATAGAACAGATATTGATGCCGGTTTTGTTCCTGATGGACAAACAGGTGGTGATTTGACTTTGGCTTGTTCTGATGACATTACAGTGACTGCTCCTTTTGGACAGAATACAGCTGTTGTTAGTTGGACAGAGCCTACGGCTACCTCTACTTGTGCAGGTGGTGCAACATTGAACCAAACTTCCGGTCCGATGAATAACCAACCAATGGCGATTGGTACTCAAACAGTTTCTTATTCTGCTTCTGATAATTGTGGAAATTATCAAACATGTAGCTTTACAGTGACTGTAGAAGAAGGTCAAGCTGTTACTCCGGGTTCTATCGGTGACTATGTATGGAATGATGTGAATGAAAACGGTATCCAAGATGCCGGAGAACCTGGCTTAGAAGGAGTATTTGTGATGTTGACAGATTGTGCCGGTAACTGGAAAGGTCAAACAACGACTGACGCTAGCGGTGCTTATCACTTTGCTAATGTGGCTCCCGGTTCTTACAAAGTGAAGTTTGTTGGGCCTCAAGGATCTAGTCCTGCACCAACAAATGCCGGTTCAGATGATACTAAAGATAGTGACTTGAACCAAGGTTGGACAGGCTTTACAGACTGTTTTGATGTGGCTTCCGGTCAAGATATTACTGATATTGATGCCGGGTTTATTGGTATCGCTCCTTCAGCTGTATTGACACTTAATCCACATGCAGACATGAATGTTACCGCTCCGGATCCAGCGGGTACTACTGTGACTTGGACTGCTCCAACAGCTACTTCTACTTGTACAACAGGTACTGTTACCGTAACTCAAACTGCAGGTCCTGCTAGTGGCGATAACTTGGCGCCGGGTACATATACTGTTTCTTATGAAGCCACTGATGATTGTGGAAATACAGAAACAACTAGCTTTACAATCACAGTGACCTATAATGGTCCTGCGGTTTGTACGACTCGTACCATCACCGATTTGACTCAATGTAATGGCTCTACTCAGAGTACATTCTGGGCGGAAGACTTGATTTATGGTATGTCTAATATCAGTAAGAATTACCACCTTGTTAATGATGGTACCTTCACTGAATATGAAGACGGTACGGCTCATTTCACCGGTGTAGTGGTCAATAATACCAATTCAAATGCTAAATTTGCTTTGGACTTTACCCTTACGGGAAAAATGGCTACTGGAAATGCACATGATGCTTACTGCTTCAATGCAGATATGAGTGACTGGTATTATTATTCTGATATGACAGGTACAATAACGGGTATGGGTGACTTGACTGGTGCTGTCATCAATGGAGTACATAGCATGTATGTTCCACAGATTGGTACAGGGGCTAACCTACACCAAAATGTATTTGGATTTACTTCTTGGGTCGCTTTAGATGTCGTTAGTCAGCCGGATAATGGCAATATCACTTTAGATGACTATGGAACTGCTCATGGTGATTTGAACTTTAACTTGAGCGGAGATGCTTCTACTTGTGCACCTGCTGTTACTACATGTGCAGTCCGTGATGTATGGGATGCTTATCAATGTGATGTCGATTTAGATTTTGGCTTCTTTGCTTATGACTTTATAGATCAATTTGGACACTCTGCGACGGAGACTCATTTTGAAGAAAAAGGGAACAGTATATTTACTGAATATTCAGATGGTACTGCTCATTTGACCATGAAAGTACGTAGTCATGAAGACTGGGATGTGAAATTCAAACTTGAGTTGGACTTCTCCGGTCGTACATTTACGACTCCTAGTGATGCCAATTCTAACGAATACGGTTGTTACGATGCAGATAATTCTGATTGGTATTATTACACCAATGTTACAGGTACGATTACAGGTCTTGCGGACATGCAAGGTGCTCAAATTGAAGTTTGGAATGTGATGCATCCTTTCCAAATCGGTACCGGTGCTGCTTTATGGGGTGATTGGAATGACTTTGGTGGTACTACTTGGTTGGGCTACAATGTAATTAGTCAGCCTAATAGTTCGTACTATAGCTTATCTGATGGAGGTCAGATGGATGTCAATATCCGTATGAGCGGAAATGCTTCTGCTTGTGGTGGTGCGGACTACGCTGCGGCTTCTGACAGAATCATGGACTTAGCTCTTGAACAAGATGAGTTTACGGCTGATTTAACTTGGCAGAATAATACAGGTGACATCAATGAGTATTTCGTTGTTCAACGTTCTACAGATGGTATTAACTTTACACCTATTGCGCAAGTTGAAAGTGCGGCTACATTGCAAAATGTAACTTCTACTTACACTTACAAAGACGCAGAGCCTGCGGAGGGTAAAAACTACTATCAAGTGATTGCTGTTACTAGAGACAACAAAAAGTTTGTTTCTAATAAAACAGAAGCTATCTTTGGTAATAGAGCGGAGATTACCTTGTTCCCGAATCCGGCCGGTGAGTATTTCATGATTGACTTGCTTCCTTACAAAGGGGCAGAAGCAACCGTGACCATCACTAATCAGCTTGGACAAGTAGTCAATACAATTAGCCTTGATGAAGTAGATGCTGCTCCGCTTAGAGTCAGTCTTGACAAGTTTATCAATGGTTATTACAACGTACAAGTTCAAACAACAGACGGTAGATCAACTTCTAAGAAGTTAGTGGTTGCCAGAATGTATTAGAACTTGAATGAATAGTAACTTCGGTTACGAACTGAACTCCCTCATCTACTTTGTAGATGGGGGAGTTTTTTTTTATGATGCTTTCGCAAATAGGATGGGGTGCTAGGTAATTTTTGGCTGACAGAATCGTTTTCTCGCCAGAAATAGAATAGCGTTGCAAAATATTGCTTTGACGCCAACTAAATAGGCCCACTTTCGTACTTATAGATTGGGTGTATTCTTAAATAAACAGTTAGAATAAACAGTCCACCATGAAGTTGCCTTTTATTTTTTTTCTTTTAATGAGCTTGTTTAACACAATGATTTTTGCGCAAGCGGAAAAGACGGATACCGTGGAATCTCATCAATTTTTTATACAGATTATCCCCAATCAATCAAAAGTGAAGTGTGGGCGTTTTAGAGAACTGGACACGCTCCAAATCACTAAGATTTTTTTTACGCAAAAAGATTCCTCTGTCCTGTGGTCGATGGAAGAAGCTTTGAGCTTGATTCATGAGCGTCAGCATGAGCGGCCGTTATATTACATTCATGGGTTTTATGCTTCCACTCCCAAATTAACTCAAAGAACCGTGTTGGCTTACAAAAAATTCTTTTTTGAAGATGAAGAAAATCAGACCACCGATATTATTCATATCGTGTGGGATTCCAATAAGTTGAGCTATAAGGGCAGCCAAAAAAATATCGCTGCCAGTCGGGAGAACTTAGGAAAAATCTTAAATCTCGTCGCCTGGAAAAGTCCTAAAGGGAAAATTGATTTGGTTTGTCATTCCATGGGCAATCAGTTCTTAATGGAATCTATTAAGTATGGCTTCCTGACGGAGAAAATAATCAATAAACTAGTCCTTGCCGCTCCGGATTTTGATATTGGAGATTTTGCTGTTTATCAACATGGAGTAGAGTTTGTGGCCAACCAAGTCTTAGTGTTGTACAACAAAAAAGATCGAATCTTAGCGGCTTCCCGGCTACGAAATCACGAAAGAAGGTTGGGGCAGCGACTACCGAATAAAATTCATGTGGATAATTTTACGTTTTTGGATTGCTCTAAAATGAAGATAAATCATAGTCTTATTGCCAAATTAAATAAGCATACTTACTTCTTGGCAAGTGACGAAGCCCGACAAAAAATGCATCAATTCTTAAATCAAGTAGAATCAGAGCCAAAATTTTTGAGTACTGCCCGATAAAGGTCATCAAAAAAACTACGGAAACCTTTTGAGTTTTGTGACTTCCTATATGTTTGTCTAGCGTCTTCCACCAAAAATATATCTAATTTGCAGGCCCAAATCCGTACGTAATCGGCTATTTATTAAGTCATTACCGGAGCCAATCTCATTTTGGTTAGACAATAGTGTTGCCGCCCACCGAAACTCAAATGTCCAGGGTCTAAATGGTCTGTACCGTAGATTCAAATAGGTGCGCATGCCCTTTTCGTAATAAGATGGTATAGAAAAGGTATAGAGCATATTATTTTCATAAGCATAAATACCGGATGCATAACTGTCTGTGTCAAAAAAAGCAATACGGGCGGTCATCGAAAAAGGATTTTCCCATGGGTGATAGATAAAATCCTGATAAAGAAGGAACCCGGATTCCGGATTTTCTATACCGGGAAGGCGTAGTTTGGACCATTCGGCTCGGGTTCTCAATTCCAAAGCCCTACTGATTTTTTTTGAAAAATGTATCCGATATCGATACAACTGTTTGAATCCTAAACCATGAATTGCTTCTTGTCCTTTGGGAAGATTGGTTTCTTTCACTTCTTTTCTTGCTTGAAGGTATAGTTCAAGATTACGACGTAAATAATACCGCACTCGGATTAAAGATTCATTGCCGGAAGAAGGGGCATCCACTTTGAATCTTAACCAAGGGTGATGCCAAATATCATGATACATCGAAATCGTCCATTGACGTATTGGACGAATATCCAAGCCAACATAAAGTCCTTGTTCATTGATGGTGCCATTGGTTTCGGCAAATGATGCGGCGTGTAGGGATTCATATCCTTTCGGAAAATGACGATACAACAGGGCCAAATCCGTATAGCGGGTTAATCCGGTCAATAGACCGGTGACATGGGCAGACGTGCCATTTTGGTCCACGGCAGACTCTCCGAAAAAATAAAATTTGCGCAAGCTAAAGGAGTAGTCAATACTATGGTTGAATAATCGGTTGCCCTGAAAATAAAAACGATTATAAGGCTTTGGATTTCTTTTAAGGTGGGCACTTAGATGTTCGTACAATGAGTTAAATGTAATTTGCCATTTTTTTTCTTTTCGCCGCAAGGCCGCACCCACGATGGTGCTCTTAATGGTGTTTTTATCTTCGATTTCACTTTTTGTTCGATGAAGGCCGGAGATGAGTAAACTGGATATATAAATCTCATTTTCAGGGTCTAAAGTATCCGGTTCGGAAATATTGGCATCATTGTGCCGGAAGGAAGCAAAGGCTGTGAGTTCTGTTTTGTCATTTATCTTTAGAGTGGTGGCCGCCCCACGCAAAAATTGAGCTTCTCGTACCGACGCAAAAGGACGTAAAATGGGGGAACTGCGCCGAATACTCATCACGAAAGCACTTTTGCCGGGCGCAAAACCCGAATAATATATCAATCCCTGTCCCAAATTTAATTGATAGTCTCCCAGTGCAATCGCCTTAAATCTAGGGTGGGTCTTGTAAGCAAAAAAATGAAACGAATAAAAATCAAATCCACTTTTGTTGTTGTCCTTAAAAAAGGGTTCGCCCGGATCTTTTTCAGCCGTCAGTCCATAGCTGAGCCGGTTGTCATATTGATATCGGTATCGAAAATAATATCGGTTGGGGTCTCCCAAGTAGGCCGGTTGCAGGGTGTCTGCTTTGGGGATATATCCCTTGCGCAAGGGGAATGTCCGATTCCACCTAAAAAGTAACTGATTTTTGCCTCCCCCAAAAAGCGCTTTGCGTGCGATATGGTAATCCCTAAAATCGGATTTGATTTGGACAAAGGGCAGAATATTGCGGATGGTTTCCAAGTCTAATTGTGGGACAGCTTGTAGCTCGTAAATGGCGATAAAAGGGCCGTTTAATTCCCGGTAATTTAAGATATTTTGAATTTGAATATCCGTCAATAATCGAAGGGAGTGCAGTTCTTCGTCGTCGGCAAGGTTTAAGTTAAGGGGATTTTGCCGAAAGGCCTCCAGCGCATCAAAGATGGTGTTGTCATCTACACTTTCCGTCTCGGCATCTTGAGCGACGTTTTCTAATAAGTCGGTGGCAGATTGGGGCAGAGAGTCGGTTTGGGCGGTCAATGAAAGATGGGAAATACCAAAAATAATAAAGATGAGCTTGCTCCAATTCATAGCAATTGATTGTGATAATGGGCAAGATACGGGTTCATGATTGAATAAATAAGAAAAAAATATTATTTTTGCAGCATAATCCATTTTTCTTTCATCTCCACCAATGATTTTGACGAAATTGAGTCTTTTGTTATTTATAAAGACAGTTTCTATTTGAATTGGTTAAATTCTCTTGCTATGAGTAACACTCGATTCTCCGCTATTGATATTTTATTAAACCGTTCTCCGATTGATTTGCCCTATCAGGACAAACCGACTCCCAAGGTATCTACTATTTTTGGGGAGAATGTCTTTAATGATAAGGCGATGCAAAAGTATTTGAGCAAAGCGGCCTATAAAAAAGTCAAATTGGCGATTGATTCCGGAGCAAAATTGGATTTAAAATTGGCCGGCATCGTTGCCACAGCCATGCAAAAATGGGCCATGGACAAAGGCGTTACTCATTTTGCTCATTGGTTTCAGCCATTGACCGGTCGAACCGCCGAAAAACATGATTCCTTTTTTGATTTGGAACCCTTGGATGACCAAGTGATTGAACGTTTTTCGGCTAAGGATTTGGCGCAGCAAGAGCCTGATGGCTCTAGTTTTCCCGGCGGGGGACTAAGAACGACTTTTGAAGCACGGGGATATACGGCTTGGGACCCTTCGTCTCCGGCATTTATTTATGAAGTGGGAGAAGGGAAGACTCTATGTATCCCCACGATTTTTGTCACCTACTCCGGAGAATCTCTTGATTACAAACTCCCCTTACTAAAATCAAAGGCCTATTTGGAGAAAGCCGCCTTACCGGTGGTCCAATTGTTTGATAAAAAAGCAAAGAAAATTATTACGACCTTAGGGTGGGAGCAGGAGTTTTTTGTGGTAGATGAAGCCCTTTTTAATGCGAGACCGGACTTGATGGCGACCGGGCGCACTCTTTTGGGTAAAGCCTCATCTAAAGGGCAAATGTTGGATGACCACTATTTCGGTTCCATACCTAGCCGTATCTTTACGTTTATGCGGGATTTAGAGATGGAATGTTATAAGTTGGGTATTCCCGTAAGGACAAGACATAATGAAGTCGCACCTTCACAGTTTGAGTTTGCACCGGTTTTTGAAGAAGTAAACTTGGCGGTGGATCATAATCAATTATTGATGGATTTGATGGAGCGAGTGGCTGAACGTCATAAGTTGAGAGTGCTCCTCCACGAAAAACCTTTTAAGGATGTGAACGGATCAGGAAAACATAACAACTGGTCTATGGCTACGGATACAGGGCTCAATTTGCTTTCTCCGGGTGGTGCTCCCGGCAAGAATTTGCGTTTTCTAACCTTCTTTGTCAATACCATCAAGGCCGTTTATGACTATGCGGATTTATTGCGAGCCACAGTGGCTTCTGCTTCCAATGATCACCGTTTGGGGGCACAAGAAGCCCCACCGGCCATCATCTCTATTTTTGTAGGTAGTCAACTTACGGAAGTTTTAGACAACATCATGAAGGGAAAGAGCTCTTCTGATAATGTCCTGAAAGTCATGGAGTTAATGGAGCGTTTGCCGGATTTGTCCTTAGACACGACGGATCGTAACCGGACTTCTCCTTTTGCCTTTACAGGAAATAAGTTTGAAATTAGAATGGTCGGTTCCTCGATGAATTGTGCGGCACCGATGCTTGCGCTAAATACGATGGTCGGCAAGCAGTTAACGGCTTTTTATGATGACTTACAAAAATTGTTGGCCAAAGGGATGAAGCAGGACGAAGCCATTTTGTCTTTGTTGGCCAAATATTTGAAAGCTTCAAAAAACATCTTATTTGAAGGGAATAACTATAGTGTCGAATGGCAAAAAGAAGCAGAGAAACGCGGTCTAAGTAACAACCCGGCAACACCGGATGCCCTCAAAGCTTTTAAGGCCCTGAAGGTTAAAAGACTTTTTGGCGAAAGCGGCGTCTTCTCTAATCGAGAACTGCAAGCCCACTACAATACCATGATGGAAAATTATATCTCCAGATTGACCATCGAATCGACCAAATTGTCGCATTTGTGCTACGAATATGTGCTTCCGACTGCTGTTTTACAACAAAATGTCCTTGCGGAAAATATTGCTTCCTTAAAAAAAGTAGGTATTAGAGCGAGTGGCGTGAAAGCCCAAATGGATATTTTAAAGAAATTGAGCGCAGCCACCAATAAAATTTATGCAAATATCCAAAAACTAGAAAAATTAAAATCCAGAAAACACGGTAGTGAAGAAAAACGTGCCGAGTTATGTAAAACACAAATTAAACCTTTGATGGAAGATATTCGTGTTCAGGCAGAAATTATTGAGTTTTTTGTGGATGATAATCTTTGGGGGCTTCCGAAGTACCGGGAGTTATTGTTTTTGAGATAGATTAAAAGAGTGGGTGGTATGGTGGGGGAGTTTTGATGTGTTTATTTGCCTTCGGCGCCTGCCTGCCTGCAACGGGCAGGCCTGCCTGCAACGGGCAGCTTCTGAGTTATTAGTTGAAAAAAAGTAGTGGTTAGTGGGCCAATCATATTGCCTTCCCTACTATTTGTCACGCACTCCAATCAAGGGCAGCAAGTAATACCGTAGAACCACTACGCCGCTGTTTCTGTGTGCATGTCGCTAGGGCCACGCTGCACCGACGGGTCGAAATAGGAGTCAAGTGACCTCCCCAAACAGTTAAATTTTGTTCTAAAAGCTAAATTTTATCATAAAGGCAGCGAAAATATCGTTTTTTTCGTTTAACTTGTAACGAAATGGATTTAGCGATAAACATAGAAAACCAAGAACGTCTTCTAATTGGGGCTGTCATCCGGCAAGAAGACTGGGCACAACGAAAATTATACGAAATGTACTACGGTCGTATGATGGCTGTGACCCTGCGTTATGCCAATAATCCGGAGGATGCTTTGGATATTTTGCAAGATGGTTTTGTGAAAGTTTTTCGTAACATCAGAAAGTACAAAAAGGGGACTTCTCTCTATGGTTGGATTCATCGCATCATTGTGAATACTTGCATAGATTATTATCGCAAGGAACAACGCAGACAAACCCAAGACTTGGAAGAAGCCAAACCGCAAATATCCTATGATGCGTCCGCACTGTCGAATATGCGCAAAGAAGAGATTTTGCAAGCGATGTCTGAATTGACGGTGGCTTATCGAACGGTGTTTAATCTATTCGTTATTGAAGGTTATGCGCACAAAGAAATAGCAGAATTACTGAATATCGCAGAAAGTACTTCAAGATCCAATTTGTTAAAAGCTAGAACACAACTCAAGGAAATACTTTTGAAAAAAGGATTTAAACGATGATCAGGGCACTCACACTACTTCGTTTAATTTTATGAAACAGCAAGATTAATGGAAAACAACCAATTTGATAACGAAATCAGGAAAATGCTCCAAGACTTGGAAGTGCCCTTCCAAGATGCGCATTGGGATAGTATGGCCAAACGGTTGCAAGAGACCCAAGAGCCCAATATGCCTAATGCAGTCACCGGATTTGATAAATCCATTGCTGAAAAAGTCGCTTTCTTTGAAGTGCCTTTTGATGAAAGTAATTGGGTCGCTTTGCGCCAACGTTTGGTGGCTAGTGCCTATATGAAAAGATGGATTTTACAAACGAAGTCCGTCGAGGCTTTGTTTTTGCTTGTTTTAGTGGTCTTCTTTGTGAATACAGCGCCTGTAAAACAACCAAAACCCTCTTTCCATGGGCCGGTCGCCGGTGTGAATTTGCCTAAAACACCTTCTGCTAATAAGACGGAGTCGGCAGCTATTATTTCTTCGGCTTCCGAGTCTAGTCGTGATGAGTTAGCATCTAATTCCTTAGCAACAGACGATGGCCTTATTCGAAATTCAAAGCAGGGGGCCTTTGCTCGTACTTCTTCGCCCATCCACCCGTTGGTTATCAAGCAGGCGGACTTGTTAGAGCATTCACCGGTTCGTCTAAGTGGAGATGAGCAAAAAGCGTTAAGAGAAGTTGCGTCAGCCAATACAAAAGAGATGGATTATTTATTGAACCCTAAAAAGTTATTGGAATATCAATATACGATGGACTTGATGATGCCTAAGGTTGTTTTGGCCGAGGTGACTTCGCCCAAATTGGGTTTTTCCGTTTATGGGATAGCGAATGTAGATCATGTCATTACGGGAATTGATCCAACTTATGATGTTGATGTGCCTAATTTGTGGTCGCCCGGATATGGCGGTGGTGTGGCTTTGTCAAAAAGTTTGGGGCGGTATGATCTGACCTATGGCGTTGAATATCAGGAAGTGAAGTATTTTCCCAAACCGATCATAAGGATTTCGCAGGGAAGTGCGGATTTAGGGTATGCGGGCTCCGGGACGACAACGGTGGAAGTGACAAAGGTAAATGTTCCGGTCACTCTCGGTTATCGTCTCCTGCAAAGTCCTAAACACCAATTGTCTATGGAGATAGGGATGGTCGGTGCATGGGGTAAAGAGACTTTTGAACAGTCAACGTATATCTTGGGAAAGGAGAATCCGGAGGACGAAAGCCAATTGCGTAAAAAAATGAATTTGACAGAGCCTCAGCCATCTGCTTATGTGCAGCCGCCTACTGTGATTCATCCGGAGCCGACCTTGTATTCGTCACGAGTCTCGCCCAAACCCAAGTTCTATGCTGCTGCCAGAGCCAATATTGCCTATGAGTTTAAGATGGATTGTCAACATGCCATTTTTGCGAAAGTGTCTTATTCTCATCAAATATCTAAGAATGGCATCGGGTTGCCAAAAGATAAACTACATTCCTTCGGGCTTCACTTTGGCTCTCGGGTTTATCTTTGATGATTATTTCACAATAACAGGGCGCAATACTTGTTCTTCACCGCGCTGAATACGAATCCAGACTGTTTTTCCCGAAAGGGGAGACAAATCCAATACCTTCTTCCAAATGGGTTGATGAGTCGTGTAGGCTTCTAAAACATGACCAAGAGCATCAATGACAGATAGGACAATAGGCTCATTATTTGTATGGGAAATCTCAATGTTGAGCGTCCCGTCGGTTGGATTAGGGCCAAGCACAATGGAAGCATCATTTAGCGTGATATTTTCCGTTCCGACCACTTCAACAAATAAGGTGTCCGAGTATCCGGTACAACCAAATTCATTGGTAACTGCCACCGAATAAAACCCGGATTCTGTCGGTGTATAGGTATTATTTGTGGCATCCGGTATTGCTGCTGTATCAAGGTACCATTGATAGGAAGAAAAGGTGCCGGAAAGGGAAAGTTCATTATCATTTACTTGGATGACAGGAACCGGAGTGGGATGCTCCGGAGTCAACTCAAAATAATAAATCAGTTGACAGCCGGCATTATCCGTAATTTGAAGGGAATCCATACCGCTACATACTCCGGTTAGAGTAAGATCAATTAAGTTTGTACTTTGTGTCCCATGCCATGAAAAGTCAAAAGTACTCCCATTGGGAGAAGTAGGTGTAAATTGGACAATCCCATTGCAAGTACTATCACATTGGATTGGATTGGAGATAAAAGTTTGCACAGAAAAATCCATACACTTTGTTTTTATTCGATGGATTTTTCCCGTTCCCGGATTACCATACCCAAAATCAACCACATATAAGTTTTGATCAAATCCTTCTCCAATGGCACTAATATAAACATTGGGGGTATAAGCCAAGGTGTCACTAATCCATCCGCCTTGACCATCTGGTTTTATCCCACCAATAAATTCCCGGCAAAAATCTCCATAGACATAATATCCGGCCAAGTCAGACGCATTTCCACGATAAACGACGCCTCCGGATACAGAAAAGCAGGAATCGGATAAATGATCGTAGGTGTGTACGGGAAAAGTGAAATCTTCTATGGGTAAGGTACAACCTGTCGTGTCAAAAATATTATCGCCTTCATAGCATTTCCAGCCATAGTTTTGTCCGGCAGGTGTCCCAAATTTGTGGAAATCTATTTCTTCTTGCGAAGCATGTTGGACATCCGCTAGCCAAAAATCGCCTGTTTGGCTATCAAAGTTAAATTTCCATGGGTTGCGAATGCCAAGTGCCCATATTTCATCTAAAACAGTGGTATCACCGACGAAAGGATTATCCGCAGGAATTGAATATGGCAATTGGCTGACATCTATCCGAAGGATTTTGCCTAATAATTTTTTTGGGTTTTGGGCATTGTGGTAGGGGTCCGGATTCGTAATGTCTTCAAATCCACCATCGCCCCAGCCCAAGTATAAATATCCATCAGGTCCAAATCGAATGCTTCCCCCGTTGTGGTTAATAAAAGGTTCATAGACTTCCATCACAATGGTCTCGGATGCTTTGTCCGCAAGGTTTGGATTTTGGGCATCTACTTTGAATCTCGATACCCGCATGGTGGCATTCCAAGGAGATGCGCCCCAATCCAGCCGGCTGGTATAGGTGACGTAAAAATATCCGTTATTGGCATAATCCGGGTCAAATGCTAGACCCATCAGACCCACTTCACAATTGCCTCCACAGGATTTTACGCTATCTGTTAAATCTAAAAAAGGAGTGGGCAGTACATTGTCGTCCGAGGTGATGATTTTTATTAATCCGGCTCTTTCACACACAAACAATCGGTCGTCCTTCGCATGGACAATCTCTAAGGGAGAATCGAATCCTGAAGCCACTAATTCAAGAGATACTTGGGGCTGTGCATGGAGCAAAATGCTGCTTAAAAGCCCGGCTAGAAATAGCAAATTTTTCATTTCTTTTGATTTTATTTGTTTATAAATAGTTTTGTCCTTGCAAATACTCCCTCTTGCGAAAGGGTCAAGAAATAGATTCCGGAAGGGAGGTTGTTTGGAAGTTTTATGGTTAAAATTCCATTATAATCACAGGTTTTTCTCTGCTGAAGGAAAACTTTTCCATCTTGCGATAAAACTTGAATATTTAGGGGGCTTTGGAGTCTTTCGGATAATTTTGCTAAAAGGGTTCCGTCCAAAATAGGGTTAGACAGCAGGGTTATATCAAATGGGTGCTCCGGCACTTTGGGGCTCTGCATCCCGACAATGGTGCGAATCAATTTGATGGTATAAATTTTATTGGATGCCAATGATGCCGTGTTGTGACTTAAAAAGAAAGGGTTTAATTCATGGCTTTCAATCCCCCCAAACATATGACCCACCAAAATCGTATCTCCGGCAATATTGGTCAAGTCCAAGATATGATCATGAATAAAAGGTAAGGAGTCATTGTAGAAAATTTCAGCATTCGAACCGATAAGCCCCGGCATCTCATCCAATAGAGCGACTTCTGTTAAGCTATCCAAGGAATCTCTAATCACCACACTTATTGTTTTTACAAAGGGTACAGAGTCATTTTGGACGAGTGTATTATTTTGGTAGTAGTATTGGGCCATTCCTCCGAGAAATACAGAATACATCTTTTTGGGGGTGGCATCATATATCCCAAATTTGGCTGAATGATAATGACTTAAATATTGCTTAAATCCGGGGCGATGTTGATAAGTGTTTGCACGGATGTCCGTCGGCGACAGATAGGGTAAGTTCAAATCTTTTTGGAATACACCCGATGATAGCATGTAGCCATATTCGCCGGTTGGGAAAATTTGGGGGACTAGGTTGTAGTCTCTTCTGCGAAAACTATTTTCATCTTTGATTTCTTCATAATTAAGTATCGCTACGGTATCGGCTTGTAGGGCTAGCTTAAACTTTCGAATGGACTTGGTATAGGCTTGAGAAAAGGAGACCCCATTGTTGGGGTTATAAAGTCCTGTAAATTTTTGGCCACTGACCAAGTAGAAAGTATCTCCGATTTTGCCCAATTGCCCACCGGTAACTGCCATTTGGGGTGATTGGCCTTGCTTAAAAAAAGCGGAGATATTTTGATTGTTTATGATGGCGTTCATTAAGCCGGGCACATTGATGGCTGTCACATACGGATGGGTAATATGCAACTGAAGGCTGGGACTGTAACTATATCCACCAATAATGTATAAGGTGTCGCCGTTTTGATAAAACTCTGCGTTGGTGGCACTCATTTGTTCTTGAATGGGCGTGGGTAGATTGGTTAAATTGGCTTTCCATACATTTTGGGTCGTCGGTTCGACAACAAAAATGGTTTTGTTCTCATATTGGGTTTCAAAAGCAAAGGGTGGTTGTGGCGGATGAACTCCATTTGTACGACCGCCAATTATTAGCCACTTATTGCTTGATTGTGCTTTCGCAAATGACTGAACTCCCTCTAGATTAGAGATGGTAAAAGAATCTAACTCTACGGTAAACGGTAAGCCGGATTGTCCGAAAGCGGTTAAACTAACTAACGAAAAGACAAGAACGATGAAGTTTTTATGCATTGGGTAAAATATACAATTAAAAAAATGTACCTACTTAGCATGAAGTATTTTGTGCGCAGAATAGTATATGTGTTGATTCGTTAATATGTACAGGACAAAGCTACAAAAAATCATTCTATATATCCAAATTCATCCTTACTTTTTTACGAATAAATCAAGTATTTTTTGATTTTTTAATTTCAATGGTTCGGTAAAAAATGTCCACAACTGGTTATCCCAATGAAGGTATCATGTCGAAGAGTAAATGGAGAAAAAGCAAAACAAAAAAAGCCGCTTCTTTTGAGAAGCGGCTTTAGGAATACCTTTTAAAAAAAATTTTGAAGCTGTGAGAGAAGGAGTCGAACCTTCACGAAGCGGTTAGCCATAATTCAGATGAGCCTAGGTGGTCAATCCCTATAAGATTTACAAGAATCTCCTAAATTACGTTTATCCCTTTCCTTCACCCCCGAGACAAGAGGGCATGTCTGCCAGTTTCATCATCCCACAGTGTAATTCAGAAACGTCCAAAATATTTGTTCCAATATCTTGTTGGTTTCCTAGAAGTTTGATACTTCCGTGTCATCAAACTTAATCTTCACTTTTGAATACCATTTGTTTGATTTGATAATACAAAGATAAAGCCTTTTTGGTTATTGTTGCAAATAAAATAACAAAAAGGCTAAAAAATTAGATTTTGTTTTGTTTTATTTGGTGTGGATGTATTTTTTCTAATTTTGTGGTTGGCTTGGCGCATATTTTTAGATTTTATCAAAAGTATTAGAAAAATGGTTACTTTTGGTGGTACGTAAAAATCCAAATTGATGATGAAAATTCCTTTTTTTCTATTTTTTTTCCCTTTTCTCATACTCGGTTGTGGTCTTTCTTCTAATGTAAAGGCCATTTCGGAAGATGTCTGCGGCTGTGTAACTACTTTAATCAAGGTGAATGAAGACATCGAGCATGCGATGAATAAGCAAAATCAAGAAAAAGTGATGAAGTTGTTTATTTTGGCCGGAGAAGAGCAGGCCAAGGCGCAGGATTGCATCTTGGGACTGTCCAATTCTTATGGGAAACTGGATAAAAAAACACACGATAAGGTCCTTGAAGAGTTGAAAACAAACTGTAGAGACGGTGTCGAAGCTTTTGAAAAAAGTGGGTGGTATCCTACGCAATAATTTGATGATTTAGGGGTATATTTGAAGTAATAAATGGTCACCTACTTACGCTAAAACTATGCTAGGGACATTTGTAGAGACGGTGTTCCTATCAACAAACCACATCTCCAATGAAATCAATAAATCCTTTTAATCAGCAAGTCCTTCAGCAATATGATGAATTTTCAGATTCAGAATTACGTACCAAGGTGGATGCTTCTGCCAAAATGTATGTGGCTTGGAAGGCGAAATCATTGTCATATCGGATTCTTCTCGTCAAAAAATTGGCCGAAAACTTACGCTCAAAGAAGATAGAATTGGCCGCAAGCATGACGCTTGAGATGGGCAAAATACATAAAGAAGCCATCGGAGAAATTGAAAAATGTGCTTGGCTTTGTGATTATTACGCAGAAAATGCGCCACAACTTTTGGCCGGAAGGCATGTAAAAACAGAGATGTATAAATCTTATGTGACCTATCAACCTTTGGGGACGGTCTTGGCTGTAATGCCGTGGAATTTTCCATTTTGGCAGGTGTTTCGCGCGGCGGTGCCTGCCTTATTGGCCGGCAATACCATGTTGCTGAAGCATGCATCCAATGTTTTCGGCTCTGCTTTATTGATTGAGCAATTATTTCTTGAATCCGGTTTTTCGGAAGGTACTTTTACTACGTTGTTGATTGGCGCTCAGAAAGTCAAGCAGGTGATAAGTGCGCCGTCTGTGGTGGGCGTAGCGTTGACCGGAAGTGAGTTTGCGGGTGCTTCGGTGGCCTCCCTTGCGGGAAAAAATATTAAGCGTCAGGTTTTGGAATTGGGTGGCAGTGATGCCTTTGTGGTGCTGGCAGATGCGGATTTGGAGCGAGCGGCTGATGTTGCCGTTGCTTCTCGGATGTTGAATGCAGGGCAGTCGTGTATCGCTTCCAAACGTTTTTTTGTCCATCAAAAAGTCCATGACTTATTCGTTCATAAAGTTTTACAACGGCTCCAAAAATTAAATATAGATGATCCCCTTTCGGAAAAAACCAATTTTGGCCCTATGGCTAGAATGGATTTGGCGGATGATTTGGTTGAGCAATTAAGCAAAGGATTGTCCCAAGGAGCACAAGTCATACAGGGCGGCAATAGAGACCAATGCTTGTTTGAGCCGACCTTATTGGTATTGCCTTCTTCCGAAAATGTCCTATTAAAGGAGGAAACCTTTGGCCCGTTAATGCCAATTGTTGCCTTTAAAGATGAAGGGGAAGCGCTCCAAATGGCGAATGATTCAAGATTTGGACTTGGCGGCTCGGTGTGGACCGGCGATTTGGAAAAAGGAGAACAAATCGCCCTAAAGATTGAAGCAGGTGCCGTCTTTGTCAACGGTATGGTACGCTCTGATCCCAGGCTGCCTTTTGGGGGGATTAAAGATTCAGGATATGGGCGTGAGCTCTCTCAAGAAGGCATCTTGGAATTTGTGAATACAAAAACCATAGTGGTTGAGCAGTAAATAAGTATTGTTGCTTGAGTGGGTTATATTTATATTGCTTTTTTGGCCTTTAGCCGGTGGCCTGGCAAACACAAATAACTATTTTATTGTTATTAAGGCATGAATAAAATACTCTTTCTTGCGCTTATGCTTATTTCTTGTGGCTCACCGACTACGGAGTTTAGGGGGCACAAACAATCGATTGCGCCCATCGTCTGGCACTGGGAAGACCGTTTTACGGACAAGGAAAAGGAAAAATTGGTGACCTATTTGACGGAAGTATCCCAAGCGACTTTTACAACCTTAGGTCAATATCCCTTTCAAGTACATTTTTTTTTGCATCGGAGTGATGACCAAAAAGAACCTATTCCTTGGGCGCATACAGAGCGATCTGAGCTTGAAGGCGTGCATTTTTATGTAAACCCTGACTTTGATTTAAAAGTATTTCGGGAAGATTGGACAGCGCCGCATGAGATGAGCCATTTGTCCATTCCATTTTTGGGTAAGAAAAATGCTTGGTTTTCAGAAGGTTATGCGACATACATGCAGCTACAAATTATGAAGGAAATGGGCATTTATACCGCAAAAGAAATGGCTGAGAGATACGCCATGAAGGATAATTTGGTCAAAGATGATTTTTCTGCGTCCAAGAATTTTATTGAGGATGTCCGAGAGTTAAGAGGGGATTATAATTTTCCGGCGATGTACTGGGGAAGTGTCCGTTATTTTAGGCGGATTGATAGTGATTTGAAGCGGCTAGAGAATATTACGCTGACGAAACATATTCAATCCTACGAAAGAAAATATCGGATGCAGGATCAGAGTCTTGAAGATTTGCTCATTTCTTTGGACAAAGACTTAAAAGAACCCATCTTTCAAAAATTAATGAAACGATGTTATCAAGAGTCGTTTGAGAAGGCTTTTACTGAATGAATGGTGTGTAAACAGATTGCACAAAAAAAAATATTTCAGACTGGGCTAGTGGTCGTCATAACCTGCTATGCCTCCAAAATCCGCCTTGATTAAGAAAAAATTTGAAGGGCAACCAAGATGTCGCTCCTATGGAGCTTGAATTGAAGCCTATTTTTTAGACAATAACAGCTATAAATATTTCAAATTCTCTCCTTAGGGACGCGCCCAAAATAAATGTCCATTTTATACGGCTTCTTTTGTGATTATACTGCGTTGCTCATCGCTCCGGTAGCCCTGCTACCATCGCTCTTCCCGCCTTGTCTAATCTCAAAATAATCTCGCCTAATTATGGACATTTATTCTGATTGTGTCCCTTACTCTGCG
>JANTGI010000063.1 GCA_024762995.1 Saprospiraceae bacterium | reverse complement strand
TTTTAGTGCTGATCCTGCCCGTTGCAGGCGGGCCTGCCCGATGCAGGCGGGCCTACCCGTTGCAGGCAGGCGCCGAAGGCAATTGAACGTCCGAAGGCAATTGAACGTCCGAAGGGCAAATTGAACGTCCGAAGGACAAATTGAACGTCCGAAGGACAAATTGAACGTCCGAAGGACAAATGAACGTCCGCAGGACAAATCTTTTTTATGCATCACTTTCAGCAATTATTGATATTTGGTTTTTTGCTTTTCTCGTTTGGATTAAGCGGGCAGCCGGACTTTTATGATGGTATCCCGATAACGAGGGCGGATACCTTGCGGGGAAAATTACGTTTTGAGCGTACATGTTATGATGTAGGGCATTATGATTTAAGATTGGAGCTGGATATAGCCCACCAAAGCATTCGCGGAAGCAATCGTATCACCTACCGAATTAATCAGGATTTTAAGAAACTGCAAATCGACCTGTTTGCGAATATGGTAATCGATGATATTTTGCTAGATGATGGGCAGAAACTGACGTTTAACCGGGTGGATAATGCTGTTTTTGTGATTTTTCCGAGACTTCAAAAAAAGGAAGCTCAAACCGGTGCCATCACGGTTTTGTATCATGGTCAACCTATCATCGCTAGAAATCCCCCTTGGGACGGTGGATTTTCATGGACTCAAGATCCGGATAAAAATGATTGGGTGGTGGTCTCTTGTGAAGGCATTGGGGCAAGCCTTTGGTGGCCCAATAAAGATCATTTGTCCGATGAGCCCGATAGCATGGATATCCGAATTACGGTGCCCAATACGCTTCAAGCGATATCGAATGGGCGACTTGTAGAGCAACGAGCAACGGCACCCGGCAAGACCACTTTCCATTGGGCGGTGTCTTATCCCATCAATAATTACAATGTAACCCTGAATGTCGGCAATTATGCGCATTTTCATGAAATCTATCAGGCTTTGGATGGTGATAGCTTGGATTTGGACTACTATGTATTGCCTAGAAATTTGGCGAAAGCAAAAGAACACTTCAAAATGGTCCCCGAAATGTTGCGGATTTATGAGGAATACTTGGGCAAATATCCGTTTTGGAAGGATGGATATGCGCTGGTGGAGACTCCGACTTTGGGGATGGAGCATCAAGGAGCGATCAGTTATGGCAACAAATATCAGCGAGGATATCTCGGGGGCCGGATACCTGACGACATGAAGTGGGATTATATCATTGTTCACGAAAGTGGTCATGAATATTGGGGCAATAGTGTGAGTTGTAATGACCTTGCGGAAATGTGGTTGCACGAGGGTTTTACGACGTATATGGAAGCACTTTATGTTGAAAAACGGTTTGGGGAGTATCGGGCGATTGAATATTTGCTTGACCAAAGGAGAAATATCCAGAATTCCGCTCCGATAGTTGGTAAGATGGATATGAATTATTCACCGATGTATGCTACTGACCAGTATTACAAAGGCTCTTGGTTCTTGCATACCTTACGTCATGTGATTGATGATGACTGTGTTTGGTTTGGAATGCTGCAGGCTTACTACCGAAAATATGCGCTATCTCATGTGACCACGCAAGAATTTATCGACTTTGTGCAGGCTTATACGGGGAAGGATTATTCTGATTTTTTTATGCAATATTTGTATTACCCGAAGCCGCCGACTCTAGAGTATTCGCTTACGCAAAAAGGTAAAAATTTAATGGTAAAATACAAATGGAAGGTGGATGTTTCCAGGTTTGATATGCCCATTGTTGTTGGGAATCTTGAAAAGCCGATAAAAATTTATCCGAATAATCAGGAGTGGAAGACGCTGACCATTCCCCGGATGAAAGCTAAAGATTTTCAGGTGGCTACGTCTTTCTTTTATGTAAATACGCATCAGGTCATGAAGCGAAAATAAATGCAGATTGCGCTGTATTAGCTTAGTATTTAGGGCTTATCAGAGAAAAGTGAGTTCCAAAAAAGCCCATGCATCGAAGAGAAAACCAACAAGACTCCAAGTAAAACAGCAACTGTACCCAATTTTGCATCCATTCTGTTTTTCGAACTTAAATCGGCAAATCCAAAGAATAAAGCAAATAACGCCAAGATAAAAGTTATTGCCGGCCCCAGAAAATAACCGCCAATCGCCAAAAGAATACAGACCATGGCAATAATCCCCAGATGCCGATTTCTTTTTTTGCGCTTTTTAGAGATTTCATTCAAAGGCTCATTCTGATTTTTGTAGATGACGACTCCATCGGAAAGGGTGACTTGAAGAATGTCAGACTTACTGATACTCATGGTGTCTGTGGTGCCGCATTTGGCCATTTGGACGGCGTTATCACTAATTTCTATGAGTTGGATACGGAGTGTGGCACCTGTTTTGAAAGAAACGGTTGCACATTTTGAAGTGTCGGTGGGAAAGACTGCAGTTTGCCTTAAATGTTTGCTCTTACGCATCGCCTTTTTAATTTTTTTGCGAAACAGCCAAAGAGCTACTTTTTCTTTAAATCTCGGTTTGTGTTTTTGATAAAAAGGAATTTCAGTCCGATTTACCGGCGCCAATTTCGTCGAAGTGGAAGCCCTTAAGGCGAAGATATCGGTAGATATTAAAAGCATGATGAAGACCGCTGATAATTTTGTAAGTAAATGCCGGCTACTTTTTCTAGGGAATATATTCATTTAACCAAGTTTATGGCTCAAAGTAGTCATATTTCTTGGATTGTACAAGTTTTTAGGAGAAATGTTGGATAATTCGACCGGTTAATAAGTATTCGAGAGTAAGTCGTCTCTGTTTTTGCAGCTATTTCTTATATAAAATTGGCAAACGAGACCATTGGAACACAGACGACACAGAGGTAACAGATTGATATGATATGTCAAAAACCGGGATGCCTAACCCAACTCTTCAATGGCAGAAAAATCATAAATACTGAGTTGGTGACCTAAAGTCACAAACTAGTTTTGCCGACCGCTACGATGAATGACGGTGGCACTGGCTTGTTGGGTCGGGAAAACGAGGACATCTTGAATGTTTACATGCGGAGGCTGATTGACCATAAAGTAAATGATATTGGCAATGTCCCTTGCGGATAAAGGAGTGAAGTCTTCATAAATTTTTGCTTTGGCTTCGTCTCCGTGGAATCTGTTTAGGGCAAACTCCGTTTCTACATGACCGGGCGCCACTTGCCCGACACGAATATTGTATTTATGCAAATCTAATCGCATCGCTTTGGTCAGGATTTCTACCGCTGCTTTTGTGGCGTTATAGACATTGCCGTTGGGATAAGCTTCTTTTCCGGCGATGGAACCAATATTGATGATCTGGCCCCCGTTTTGAGCAATCATCATGGGGGCGACTTCTTTGGTTGTATATAAAAGTCCTTTGATATTGGTGTCAATCATGGTTTCCCAATCGCTTAATTCACCGGAGGCAATGCTGCTAAGACCCAAGGCCAATCCCGCATTATTGATCAAAACATCGATGCGATTGAAGGGGGCGTTTAAGGAGCCAATGGCTTCTTTTACGGCGACATAATCCCTTACGTCAAATTGCAAGATTTCAGTGTCTATATCATAATTTTCGGCAATCGCTTCTTTGATTTGGAGCAATCTGTTTCTTCTTCTGCCCGCTAAGATGAGCCGGCATCCGCCTTCATTGGCAAATTTTTCCGCAGTGGCTAGTCCAATACCTGAAGTGGCTCCGGTGATAAAAATGGTTTTTGTCACTACGTCCGGATTTTGGATGGGGGCGGTACTAGTAGCAGGCTGTTTCTCTTCCTGTTGGACTTTCTTATTTTCTATAGGTGCTAAAAAAGCCAAGTCGTTTTGCTCTGTTTTGAGTTCCGGATTATTGACACACCCTTTTTTATAGTAGTACGAAGCCTTAAAGGCATCACCTTGATTGTGATAAATTAAAGCCAAATCATAATTAGCAAAATTATGCTCTTTGTCAAGTTCCAATACACGAAGAAAGGACTTTTTGGCGAGTTCGATATTTTCTCCTGATTCATTATAATAAATCCCCAATCGGTAGATGGCATCTACATTCTCGGGGTCTTTACGAATCTCCGCTTGCAAATAGTCAGCGGCTTCCTTTTCGGCACCCTGAAATTGATCTTGTAAAATAACTCCAATCCGATAGTTAATATGCGGATAATCAGGATTCAATTGAAGTGTTTGGAGATAATAATTTTTGGCTAGCGCAAAGTTTTCTTTTATTTCTGCTAATTCCGCTAAGAGAAAATAGGCGTTGTCATTTTTTGGATCATACAATAAAATCGTATCCAACTGATGGATGGCTTCATCAAAAGCGGACTTACGTTGGGCCAAAAAATAAGCATAATAATATCGTAGCGTAGCATTATCGTCATAATTATTTTGAATGGCTTTTTCAAATAATTGAAATCCTTTGTCGTCTTTATCTTCATCGAAGTATTGTACGGCTTGTTCCAATACACTGTCCACACTCAAATTGCTCAGTTCATTGATGGTCTCTTCTTGGACCGTTTTATCCGGAGATGCCACTGTCGGCTCCGTGACTTCAGGATGTTTTTTTGTGTCAGATGCTATTTGGTGCTCTTCTTCAAGTGGTTTGTCGGGGGGGACAGATGTAGGATTCGTCGAAGTGGGCATGAGCTCTATTTCCGTGTTTTTTTCTGTTGTAGGGGATGAAATGGTTTGTGGGATTTCTTCTTGGGAAGGCATCAATTCTACTTCAGGTGATTCTTCCTTTTGCGCAAGCGAAGTGGCGGTCGTTTTTGAATCTTCTAATTCCGGCGCATAAGGAATGTCGAAATCTTCAATGGTAGGGCCGGAGGCATGGTTGGATTGAACAGGGAGCGGTTCTTCAATTTCGCGGTGGAGATTAGCTTCCGGTATTTCTTTAGGCGTGGTCGGTGAAACGGGCAACGAGTCCTGTATTTCGACTCTTTCAACGGTAAAGTTGAAATAGTCGAAAACAGGCTGATAGTTACTCCCTCGTAATGTTTTTAAATATGGGTGATGAATGGGTCGGAAAAAATTTAATAAATCACCCAGATTTAAACTCACCGCTTTAGTGGCTTTTTCCGATTCAATATTTTCGGAAGTGGCCGAATTAATGCGGTTATATCTTGCTTCAAGAAAAGCTTCTTGCCAATACTTCATATAAGGAATCACATCCCTTACTTTGTCAATTTCGGTACGTTCTCTTTTGACGACACCATTGTCTGTGACGACCGCATCCACTAAAGTCAGAAATAATTGCTTCTTTTCCTTGAGTATTTTCAGACCCGGCAGTGCATTGTAAAGGCAAGCACTACAAGTCAGCCAATTGTGTGATAAAAGTAATAGGACAGGAGTCTGGACAGACTCGCACAGCTCCAGAAGGTTATAGCCAAAATCCTTTTCGGTGTAAGACGTAATATCTATGTTATAGCCACTCAAATCATCAATGATTTGCTGAGCGTCCATTTGATTGTCAGAATTATAAAGTAGCGTTAATTGATTTCTCATTGGTAGTATGCGTTATTAACTTGACAAATTACCTTTCATAAAATATGCCAATTAGTTAAAATTTGTTTTTTTTAGCATATTTTGTTTATGTTTTTCTCTCGCTATTGGGACAGACTACGAATGATGATTTCAAATTCTTTTTTGAAATGGTCATATTCGGGAGTGGCCGGGCCGTTAAATCCGGTATGTACTTTTACTATTCGATGCTCCTTATCCAAAAAAATCATCGTGGGGTATGCCCTAAAATTATCTAATTGGGGAAAGAGTGAAAGCACATTCTCCTTCTTGGGTTTTCCGGCCAAAACGATGGGATACGGAATTTTTAGAATTTTCTGATAGTTATTTATGACCGCCATACTGTGGTTAGGGTCGTCGTACTTCTCAAAAGCCAAGCCGATAACTTGGACAGGTGTTTTAGGGTGGTGTTTTAAGTAATCGGCCAAAAATGCGCCTTCATCCCGACAGTTGGGGCACCATGTTCCCATGATTTGAAGGATCACAGGTTTTCCCGCAAGGGAGGGGTCATCTAATGACCATTGTTGACCATCCGGGCGTGGAAGCTCCAAGTAAACGGGAGTCAAAGTATCCTTTGTCTGGACAAGTTTTTCGGGGTCTTTTAAGCCGGCATGATTATTCATCTTGGCCGTCCAACTGGTTTGATAGTGCTTGCCGGAACGAAAACCACCGGTGATTGTGCTGTCGGCGGGGTTTATTTTTCCTTCAAACAAAAAGGCATGACTGCCATCGAATGCCGATAAATACATCTTATCATCTTGTACGGTTCCTTCCAAGAAGCGATAATCACCGGTCTCGGTCATGAAGGTGCCGGAGAGATGATTGCCTTTTTGCTGAAAAGCACCAATGGCCGAATATTGGTCTTCTCCTTCATCGAATAGGGCAGGCCAAAGACCTGAAATGTCCATTACCGGTTTTTTTTTCAAGGTGGTGAAGCGATAATTTTTGCCGTACCTTGCGGAAAAAGGTATTTTGTAGTTTTTTCTACTCTTAACAGTCCAAAACCCATCCATTTTGTTGCCATCAATATCGGCGGTCAAGTAGGTGTCATAAATGGGAAAATTTATGCGGATGGTATCCCTTGCCGTTTCCGGGTTGCGCCCATATTGGATATCTTTGACGGGAATGCGCTCATCACCATTGATAATCTCGATGTAAATCGAATCAGATGTGGGGTTAAATACTTCAAAAACAAAGGGTAATTTGCCTTCAGACAGCTCCGGCTCTGTGGACAAAGCGGCATCTCGTCGTTCCTTAATAGTGACCTTGGGAATGAGCTGTAATTGTCCGCGCCAGATACCCGGTGCCAAGACTTTGTAGGGATGGTCAAATTCCAGGCAACCCGACAGCAGGATTGCCAAGACCATAAAGAGGGTCGTTGTTCTCATGATTTGGTGTGTTTTGGAGCGCAAAGGGCTTAAGATTGTCCCGAAATAAGAGGGTTCCCCGTTTATCCGAGATGTTTTCGTTATGGCTTTGCGTCAGTAGCAAAGATATAAAATATTTTTGATTTGTGGGATTTGGTGAATTATAGTTAGCATCTCTCGTGTCCAAAATTTTCCTGCAGTTACCATTTATTTTACTTATTTTTGGGGATGCTTGCGCAAAAATCGAAAAGATGAAGTATTTTATTGGATGGTTTGCTGTCTGGGCGCTTTTGTCGCTGGGATGTAAAGAAAAGGTCACAACCGTCAATTTCAAGGATTGGCCCGAAGAAAAAAGCTATCCTTATGATCCGTTTTTTATCCAACGTTCTTATCCGGACAAGCATTTTTCCGTAAGGGCGTATCAAGAGGCTTTGCAAAAAGTACAGCTGGACCAATTGTCGGAAAGCCCCACCCGGTTTGACGGCACATGGACGGTTCAAGGGCCGGGCAATTTGGGCGCAAGAATTAATACCATAGCGGCCGTCCCCAATTCATCGACGGTTTATGTGGGTTTTGCCAATGGTGGCGTGTGGAAGACGTTGGATGGTGGAGGGAGTTGGTTTCCTATATTTGATGACCGGCTTTTTTTGACGGTGGGAGATATTGCGATTGACCCGAATGATACATCTACGATTTATGTAGGTACCGGTGACCCAAATATCACTTCCTATCCCGCCATGGGTAATGGGGTCTTTAAATCCACTGATGGGGGACAATCTTGGTCTTATTTGGGTCTTTCCGAAACAGCCATCACATCGAAAATCATCATTAATCCCAATAATTCCAACCAAATTTTTGTGGCCACCATGGGGCTTCCTTTTGAGCGCAATCCCGACCGTGGATTGTACCGTTCGGATGATGGCGGACAGACATGGCAAAAAGTCCTTTATTTGAGTAATCAAGCCGGTGTCATTGATTTGGTCATGGACCCCGATCATCCTAATGTTCTTTATGCGTCCGGTTGGGATAGGATTCGCAATAATCAAGAATCCATCGTCTATGGGCCCCACGCCAAAATCTTTAAAAGTACGGATGGTGGGAATAATTGGGCTACTTTGACCAATGGCTTGCCCCAAAATATATCGTGTCGGATAGGTTTGACTATTTGCGAAAGCCAGCCGAATATATTATATGCCTTGTATGTGGGCACCGATTTTCAAGTATCGGGCATTTACAAATCTACGGATGGGGGCGTCAATTGGACGGCAAAAGGTTTGGCGGGCTTGGAAAATGCACTTGGCGGATTTGGTTGGTATTTCGGACAAATCCGTGTGGATCCCGATGACCCTGATTTACTCTATGTTTTAGGCGGCTATAATTGGCGTTCGACGGATGGCGGAAACTCTTGGCAGACTTTTTATGCACACCCGGGCCATCCGGATAAGCATGATTTGATTTTTTATGAAAATGGATTGATGATCGCCACGGATGGTGGATTATATCGTTCGGTAGATGATGCGGAGACTTTAATCCGTATGGATCAAATACCGGCTAATGAAGTTTATCGCGTCGGTTACAACCCGTTTAAACCGGATCTCTATTATTGTGGGATGCAAGATAATGGGACGGCTTATGGTCACCAATCTAATATAAATGGATGGCTCATCTATTATGGCGGGGATGGGTTTCAGCCGCAATTTAGTCCCCTGGATTCCAATTTGTTTTACGCCGAATCACAATACGGCAATATTGGCCGGACGCAAGATGGACAAGGACTGAATTTATTTGGGTACAGTGATTATAGTTCTGATAGACGAAATTGGGATTTACCCTACATGCTTAGTTATTTTCACTCTAATGTGCTGTATTTGGGCACCTATCGAGCCTACCAATATGATACATTAAATCTGACTTTTACGACGATAAGCGGAGATTTAACGGACGGCAATATCTATGGGGACATCTTCCATTCCATCACCACCATTGATGAATCACATTTTGTGGAGGGTCAATTATATGTCGGCACTTCAGACGCTAATGTTCAACGTAGAAACCCCGACGGCAGTTGGCAAAACATTACATCGGGACTCCCGGAGAGATATGTGACTTCCATCAAGACATCGGAGAGTCAAGCGGGCCGTGTTTTTGTGACTCATTCGGGTTATAGGGACAATGAATTTATCCCGCGTGTACATCGTTCGGACGATGATGGCGCAACGTGGGTGGATATTTCAGGCAACCTGCCGGATTTAGCCGTCAATGATATTTTAGTGATTCCCAATCAGGCGGATAGCGTCTTAGTGGTGGCAACCGATGGCGGTGTATATGCCAGTATTGATGCGGGGGCAGTGTGGAAGAGAGTAGGAGATATGCCTTATGTAAAGGTAATGGATTTGGTTTATAATCCGGTTCACCATCAGATTGTGGCGGGAACATTTGGTCGTTCTGTGATGACTTTCCCGATTGATTCTTTAAAGAAAGATGGTGATGCGGAAATACAGGGTACGGTGAAGACAGTGACGGGGCATGATGTTCCTGCTCATATTGGTTTGGTGACGCCTTCCGGCGAAATGGTGGTTTCGGACAGTTTTCATTTTGTGGATTTGTCTCCATTGGGACCATACCGGTTGATGCCCCAATATGATACACTGGCGGAAGAGGGAATAAATGTGTTGGATTTATTATTGATGTATCAATATCTTTTGGGTGGAGCGAGTTTAACGCCTTATCAAAAATCAGCCGCAGATGTTGATTTTTCCGGAGATATTAAGATTCAAGACTTATTGCTTGTACGCAAGTTGACGCTCGGGCAAATCTCTGAATTTCCCAATAGTCAATCATGGCGATTTTATGCAGATTCTACGCTTTTCCCCTTGGAGACCAACACTTTTGGAGAAGGAGATGCCGTCCGGATTGATAGTCTTCCGACCAATGTCATTCCGTTTATCGGGGTAAAAGTGGGAGATGTCAATGAATCTTGGGGAAATTGATGGATTCCTGCCTGACGCACACATCGGGTTGATGATTCAAAAATCAAAGTCATCATCTGTGGCCTTCATGTCAATACCCCCAACGACATAAGAACTAATTTCTGTCTCTTGAGGGAGTACTTCAACAGAATCATTTTTTAGCCAATTATTCATCCAAGAAAGGGGATTGGTTTTTTCATCATAAATGGGTTTCAACCCGATACTTTTCAGGCGTTTGTCGGTAAGATGCTTCATGTATTTGGTGAGCAACTTGGAGTTGAGACCGATGATAGAACCTTTTTCAAAAAGATGCTCGGCCCACCGCATTTCTTGTTCGGCAGCATCTTTAAACAGAGCATAGACTTGATCTTCCAACTCCGGGATGACTTCCGTAAAACCTTCTTTAGGGTCTTTTTGTAGGGTGCGAATCATTTTGATGGTGATGGCCAAATGCTCGTTTTCGTCTCTTGCGATAAATTTAATAATTTTGGCATTGCCTTCCATCTTTTTATTTTCTGCGAAAGCAAAGGCACAGGCAAACGAAACATAAAAGCGCACACCTTCTAATATATTAACGGAAATCAGCGCCAAATATAGCTTTTTCTTTAATTCGTCTAAGCTGATCTCTGTATCCGCCTTCATGCCCAATTGCTGGGCTTGGTACTGAATAAGATAGCGGTAAAATTCATTATATTTTTCTGTGACTGCACCGGCACGTTCTTGGATCATCTCATTGTCCATGATATCGTCAAAAACTTGCTGCGGATTGGGATAAACATTTTTGATGATGTAAGAGTAACTCATGGAGTGAATCGTCTCAAAGAAATCCCAAATTATCACCGCTTCTTCCACTTCCGGCAAGGTCGTCACTTGCCCGAAGGTCAAAAACGGAGAACGACCCTGTACACTGTCTAATAGAATTTGGTATTTGAGATTTTCCGTAAAGATGAAACGTTCTTGATCCGTCAAGTTGTTAAAGTCATTGATATCCTTCAATAAAGACACTTCTTCGGGACGCCAAAAATAGCCCAACATTCGTTGAGATAGTTTTTCGTAAAATGTATATTTCTGAATATCGTACCGCTGCAAGTTCTTTCCTTCTCCGAAGAAAATAGGTTCTTTCAAGAAGTCTATTTTTTTTCGGGAATATAAAGTAGGGATGTTTTGATTGTTCTTTGTCATAATGTCAGGTTACAGATGGTGACTTTAATTTTGGGCTGATTGGCAGCAAATATAAGGCTTTTGTGCTTTTTTACTGCAATTCAATGAGAAAAATTATTTTTTAGGGTCGTCCAAATCGGGTTACCCTTCCTTTGCGACATCATGAGTGACGTACCTGCCCGCTGTGCAACCGGCAAGTTTAAGCAACGATTTCCTTCAAACTGAAGCACCAACAACTAAATCGAAGTAAACTTATCATAAATTTTTGCGCAAGCAAGGACAACCATGTCAAATTGCCCGTTTTCTTTTTGAAAATAGTTGTATCTTCGCCGCGTAAAATAAATAACACAATGCGACTAGCTTTAACCCTCTTATTTATTGGTCTGATGCAGACCATGATAATGGCACAGAACCCCTTGTCGGGGACTGTATTAAATGCGTCTTCCGGAGTTCCCATGGAAGGTGTCAAGGTGATGGATAAGTCCAGCCTTCAATCTACCTTAACCGATCAGGATGGTCATTTTACCTTAGATGGCTTACCGGTGGGTAAGGTTACACTTGTTTTCTCGAAAGAGAATGTATTAGATGCCACTGAAATGACTGTGATGTTGCCGCAAGGAGGCACCAATATCGGCAATTTTAGTGCAAATGCTTATTCGGATCCAGACGAAACCCAAACAATTACTTTGGAAGATTTGAATTCGAGTGATGAGAACTCGGATGATGGAGGTAATTATAGCCAGCTTTCGGCCGGTCGTGATCCCTTCTTGAATGCCGTGAGATATGGTGTCGGAGGGCGACGTTTTCGTATCCGTGGTATGGACAGTGAGAATAGACTCGACTATTTGAATGGTATGCCCATCAACAAAATGCACGATGGTAGAACAGATTTTTATGATTTTGGGGGGCTCAATGACGTGCTTCGCCGGCAGGACGTGGATTTTGGACTTAGTCCGGGCATTTTCTCCTTTGGGAATACTCTTGGTAGTTGGTCTATGGATACTCGTGCCTCTAGCCAACGCAAACAAAATAGAATTTCCTATGCGGTCTCCAATCGCTCTTACCAACAGAGAATTATGGGGGTCATGTCCACCGGCTTACAGCCCAATGGATTGGCTTTTACCATCTCCGCTTCGCGTCGCTGGGGCAAGCAAGGCTATGTCAAGGGGACTTATTATGAAAATACGTCCTATTTCTTGTCGGTTGACAAAAAAGTGAATAAAAAACATCTTTTCAATATTACTGTTTTGGGCTCTCCCGGGAAAAGGGGAAGAAGTGGGGTGACTGTTGAAGAAGTCAGAGAGATTGCCGGTAATAATTTTTATAATCCCAAGTGGGGCTACCAACAGGGTAAAATACGCAATGCCGAAGTAGATAATAATCATCAACCTATCGTAACATTTAGGCATGACTGGGGGATGGGTCCAAATACTAAATTGACCACCACATTCGGTTATCAATTTGGACGTTCCGGACGGACTCGTTTAAATTGGCAACAAGCGTCGGACCCGCGTCCTGATTATTACCACCATCTTCCTTCCGTGATACAAGATTCTTCACTACAAGTGCGTGTGACGGATTATCTAAAACAGCATCCGGAAGCGATGCAGTTGGATTGGGCGGCGATGTATAATGCGAATTATAACAGCTTTGGCACCGTTGAAAACGCCAATGGGGTCGCCGGCAATACGGTTTCCGGCAAAAAAGCACGCTATTTTGTGGAAGAAAGCCGAATAGATAATTTAGAGCATAGCTTTAATACCGTTTTAGAGCATAGTTTTTCAGATCGATTCGGATTAAATGCCGGATTTACATACAGACATGCAAATGTCCATTATTTCAATACCGTAGATGACTTGTTGGGGGCCGACTTTGTGTATGATGTGGATAAATATAACATCAGTTATAGCGATCCATTAAGCTATCAGTCGGATGTAAATATACCGAATAAGGTGGCCAAAGAAGGCGATATTATTGGGTATGATTATGTGGCAAGATTAAAAAAGGCCAATTTATGGGGACAGTTAAAGTATCAAGGCAAGTGGATTGACGCCTTTGGAGCCTTTGAGCTTTCGCAAAATACCATGCAGCGTGTGGGCAATATGAAAAATGGTCATTTTCAAGATAATTCTTATGGGGAGGGCACAGTCAATAAATTCAATAACTATGGCGTGAAAGGTGGTTTGACCTTTAAATTAAATGGGCGTAATTATCTTTTTGCGAATGGTTATTTAGGGACGAGAGCGCCTTTCTTTAGAGACAGTTATTTGTCTCCACGTACCAGAGAGCAACTTGTGGGCGGTTTGGACAACGAACAACTTACCTCCATTGAAGGGGGATATGTCCTCAACGCTCCTTATATTAAGGCACGTTTGACCGGCTATTACTATACCCGCAAAAATAGAACTCGAACCATTACTTTCTTTTCGGATTTATCGTCTATTGACTTCAAATTTGGTAGCTTGGCCTTATCGGGCTTAGATACACGTAATGTGGGTACGGAAGTCGCCATCGAAGGTAAATTAACGCCGACGATAAGTATTACTGCAGTGGCTTCCGTTGGTCAGCATTTGATTACTTCACGCCCTAAGGCGGTGTTTACGGTGGATGATAGCGCCGAAGAGATCCAAGTAGGAACTGTTTACTGGAAAAATTATAGAGTGTCGAATACTCCGCAAAAAGTATATTCTTTGAGATTGAGTTATAATTCACCAAAATTTTGGTTTGTAAATCTTACGGGGGGGTATTCACATGATTTGTGGTTGGATGTCAGTCCTTTGCGCAAAACGGCGACCGCAGTGGACGAATTTGTCAGACGAGATGACCCGGAGCGTCAAAGATTATTACAGCAAGAAGAATTGCCGGGTGCTTTTACACTAGACTTTTTTGGGGGTAAGTCCTTTAAATTTGGTCATAAATACCTTTACTTCAACTTAGGAGTGAGCAATCTCTTGAATGATACGAATATCCGAACAGGCGGATTTGAGCAATTGCGTATAGACCCCGAACGCTTCCCCAATAAGTACTTTTACGCTTACGGCATGACCTATTTTGCTAGTGCCGCCTTGAGATTTTAATTTAAACAAAAAACAAAAAGCGCTTAGCGCACATAAAACTTTTGACATGAAAAAATTCTTTTCTTACCTGCCTATCTTATTATTGGGTTTTGGTCTTTTATTTAGCGGTTGTATTGATGACAAGTTCGATGAGCCTCCTATTGATGGTGAAGACCCGGATATCACCACGACCCATACCATAGCCGAGGTCCTAAATATGTGGCAACCCGGTAATATTGTGGAAATTACAGATGACGTGGTTTTTAGTGGAATCGTTGTCTCTTCTGACGAAGCCGGTAACTTCTATAAGACATTGGTTATTGAAGATGAGACCGGTGGCATCCGTTTGTCGATTGACCAATCCGGTTTACATACTTCTTATCCACTCTTTAGAAGGGTTTTTGTGAAAGCAAAGGGACTCTATATCGGTGATTATCATGATTTACCGACTATTGGTGCCGGTATTGGTACTAACAGCCAAGGCAATCCGATTATTGAACGGATTCCATCTGCTGTTTTAGGGGAGTATGTGCTCAAAGGAAAAAAGAATCAACCTTCTCCTATACGTGAAAAAACAATAGCAGAAGTAACTCTATCTGACGTAAACCGCCTAGTACGCTTGAAAGATGTAGAGTTTATTGCCGGTGATACGCTCAAGGCTATGGCTGATAATAATTTTTCTGCTAATCGTACTTTGACGGATTGCTTAGATAATACCATAGATATGCGTAACAGTAATTATGCAGATTTTGCAGATGCTCCGGTACCTAGTAAACATGGAACGGTTGATGCGGTTGTGGGGATTTATAATGGCGGACTACAGCTTGGTATTAGTTATTACGAAGACATTAATTTTACCGAAGACCGTTGTACCGGTGGTACTAGTGGAGGCAACTGTGACACTTGGACGGTGATTGGTACATCTACGACGGTTGCTTCTGTCGATGAGGCTTTTGATGGCATCACGAATAATCAAGATTTTGAGCAAGCCGGTTGGTTGAATGCCACTTGTGTGGATGGAGGAAGAGTATGGCGTGGCAAGACCTATCAATCCACTAAATACATCAAAGCAACTGCATATGGTGACAACAACTCCGAAGTCCATACATTGGCTATCACTCCGGGTGTAACCAATATCGGCTCAAAGACTTTGACTTTTAAAAGTGCCCAAGATCATTATACACAAGATAATCTACGGGTTCTGATTTCGACTGACTTTGACGGCTCCGATATTGCAGCCGCTACTTGGACGGAATTGTCTGTGACTTTGGCCGGCTCATCTAACAGTAACTACGAGTGGGTTGATTCCGGTAACGTTAGTCTATCTGCTTATTCCGGAACTGGGTATATTGCCTTTGAGTATAAAGGCTCGGGACCTGGCGGAAATACCGGTTCATACAGCATTGATGATGTGAAAATCCAATAATTTTTTTCACTTTCGTTAAAAGGGTTTATGGTTTGGGCTATAAACCCTTTTTTGTTTTCCGCAAAAATCAAAACGCAGATGGCGCATGGGATTTCCTTGGAATGATATCACAATTTTCCAATTTTTCCCTTACTTTTGCCCTTCTATTTTCATCCTTTCCGGAAGGGGAGTGCTGAGCATATTAAACACCAAATAATGACTTTTACCGAGATTAGAGACACGTTTTTTGAGTTTTTTAAGTCCAAACAACACAAAATCGTTCCTTCTGCGCCATTGCTGAATAAAGACGACCCGACCTTAATGTTTATTAATGCCGGTATGAATCAATTTAAAGATTATTTTTTGGGCAATGGCAAGCCGGATAACCCCCGTATTGCGGATACCCAAAAATGTCTTCGCGTGTCCGGTAAGCACAATGATTTGGAAGATGTAGGATTGGATTCTTACCATCACACGTTGTTTGAGATGTTAGGAAACTGGTCGTTTGGAGATTATTTCAAAAAAGAAGCGATTGCTTGGGCGTGGGAGCTTTTGACGGAAGTCTATAAAATACCAAAAGATCGGTTATATATCACCATTTTTGAAGGCTCCAAAGAAGATGGGGTCGAATTTGACCAAGAAGCTCATGATTATTGGAAAAAATGGGTGCCGGAAGATAGGATTCTACCGTTTGATAAAAAGGATAATTTTTGGGAAATGGGCGCTACCGGGCCCTGTGGTCCTTGCTCCGAAATCCATGTTGATATGCGTCCGGATGCCGAAAGAGAAAAATTGGACGGGGCAAAATTGGTCAACATGGATGACCCGAATGTCATTGAGATCTGGAACTTAGTATTCATCCAGTTCAATCGAAAAGCGGATGGCAGTCTGGAAGAATTGCCGGAAAAACATATTGATACCGGCATGGGATTTGAACGACTCTGCCGGGTATTGCAACACAAGGACTCTACTTATGATACGGATGTGTTTGCCCATGCTTTCGCAAAAATCCAACAAGCCAGCGGCTTAAAGTATGAAGGTTCTTTTGCGCCGGATGCCAAAAAAGACATCGCTATGCGTGTAGTGGCGGATCATATACGTGCCGTAGCTTTTGCGATCGCCGATGGAGCGATGCCAAGTAATACCGGAGCAGGCTATGTGATACGTCGGATATTACGTCGTGCGGTGCGCTATTATTATTCGTTTCTGGGCATCAAGACCCCGTTTTTACATAGCTTAGTCCCTGTGTTAGCGGCTGATTTTGCGCAAGTTTTTCCGGAGCTAAAAGCTCAAGAAGCTTTTGTCGCTAAGGTCATTCAGGAAGAAGAAAAGTCCTTTTTACGCACGCTGGCTACCGGCTTGCGCCGAATGGAAAATCTCGAAGTCAAAAATAATATTATAGATGGGAAAACAGCTTTTGAGTTGTTTGATACCTATGGATTTCCGATAGATTTGACTCGGTTGATTGCCGCTGAAAAAGGCTACACCATTGACGAAAAGGGCTTTGAGAAGGAATTATTGGCGCAAAAGACCCGATCACGGGATGATGCTAAGCGAGAAGTCGGTGATTGGACGGTTTTGTCGGATAATCCTAAAGTCCAATTTTTAGGCTATGATACCTTGTCTGTGGAAGATGCCAAAGTCGTTAAATATCGTACCGTCATGGTCAAAGACAAGCCACAATATCAAATTGTCTTGGACAAAACCCCATTTTATGCGGAAGGTGGTGGCCAAGTCGGCGATAAAGGCATCTTGCAATTTGATGGCGAAACCATCCAAGTCTATGACACCAAGAAAGAAAATGATTTAATTATTCATTATGTGGATAAGCTTCCGCAAAATCCCCGCGCATCTGTTTTTGCGCAAGTAAACAAAGAAATACGGACACATACCGCCAACAACCACTCTGCGACCCACCTGATGCACGCGGCGTTGCGCCAGGTCTTAGGTACACACGTCCGGCAGAAAGGCTCCTTGGTCAATGACAAATACTTACGCTTTGATTTTTCTCACTTCCAGAAGGTAACAGAGGAGGAATTAGCGCAAGTGGAACACATCGTGAATCAAAAAATCAGAGAAAATATAGCGCTCGGTGAAGCGCGGGACATTCCCATTGCGGAAGCTCAGGAGGCCGGTGCGTTGATGCTTTTTGGAGAAAAATATGGGGAGAGAGTTCGGATGATTACCTTCGATGAGACTTATAGCCGAGAGCTTTGCGGGGGGATTCATGTGCCGGCGACGGGTCAACTGGGCTTTTTTAAAATTATCTCCGAATCGGCCATCGCCGCAGGTGTGAGAAGGGTAGAAGCCGTAACCGGCCCGGCTGCCGAAGATTTTATCCAAGCACAAATCAAT
Organism: Saprospiraceae bacterium; assembly: GCA_024762995.1. Lineage (GTDB taxonomy): Bacteria > Bacteroidota > Bacteroidia > Chitinophagales > Saprospiraceae > HyVt-613. Next base: position 942 of record JANTGI010000063.1, on the reverse strand, counting down.
GAATTAAACGCTGTCAAAGCTCAATTCAAAAACGCCAAAGAACCTGCCAAGCGGGTCGCCGCCTTGGTCGAAGAAAATAAAAACCTTAGTCGTCAAGTGGATACATTGTTGGCTGCTTCCGCAAAGAATCAGGCCAAAGAATTGGCGGGTAGTTTTGTCGAAGCGGATGGCATGAACGTTTTAATTGCCCAAGTGGATGTTTCTGATGCTAAAGCACTCAAAACCATGGCTTTTGATTTAGAAAAATCCCAGGAGAATGCCTTTATCGGACTTGGAGCCAATATCGGTGGCAAACCCCAATTATTAATCGTTATTGCCAAGCCTTTAGTGGAAGCCAAAGGTTTACATGCGGGCAACCTAATCCGTGAAATCGCTAAAGCCATCAAAGGTGGCGGTGGCGGACAACCGTTTTTTGCGACAGCAGGTGGCAGTGACGCATCCGGTATTTCAGCCGGTTTAAATCTTTTACGCAAAAAAATTGGGCTTTCAGCCTAAATGGAATATAAATCAAAAATATGAAACACTTCTTCTTCCTTCTAAGCCTTTTTTTGGCCATTACCCTTGTATCTTGTAAGTCTGAACCTAAAACGACTTCCGGGAGCGTGAAGCCTACAGATACAGAAGCAAAGACTCCAGCCAATACCCCTTCAACAACATCTGCCGAAGTGGCTACCGTTACACCGAACACAGGGGATTTTACCTTATCAGGTGTTTTGGGAGATGCGACCGGTAATGAGACCGTTGAAATCTTACGAATCCCCTATAATAACTCCAAACCCCAGTTAGTAGCTAAGGGCATCGCATCAAAAGATGGGCATTTTAAAATACAGTCAAAAAACCCCGGCAAAGGGGTTTATAGCTTAAAATTAGGCAAAGATCAGTTGTTATTTTTGCTAGATGGTAGCGAGAAGGAGGTTTCCATTAATGTCGACAAAGGTGGAT
>JANTGI010000062.1 GCA_024762995.1 Saprospiraceae bacterium | reverse complement strand
AACTTAACCAAAGCCACCCCTAATAATTTGTTAACATGGGAAAGAGTTTTATTGAAAAAAATGAAAATTAAGCTTAAAAAGCATTAACTTTGTGCTCTGCTTGGGCAAGTAACCTGTTTGGGCAGGACAACACTATCATAACATTAATCCCCCAATAACAAAAACGAATGAAAATCAACGAATATTTAGAGCATACATGGCTCAAAGCGGATACAACTTCCGAAAAAATCCAAGAAATTTGTGCAGAAGCCAAGGAGTATGATTTCAAAGGCGTTTGTATTCCTCCCTACTACGTGAAGGAGGCGAAGGGGTATTTGGGAGAAGAAAGCAAGGTAAAGTTAGTTACGGTTATTGGTTTTCCGATGGGCTACTCAACCACCGCAGCTAAGGTAGAAGAGATAAAGCGCGCGATAAACGATGGAGCCGATGAGTTGGATGTAGTTATTAATGTGGCGGCCATTAAAGCCGGTAATTGGAGCTACGTAGAAAGCGATGTAGAAAGTGTGACGATGATTACCCATCTAAAGGGCAAAATTATTAAACTAATCACCGAAGTAGGCTTTTTGACCGATGAAGAGCTGAAGAAAGTGTGCAACATCGTGACCAAATATTCAGTTAATATCTTCAAGACATCATCTGGATATACCGGTGTGGACACTACACCGGAGATGGTCGCCAAGATTCGCAAAATGTTACCGGAAGATATTGCCATCAAAGCATCCGGCGGGATACGCGACTTAAAGACAGCCGAAGCCGTTATCAAGGCAGGCGCATCAAGGATTGGCAGTTCATCTTGTGTCCAAATTGTTGAAGACGCAAAAGCAAAAGTGTGATAAAAAAAGGATTGTTTGTATTATTTTTTGGCTTTTTAGCTTCTAGTGGCTTTGCTCAGATTAATATTTCGGAAGATTTTATGATTGAACGAATGATGAGCAAATTTATAGAAATTAATAAAGCCCATCCGGTGGTCAAAGGCTGGCGGATTCAGGTTATGGCTTCTACGGACCGCCGAAAAGTGGAGGCAGCTTACGCTAGTTTTGCCGGTCGTTTTCCGCAATATCCTTGCGAATGGACCCATGTAAAACCTTATTACAAACTGCGAGCAGGGGCTTTTTTGACCAAATTAGAAGCAATTGCCGCAACCAACGAAATCAAACGATATTATCGTTCTGCTTTACCGGCTTTTGATGCGAATATCCGCATTGAAGAAATCTTATCTCATTAAAACCCCCACCCCTTAGAATGGCTAATCCAAGACTTGGAAAGCTGGACATTGTGACCACTTCATTGTTTTTCTCATTAGTTATTTTGGGATGGATAATGTATTATGCGGTCACCTATTCTCCTGAAAACACGACATCCATTTTTGATTTGTCTAGGGGATTAGGCAAGGAAACCCTTTGGGTGGGAAGCTCTATCATACTATTTTTTTTGGTGCAAGTCTTGGATGCCCGAGTATGGAGCGGACTGGCCTTTGTTTTTTATGCGATAGGTATTTTATTGTTAATAGGGGTATTGATATTTGGCTCAAGCATCAAGGGAGCTACCTCGTGGTACACCTTTGGCGGATTTTCTTTTCAGCCTTCAGAATTTGCTAAGTTTGGAACCGCCTTAGCGATGTCTGCCACACTCAGTGGGCCGTCGGATGACATGAGTAATCCAAAAACAAGATTGATTGCTTTTGGCCTATTAGCCTTACCCGTATTTTTGATTATGCTACAACCGGATGCCGGTTCTGCTTTAGTTTTTTCTTCCTTTTTCATTCTTTTTTACCGAAAGGGCTTAAATGGGACAATCTATGTAATCGGTTTTATTTTGGTGGCTTTATTCATATTAAGCTTAATTTATCCAAGTTATGGTATTCTATTGGTACTATTGGCAGCCGGCTTAGTGTTTGCGGTTAGTCGTAAAGACAAAAAAATATGGCAAGAATATGCAATGATTGCTGCTGCCCTGGTTTTTGGTTTCTATTTTTTTGAATACAATTGGTCGATTATTCCGCTGGCTTTAATCATGGTCCGGCGAGTCGTCTTATACATTAAGAATGGAAACCTAAAAAAGCTTGTTTTTCACTTTTCTACCCTTTTGATTGCGATAGGAATCGTCTATGGCGCTAGATATTTTTATGATCATATCTTAGAACCCCATCAACAAGAAAGAATTAATGTCTGGCTAAATCCTTCCAAATGCGACCCGCGGGGATCTTTATACAATGTCCTTCAATCCAAAATGGCCATTGGCTCCGGCGGGCTGGCAGGGCGCGGTTTTTTGAATGGAGAACTCACTCAGCTCAACTATGTCCCCGAACAAAGTACCGACTTTATCTTTTGCACTATTGGAGAAGAGCAAGGCTTTATCGGTGTTACGATGACCATTTTAATATTTTTAGGCTTAGTGTTGAGACTGACCTTTTTGGCCGAAAGGCAACGGCACTCCTTCTCTAAAAATTATGGTTATGCCCTTGCGGGAATTCTCTTTTTTCACTTTATGATTAATATTGGGATGACCATGGGATTATTCCCTATTATTGGCATCCCTTTACCGATGGTCAGTTATGGCGGGACATCTTTGATGATGTTTACGCTGATGATAAGTGTGATGATTAAGCTCGATCAGAGTCGGCAACGAACAGGGTGACGTTTTATCGAAACAAAGTGCCCGTTATTTAGATAGTCTTCCCTTCTCTCTTTAGAACATAGGCAAATAAATTGTGCCGACTCCATCCCCTACCTCCCCACCACCACCTTCTTCACCTGCACCATCCGCCCGTCAAAAACAATCCGCAAAAAGTACAAGCCGGGCGATAAATCATCAACCGGAATGGTACTGACGGTGTTTTTTATCCTTGCGGAAAAATGAGATGTACCCGATATATCCACCAAATCTACCGCAAGCGCCAATAAAAAAGCAGGTATGAAATTCATCATACCTGCTTTTTTTGTAGCACCTTGACGAATATTAGATAACGACTTCTCTTTCTTCCATAATCTTACGGATATTAATTAATGCGTAGCGCATCCGACCCAAGGCCGTATTAATACTGACTCTCGTCAGCGCAGAAATTTCTTTAAAACTCATATCGGCATAATGTCTTAGGATGACCACTTCTCTTTGTTCCGGGGGCAATAAATCAACGAGTTTTCTGATTTTTGCGTGTGTTTCGCTTTTAATCATGTGCTCATCGGTTCCCGGTTCTGAGTTTTGTAGGACATCAAAGATGTCAAACTCTTCGGTAGGACGGATGTGTGCACGTCTTTTGTTTCTACGGAAGTTATCCACACACATATTATAGGCGATACGGGATGCCCATTGGACAAATTTGCCTTCGTGGTTGTACTTTCCTTTACGTAAGGTATCAATAATCTTGATAAATACATCCTGAAAGATGTCTTCCGCAAGGGCATGATCCTTAACAAACAAATAAATGGTACTGTAAATTTTTGCTTTGTGACGGCCTAGTAATTGGCTAAAAGCTTTTTCATCTCCCTTCAGGTATAGGGCAATCAACTCCTGATCAGTCAAAGGTGCGTACTGCATAGGTCTAACATTTTTAGTAAAAAAAATCCAAATTCAAAATGTAGAACTAATACTTATACTTCGTCAGGTTTTGATGGATGGCAAGATTGCCGTTGTGATTGATGGTGCTAAGATAATGCCAAAATCTAAAAAATCCAAATTTTTCAAATCTTATTAACATCGACTTAACGAAAACCAAATTTTATTCCGGATTTACTGGAAAATCAAAGAATATCCTTTGGATGAGTTACAAAGATAGTCCAAAATTTATTTTATGTCAATTTTTTTTCCAAAAAAAATAGAATAGCCAACATTTTTACGAGAATTGACGGCTCTATAATAGCAGTCTAACATCGGTCAATTGGCCTTAATGAATCGGGCGCAGTCGGGTTTTGTCCCTATCTTTTATCAAAAGAACTACAAATGGGTGTTAGAACGCAGATTATACGGATCGAACTGAAAAGCACGGATTTTCCGAGCGAAACAGGAACGGATTTCTCACGGATAATTTACTGACGTAAATTTAGTCAGATTTCCCACAGATTCCCATTTTGTTTGGAGTATTTTTTCGAATTTAGAACTGCAAATCCGTGCAGATCCGTTAAACCTGTCAGCTGCGCCACAGGCTGGTCCGTGTTCTATCCTTTAACATAGGGGGACAAACTCCGATTGCCCCATAGTACTCGATTTCTCAGGCAATTCTCGCCCTTCCCACACATTTCCTTCATCCAACCAACTCCCCCTTTCATCAAATCACCTTACCCCCACAAGCAATCCACCATATATATAGGTAGAACTGGTGGTGTTTTTGCTCCGCTCTAGGCACAAACCAAAATTCTCATTTTTCGCAAAAATAAACAATAATGCAAAAAGTCCTTCTCACATTACTTTTCGGGTGCATCATCCCCCTTTCTATTTTTGCGCAAGCGAAAAAAAAAAGAAAAAATTCATCTCCCAAAGTGGATTTGTGTCGGTCTCCTACAACGGATATGATGCTCAGACCATCAACTATCCCAACTTCAGACCAAGGTACGAATCCAATATCGTTGCACTGAATGCCGGTTATAATCTCCAACTAGGCAAGTACTTTTCCCTAGGTTTTGGGGCGCACATCAGTAATCGAAAAAAATCTTACAGCCTTCCGGAAATACCCAACGAAAACTTGGTTTCCTACATTCAAAATCCTAGAAACAATATCCATATCGACCCCAAATACAAGTGGATTCAGTTGCATCTAGGCGCCCACATGCCCCAATATTCTAATCTCACTTCCGGAGATATTCAGATTTTCGGGGCGGGCGTAGAGCTGACGCCGGGCCGATTTATCCTTTCGGCAAATTACGGCAAAACCCAAACCGCCATCGAACCCGACTCCATCTTCAACATCCAAGGCATGTACCAAAGAAAACTTTTAGCCGGTCGGATTGGATTTGGGCACGTGGAAGGCTCCAAATTTACCATCAATGTCGTCAAAATAAAAGATGACCCCTTCTCCGTCATCAACCAACCCATCGGCCTAAAGCCGGTAGATGCTCTAACCGTCTCCCCGCTCATACAATTCAAACTAGGCAAAAAAATTACCATAAAAACAGAAACTGCCGGCTCGGTCTATACCCAAAACACCCTAGCGGACACCATCGAAATACCTATTCCGGAAGTGGCCACGCTGTCCCAGTTCGTCTCTCTGAATGCCACCAGCCGCATGGACTATGCCCATCAAAGCACCATTGACTACAAGGGCAAAAACTTTAAAATCGGTGGAGAAGTAAAACTCATCGGCCCGGGATTTAGCCCTGCCGGATATTTTGCGATGGAGCAAGACTTGCTGGATTATAAGATAAATACGGCTTTTAATTTGCTCAAAAATAAAATCCAATTGAATGGAAGTTTTGGGATTCGCACCAACAATATCAGCCAAACCAACATCCTACCCACCCAAAAACTCATCGGTGCCGGTGCCGCCAACATCAAGTTTAGCAAGAAATTTTCCGTAAGGGCCAATTATTCCAACTTCGGAATGACCAACAATGATAATAACCTTTACCAAAGAGTTGAATTTGTCCAGCAGAGCATCAGTCTGGCGCCCTCCTACCGATTCCAATCCGATGCCATCAAGCACCGAATCAGTCTTAATTGGAGAATGGGAAGCTACAAGCAATATGACATCCAAATACTCGATTATGCCGACCGAACCAGCACCAATTATTCGGCCAACTACCGCATGAAATTCAAAAACAAACCCTTGACCATCCGATACTCCGGTTTATACCTGACAAACAACTCACCGACTATCAATTTTAAGCTATGGAATGTCGGTATGCAGATCGGCTACAAGCTTTTCAATAAAAAACTAAATCCCAAACTATCCATCAATTACAGCAAAATCAGTCGCGGCATCTATACCCCCGACAGCAGAATCAGAACCAAATTAAACCTAAAATACAAAATGGGCAAAAAGAGAGATTTAAAATTTGGCTACTCGCTAAATGTCAATCAATACGGCTCTTATCGCCCCAACGCAAAACTCACAGAGCACAAATTCCAAGCAACCATTTCACAAAAATTCTAAGCATGAAAAGACTAATTAACTACTTGACCATTGTCTTATTGGTCACCAGCCTTACGGCAAAATTGACAGGCCAAGCGACGGTTAGCCTGAATGTCGATGCCCACCCGACGCCCCAGTTGGCCTTGTGGGTTGATCGGCAAGAAATAGCCGAACTAACGGTTGAAAATGCCGATCCTTCGCTCGAAGGCACCGATTACATCATCAAGACAAAAATGTTTCTGGATGGCGATTTAGTACTTGAAACCAATAACAATGTCGAAGTCCAAACCTTCGAAATTGGTACGCAGGTTTTTTTAGCCGATGAAATCATCCCTTATTCGGCGCTGATTTTCCATAGCAATAGCTTTCAGAATCAGCTCATCCAGACGGGGATGCTCCCGGCAGGAAGTTATTCTTTTTGTGTTCAATTATTGGATTTGAACGGAAACATTGTATCCACACCGACCCCTTCGGTCTGTCAACCCATGACCATTACAGACTATGACATGCCGGATCTCATCTATCCGCCCCATCCGGCTAATGACACCATTTTCTCCCAATTGGTACCGGACATTACCTTTTCGTGGTCTCCTTTGACCCCGGACCCACCGGCAGAAGATGGTGTACGATACATTTTGGTTGTTGTTCAGGTATTTGATTACCAATCTCCGGCTCAGGCGTTATTTACCAATTATCCGATTATTGAAGAGCCCGTGGATGGCACGGAATATCAGTGGCCGGCCGATTTGGATGCCCCTACCGAGCCGACACGGTATGCTTGGAGTGTAAAACCGGTTACATTGGATGATAATTTATACGTTTCCGGAAATAATGGTTTTGTCCCTGCCAAAGGATTTGTCATAGCGCCGGATGATGACATCGAAATAGATGATTGCACCTGTACCAATTCCTTGCAAGAGCCTTCATTAACCATTTTTCAGCCTGAGCCAAGTCTTTTTCCGCGCAAGCTGGAACTCGACAATGTGCTCAGTCTTCGGGATTTTGTCATGAATTGCAACGACAACATCAATACAACCACCCATAATATCGTCACGACCATTAATTGGGACAGTGACCATAGCGAAGAATCCATCGTCAATAATGGCCCTTTTCAGCACCAATATAGTGTTACACATGAAATTCCTGAACAGGTTTGTATCGACATAGAAGTCAGTCCCAAAACAGGGTATAATGGCGGGCAATGCGTCAAGGAATTTTGCGTAGATGTCCCACAAAATATTCAAGATCTAAATATTGATAGTACCAATACGACGAGCGTTGCCGCAAATGACACCATTTATGCCGGTCAAAACGGCGAGTTTGCCGTCGCAGTTACAGATGTTTCCAGCACCAACAGCGGTCTAACCGGAGAAGGCTCCGTCTATATCAGCTGGCTCAATGCCCCGGTAGAAGTCTCTTTCGAGAATATTTCGGTAGATTCTTTGAAGCATTTGCAGACCGGAGTAATCGTGGTGAAAACGTATGAAGATACGCCACAATTTCCGGCAGATTTAGTCGCCAATGCGGCTAGTACAGGCAATTGGACCAATGATTTGGCGGACACACTCGTCGAGTGGATGGATGCACAGGGCAATATTTGTTTTGACTACAATGGCCCCAATTATGTCGCCAGCCCCAAAAGAGTGCCGCTCGGCTTAAAATTTCAATCCGACGACACCTTAGCCATCACCGAAATGGTTTTTAGAGCCAATAAATCAGAATTTAACGTGGTCGCCCGCAGAAGACTCCAAGCAAGTTGGGGCCAAAACCAAACCGTAGGATTTATCGCCAAAGACATCCTTTTTCACCCGTCTCAAATTGTTATGCCACCAACCAGAATCGAGTTGGTAGAAGACTTGACCGTAGGTAATCTCAACAACGACATCACCTACACCTTCAAAAAACCAACCAACCCGACCAGCGGCGGCTGCTACATCCAATGGGATGAAAATGGATTCGATGAATTTGGCTTAGAAATAGATGCCGCCTTTACCAGAGATTGGGTCATTCCTGCTCCGGATAACGGCGAGCGAGCGGTCGCTAATTTTGTAGGAGTGGCCGGCGATTGGGATGACATCCTATTAGTAGGTAACTTCCCTACCGCTGAATTTATTAAAAGTGACAGCATGACGCTTTCAGTGACTAATATTACGATGGACTTATCCGATTACCGCAACCCAACGGGTATTGTCTTTCCGGAGAATTATCCGGCAGGAGCCGAAACAACCAATTTATTCCGGGGATTTTACATGCAAAATGCATCATTGAGTATGCCGAGAAGTTGGGAAACCCATTCGGGTGGGACTCCGGTAGTCTCCTTGAACAATGTCATTATTAATAATACCGGCTTTACTTTTTTAGCGCAAGCGACAAATGTCAGACAGTTTCCTAGTGTCAATGTTGCAGATATGGCCGCAAGTATTGACACGGTATATGTCAACATGGTGGCCAATTCATTGACGGAAGCTGGCATTAAAGGGCGTATTGCTTTGCCCGCTACAGACCCCGATTCTATTGCCAATCCATTAAAATACACTGCTTTACTGAGTCAAGCTCAAGCACCCGGTGAAAATAATTATTTCCAATTGACCATTGAGCCGACCGGCCCCATTTATGCGAAGTTTTTAAAAGGGGAGATGGATTTGCAGCCGACATCACAAATTGTCGCCTACATTGATTCGACCAAAAAGACTTTTGAAATCTCCTTGAACGGGAACTTTGTTTGGGACGATGTCGAACTAGGCCCGGTCAAGCATGTCAATTTTGACTTAGGATTTGAGAATCTGGGATTCAGCTACAACTCATCACACTCCGACGGAAACAAGATGCTGTTTACAGCCGGAAGCTGGAGTTTTGCCAGTCCCCAGAAAAAATTAGCGAATTTTCCGGTAACGATTGAGCACATTAATTTCCATGCCTTGAATACGGCCCCCCATGAATACATTCACGGAAATTTAGACTTCGATGTCGTGGTCAACCTAAAGCAAGAAATCGGCGGAAGAAGCCAACTTGGTGTAGAATTAAGTGTGGACAAAAATACAAGCCCGTCGGCTCATGGAAGGTTCAAGCCTAAATACCACGGTACGCACATCAACAATATTGACATCTACGCCCACTTATCGGCCGTGTCCATTGATGGTAGTATTGCCTTTCGGTATAATGACCCGGTATTTGGAGATGGGTTTAAAGGAAGCCTCAATGCGACCTTTAAAACACCAGCGATTGGCATTACGGCGTTGGCAGAATTTGGAAACACCAATTATCAACAAAACTTCAACTACCGTTACTGGCGCGTAGAAGCAGATGCCACTTTTTCACCGGGTATTCCATTTTTGCCGGGTGTGGCATTCTATGGATTTGGTGGTGGTGCTTTCAATAACATGGAAGCAACAATCAGTGGCACGACTTATACATTTGCTCCAAAATACACCTACAAAGGATTTAAGGTCCTGGCCAAAATAGGCACCACACCGGATCCGAATACGTTTAATGCGGATGTTGGATTAACGGGACAATTTTCAAGTAGCGGTGGACTTATCAATATTGGTTTTATGGGAGATTTCTATGCAGGAGCGCCCATCACGCCGGATTCTAAAAGACAAAAAGCTCAAATCAAAGGAAGTGTTCTAGCCGACTACAACTTCCCTGACAAGCACTTTTTCTTTGCAGCAAATGTCAATATCAACAAGGCACCGGACATCGTCGCCAACAATCAATCGCTGGTACTGGACATCCAAGGTAAAACGAATAAATGGTACTTTAAATACGGCACGGCAGACATACCCAATGCCGCTACAATCAAAGGTATGAATCTATACAGCTATCTGATGTTCGGCAACGACATAGACCCGCCAAGTGGTGGTTTTAGCCAACAATTTAAAAATGGGTACTATGACGTCTGGCAATATTACCCCGGCCTCCCTTCTGTGACCGGTGTAGATGCCAATTCAGCCACAGGTAAAGGTTTTGCCCTAGGCGTAGGTTTGAGCGTCAATAAATCTGTCAACAAACATGTTACCGGGAGATACTACATCGACTTGGGTTTCAATGCAGGTGCAGAAGTCAACCTTTCCATGTTGCAATATAATGGCCAAAACTGCGCCAACACTTCTCAAAGAATTGGGCTAAACGGCTACAGAGCACGTGGAAACATCGGCTTTTACGCAGCCGCAAACGCAGAAGTTCAACGCAAAAACAACCAAGGAAATGTAACCGGAACTTGGCACCTAGCGACCGTCAAAGGCGGCGGATGGCTCGACGGCAAATTCCCAAGACCCACTTACGTACAGGGTGCTTTGGATGGATATATACAAATCGGACATTGGACAAGTAAAGCACACCCACTAGGTCACTGGAGTAATTGGAGCTACTCTCCATGCAACCACATTGTACACCACTATTTAGTCAATCAAAGCTTCCATTCAGACTTTGAATGGGGAGACGACTGTGCGCAGAGTGACAATGCCGGACCAACCAACGCCAACACAACTTATACAGCAGAAGATGCGGCGGCGAACCAAGAGCAGAATCTCATTAAGTACATCCATCCGACGACATATTCCTTCTTCCCGCTTGAAACCCCGCTAGCGGTCAAATACGGACTGCCGTTGAATGAAGCCTTTGACGTAACTGAGCAACAATCAGATGGCAGCATCATTACCAGAACATTTAAATTGACTGCCAGTACGCAATTCAAAGAAAACGGAGCAGTCATCTTTGCATCTCATGAACCTAATAATCTAGGAGAAGAGCTTTATACTAAAGGACTTGCTACGCCAATGACAAGTTCGGCTAGGAATATGCCTCCTTTCGGTCTAATAGGCGGTGGAACCAATAATCCACCGGTTGCATCAAGTTCATCTGCTAGCAAAGGCGGAAGTCCGACGGGTTCCACTTCTAACCATCCCGGTGCGACACAGAATACCTCTATACTTTCCGGTGCGATATTAACCTTACCGATAACACCGCCGGCACCACCCAACTTGGTACCACCGACTCCTGTGGTGAATCACCTCCTGGCTGACACAAAATATTACTTTTCTGTCACAGCTACATTAAAGGAGTATAAAAATGGAAGTTGGATTAATGCCACAAAGAAGGATGGAAGCATTGTCAGACAAACCATCAACAAAACCTTCTATACGGGAGACATCCCGCCACCGCAAACTTCATCAACATCTTCTTTCTAAAAAAATCAGGATAGTGCCTTTAGAATCCATTTTCAAAAAGGCACTATCCTTCCCTTCAAAAAAATTAAAAGACATGAAAAAAAATATTTTGTTACTCTGGGCCATTTTGTCGGTCTCTGTTCTTTTTGCCCAAAAGGGAGACCAACCGGTCACAGACATCAATGTGATTAGCCGATTTAAAGACGGCAATATTGAACTACGCTTTTTCCCCGACCAGAAAAAAGCTATGTTTGACGGCATTGAATACGGATTCATCATCAAAAGAGCCATCCTAACCGAAGGATTAAAGGAGGAAAGCCAACTACAATATAAGGTCATTGCTCAAACCAAAGGGCTTGCGCCAAAAGCTTGGGACAAAACCCTTAAAAAGGCCACCGGAGAGACCAAAGATCTCTTAGAATTAGCCAAGGATTTCTATGATCAACGCAACCAACAGACCGGTGGCAATTTCTCCTTAGATGAAGGCATCCAAGATTTGAAAAATCAAAAGGCCAAGGAAAATTTTGAGTATGTCATCTTTGCCATGTCTGCCATCAAAGATGCGAAGGTAGCAGAAGCCTTGGGCGTGGCCTACACGGATCGGGATGTTCAAGCCGGTGCAACTTATTTATACAAAGTGGAGCTGGTTAAAAACACGTCCATTTATCAAATCAATCCAATCTTCTCGATGATTGAAGCCAAGCAACAAAATTTTTCCGAAAGGGATTTATGGATAAAAGAAGGCGACACCAAATTATCTTTTTTCTGGAAAGAAGAGGATATGGTTAGCGGTGTCCTTGCGGAAAGAAAGGATCTTAAAACCGGCCAATGGGTACCACTCAACAAAGCCCTTCAGCTTAATCTTGGGAAACAAGGTATCAATTCATTTGTGGATACCGGACTGGTCAATTATCAAGAATATGAATACCGTTTTTATGGTCAATCTCCTTTCGGAGAAAAAGTATTATTTGGACATGCAAAGGGTACGCCTAGGGATTTAACGCCACCGAAAAGCCCCCAACTCCTTTCGGGAAAGCAAATCAATGCCAAAGAAGTTCGCCTAAAATGGGACGTTCAACTACCGATGGATGGAGATTTGGACGGCTTTCTGGTCGGACGCGGCAAATTCAACAAAGGTCAATTTAATATCATTAGCAATGGGATTTTGTCGAAAGACACCAGAGAATTTATTGACACGACCTTTGTCCAACATCAACCCAATTACTATGTCATTCAAGCCATTGATACGGCCGGCAATAAGAGTTCTTCGTTTGCTTATTTTGTGACTTTGATAGATTCTGTCCCGCCTGCAAAACCCAATTTTGTCTCCGGTAAGATTGACTCTAATGGCGTTGTGACCTTAAATATTGAGTTGAATAAAGAAGAAGATTTAATGGGCTATCGACTATTTCGAGCCAATGGCCCCGAGCATGAATTTTCCGTGGTTGAAGAAGGATTTGACCCGCAAGACACGACCATTCATCCTGTAAAAACGGTTTTTCATGATACGGTTACCCTAAATTCCTTGACGCCTTACATTTATTATCGGATTCGGGCATTGGATTATAATTTCAATCAATCTGAATTTTCGGACATTCTCAAGGTCAAACGGTTGGATACCATTCCACCGGTCGAACCCGTTTTCAAGAATGTCATCGTCCATAAAGACCGGGTAGAATTATTTTTTGCGCCTAGTGGCAGCCGAGATGTCGTTTCACATTATTTATACCGCAAAACGGAAAAAAATGGTACTTGGAATATTGTCGCCAACATTCCGAAAGGCAAGAAAAATTACGTGGACACCAAGGTAAAACAAGGACAAACCTACTATTACAGCTTACGCGCCAAAGATGATAGTGACCTGTATTCCGACTATGCTTTTGCCGTATCAGCCAAGCCTTATGACGATGGAGTGCGCCCGATTGTCCGCAACTTAAAGGTCGCCCAAAAAGATAAAAAAATGAAAATATCGTGGGAATATCCATCCAATTATAAAAATGCGTTTTTCGTCATTTACCGTAAGGATAAAAAAGGACGTTTGCACCAATTTTCAAAAACAGAAGAGAATTACGCCTTGGTCACGCCAAAGCAACCAAAAGAAGAACTAGCCGTCAAAGCTTTTACCAGAGATGGCGGGGAATCTAAAATCAGCCCGATTGTCGAATTCTCAACCACCCAATAAACATCATGCGAAAGGGCAACAAAATAAGGTTTTTTACCGTAAAACCGGCTTGTTTCCCTTTCGCTTTTCAAACTATAACCCGAGTGCTAAAAACCTTTGTGACTTCGCTTTTTTTAATGATTACGGTGTTGGTGGTTGCTCAGCAACCCATCCACTTTAGCGTCAACAATGGCCTACCGAGCAATCATATTTACCGGATTTCGCAAGACCAACAGGGTTTTATTTGGATACTCACCGATAATGGCGTTGTCAAATACGATGGCACGCAGTTCAAGACTTTTTCGACCAAAGACGGATTGCCGGCCAATGATATTTGGGATATGCGTTTCACGCCAGACGGCAAACTTTGGTTTTTCACCAGAGCCAAACAGCTTGGATACATCCAAAATGACTCCGTCTATACCTTCCAACATGCCGATAGTACCTCCGTCCTAAACCCATGGGTCATCTACCGCAATGGAAATGACATTGCCTTTTCGGATAACAAAGAATATTATGAACTCCAAGAACATAACGGAGTCAATATGTGGACTTCCAATCCCAAAAAATTTCGGAAATGGACGAAAATTTTTATTGATGATGCTTCGGCTACCCCAACTACCGTCAATGCTTATAAATTCATCGAAGACAGCATATTATATCAACTAGGGCTTCGGTATTTTTCGACCATAGATACCAGAACCAATCATAGGAGAATCTATAAATATTCAGATTTTGGCATTCCGCTACCCTATGCGGACAACCTAATTCGTATGAATCAGGTCAATCAACAATTTCAAATATTTGGCTTAGATTTTTCGGCCACACTCTCCCCTGATGCTCAGCTTTCGCAAATTAATTCCATTCCCAAAAAATACCATGCTCATGTATCTATTCGAGACCGGAATGGCAATCTTTGGCTGGGTACTTTGACAGACGGTATTTACTTATTGCCCCATCAAAACATCCATTCCCAATACCGGCTAGCAGGACACAAAATCAACCGACTCACAAACATTAAAGGACAGATATTTGCGTCAGTCTTTAGAAAAGGCGTCTTCCGATTTAATGAATCAACAAACGCCTTTGATCCGATTCTTAATTTTGATGATGTCCTATACAACATCGTGCATATCGACAGTCTCGACAAAACATTTTTTCTTGCGAACAAAGCCATGTATGTTCTTAGCCCACAAAAAATTATTAAAATTGTTATTGACACACTGTCTCTGCCAAAACGGGATTTAATATTTTTTAAAGATACATTATTCGGTATCTCCACGACCAATTTTGAGACCATCGACACGACAACTTGGAAGTCCATGCACAGAATCCGCCATACCGGAATCAAAGATTTTATTATCTTCAAAAATCGGCTTATTCTAGCGACGCTTAATGGATTAATGGAGTATAAAAACGGACAAATATTGCCAATCCAATTCAACCAAACAGCTTTCGACAAGCCGGCCATACATCTGTCCGTCTTTGACCACCAACTCATTGTCAGCACGAACGGATTTGGTGCATATCAAACTGATTTACAAGAGATTAGACTTATCCCAAACACGGAGTTCCTTTCGATTCGTGATAACTACATCACCAACAATCAACTTTGGATGGCCTCAAGCGATGGCGTTTTAAGGTTTCAGTCCACGCCAAACGGCCTTCCTAAACTCATCAAAAAATACACCCAAAACGACGGGCTACTCTCCCGGCACCCCAAGTCAGTAATTGTCCAAAATCAACATCTTTTCACGGCGGACAACCAAGGGATTGCCATCTCCCCTTTAGTGTATGATTCTAAAAAATCTATTCTTAATATTTACTTTCGTAAAATTAGCTACAATCAACATCAAGTTAATAAGCAGTCCCAATTTGCCTACACACCCAACAACCAACTAGAAATACAAGTAGCCAATATCGACTTCTCGACCAGTCCCAATCGACAATGGAGATACAAACTCCTCCCTTTCGTCCCCAACTGGACGCCTATGAATACCGCCGAATTAACCTTCAATGACCTTAGCCCCAATGCCTATACGCTAATGGTTCAATCAAACGGCATCACGGAGTCCACTTCTTTTGTCATCACACCACTTTGGTA
The DNA here is from genome assembly GCA_024762995.1 of Saprospiraceae bacterium. Lineage (GTDB taxonomy): Bacteria > Bacteroidota > Bacteroidia > Chitinophagales > Saprospiraceae > HyVt-613. Next base: position 3,395 of record JANTGI010000062.1, on the reverse strand, counting down.
TCAGATCTTATGGATTCAAATTTTAATTGTATTATTTATTCTTGGGCTACTAGCCTTCATCGCTTACCGATACAATTTATATTTATTAGCCCAACAAGAACGAAAATTATCCAACCAGAGAAAAAGCATCGAACAAGAACTCTATGCACTTCGGAGTCAGCTCAATCCGCACTTCGTTTTTAATTCTCTAAACGCCATCCAATCTTTCATGGCCTGCAATGAGATGGAGCTTTCGGAAAAGTACTTAGTACAATTTTCAAAACTTGTCCGGATGTTTTTTAATTTTTCGCGCAAGCAAGAAGCCAGCCTAATTGAAGAAATCGAACTCCTAAAAACCTACTTAGCCGTAGAAAAAATGCGTTTTGAATCCCATTTGAATTTTCATTTTGACATCGACCCGGAGCTGGATATTAATCATAATAAAATCCCTACGATGCTGCTCCAACCGATTGTCGAAAATGCCATCAATCATGGAATTTTTCACAAACAAACTCCCGGACACTTAATCATCTCCTTTCTTAAGCTCAGCGCCAATGCCTTTTCCATCACCATCGCTGATGATGGCATCGGAATCACAGAATCTAAAAAACTACAAAACAATCAACCAATCAATCGAATTACTTCTTCCAAAATTCTTAAAGAACGTATCGAATTGCTCAACCAGTCTCAAAAGTGGAACATCTCCTTTGAATTCATTGACACACATAAAGATGGAACCACTATCCAATTGGTTATCAAGGACTTACAACCCCAAAACATCCCCAATCTACCCATCCAAAAAGATAAAATACTCAGCCATGCAAACCATTAGAACCATCATCGTCGATGACGAGCCGCGTGCCATCAAAGGCCTAAAAATAAAACTTGAAAAACTCTTTCCACAAATAAACATCGTGGATACCCTAACCAATCCACAAAAGGCCATTGCTGTCATCAACCAAACCCAACCGGACTTGGTCTTTATGGATGTCACCATGCCGGTATTAAATGGTTTTGACGTTTTAGCGCAAGTAGAGTCTCCCAATTTCGAGATTATCTTTGTCACCGCCCACAGCGACTATGCCATCCAAGCCATCAAACATGCCGCTATCGGCTACATCGTCAAACCCATCGACGACGATGAACTTATCCACGCCGTCCACCAAGCCAAAAAAAATATCCAAGCCAAAAATTCTCTAGGCCAAAACCTAAATTTGCTCTCCCAACTCGCCCAAACCCATACGTCCCCAAAAATAGCTATTCCTTCTCAAAAAGGAATTAAATTTATAGACTTGGCTAACATCATCCGATTTAGTGGAGTAGATGGATACACCAAGATTTTTCTCACCGACGAAACAAGCCTACTTAGCTCCTACTCCATCGGAAAATTTGCCGAAATGGTCAAGGACCAAGCCTTTTTCGCTTGCCATAAGTCACATTTGGTCAACCTCAATCATATCAAAGGTCTTTCCAATAACGGCATCATCGAATTGGTGTACGGCGAAGTCCCCTGCTCCAAAAATAAACGAAATGAACTCCTAGCTCGAATCTGCTAGCATGCCCCAAACCACATTTTTCCCTATCTTTGCCCGCTATGGGACAAAAGACCTATTTTGCATCTGATTTTCACCTAGGCACCGGTGGGCAACTCACTTCCAAGGAGAGAGAGCAAAAAATTGTCCGTTGGCTGGACCATATCAAAGACGATGCAGCCCACATTTATTTAGTGGGAGATGTTTTCGATTTTTGGTTTGAGTACAAACAAGTTATTCCGAAAGGGTACGCCCGCTTATTCGGCAAACTGGCAGAATTGACCGATGCGGGTATTCCCATCACCTTTTTTATTGGCAACCATGATATGTGGATGTTCCATTACTTTGAAGATGAATTGGGCATTCCCATTTTGCGCAAGCCCAAAAGCATCGAGATAAGCGGCAAAAAATTCTTGATAGGACACGGAGATGGATTAGGGCCGGATGACCATGGCTATAAATTCATCAAAAAAATATTTGCCAACCCCGTCTGCCAATGGCTTTTCGCCAGAATCCACCCCAATCTAGGTATCGGTATCGCCAATTATTGGTCCAAAAAAAGTCGTTCTGCCCAAAAACACGACTACGTTAATCGCTGGCTCGGCAAAGATGAATGGCTCGCTCAATATGCCAACAAGAAACTAGACGACACTTATTATGACTACTTTGTTTTTGGCCATCGCCACATCCCAGTCGATTTGACACTAAAAAATGGTAAAAGCCGTTATATCAATTTAGGCGAATGGTTAAGCCAATACTCTTATGCCGTATTTGATGGAAATGACCTACAAATTCAATTTTTTGAGTCTGATTCTGGGACTATTTATCCTTAGTGCCTGTGGTATCCATAGTCAGCTTCCGCAAAATACCGACCCAAAAACCACCACCCAAGACTCCATCATCATCGACCACAAACAATTCGCCATTGATCAACTAGATGCGTTATACATCGTTTCGCCGGACGACGAACTAATCAAGCTCAATACCCAAAACCAAGTCCAATTCAAATATTCCAATTCGAGACTAGGCGCCATTACATCCATTAATGTAAGCGATCCACTCGCCACCATCTGTTTTTATGAAGATTTCCAAACCATCGTCCTACTCGACCGCACACTCAATCCCTTATCAGAAATCAATTTGGCGGACTGGGGCTTCAACAATATCACGGCCACCTGTAATGCCGGCAACAATCAACTCTGGGTATATGACGCATCAGACATGCAGCTTGCGCAAATGGCCAAAGACCGAAACACACCCATACGCACATTCCCCATCAACCTACATACCGACGACTCATTTATCATCAAAAAAATGTTGGTCAACCAAGAAAATATCTACTGCCTTTCGGCAAAAGGAAACATCTACAAAATCTCCCTAATCGGTGAATCATTACAGAAAATACTCGGCAACGAACAATACATAGATTTTCAATTTTCGGGCAACCGCCTTCTAGTCCTAGACAAAAAAGGGCAAATCTATCACTATAAAAATCCGCTGGAATTGAAGCCACTCGCCTACCCGCTTGCGCAAAAGGGAAAATGGGGCTATCGGGATGGGGGGCTAATTTTTGGTGATGGGGGGAAGATTTGGGTGGTTGGGAGTTGAGGAGTTTAGGAGTTGAGAAGTTTAGGAGTTTAGGAGTTGATGACACCAGATTACTAAGCTCGTAGCCGGCGGAGAGATTGGTAAGCTGGACTTGCAGGAAAAGAGTCGATTAAGAAATTTCCCGCAGATAATCGCAGATTTATACCGCAGATAATCGCAGATTTTAAGTTTGGAAGCCTGCCAGCCTACCGCTTTGCTTTTTAGGCGTCAGGCAGGTTGATGACACCAGATTGCTAAGCTCGTAGCCGGCGGAGAGATTGGTAAGCTGGACTTGCA
>JANTGI010000061.1 GCA_024762995.1 Saprospiraceae bacterium | reverse complement strand
CGCTCTGGTAGCCCTGCTACCATCGCTCTTCCCGCCTTGTCTAATCTCAAAATAATCTCGCCTAATTATGGACATTTATTCTGATTGTGTCCCTTATCGGCAATAAGCATCAGGCAAAGTTCTCAAAAATAGTGGATATACCAAGTTTTATGGAAATAAATCTTCGTATTTGTTAAAACCGAATAATGGTTATATCGTTATACCGTACTATGATAGATACACATACCCACTTATATGACCGGCAGTTTGATGCGGATCGGGCGGCCATGATACAGCGCGCAAAAGAAGCCGGCGTTACGAAAGTTTTTTTGCCGAATATAGACAGCGAGAGCATCTTGCCGATGCTTCAGATGGAAAAGGATTATCCGCAGTATTGTTATCCTATGATGGGTTTGCATCCGACTAGTGTGAAGGGCAACTACGAAGAAGAATTGGCGATTGTGAAGAAGTATTTAGATGAGCGAGAGTTTGTGGCCGTAGGGGAGATAGGGATTGATTTGTATTGGGACAAGACCTTTAAAGAACAACAGATCGAAGCTTTTTTGGTGCAAGCAAAGTGGGCAGAAGAATTAGACATACCGATTATTATACATGCGCGCAAGTCTTTGGATTTGTTGATTGAGTTGGTGCAAGATATTAAGAATCCTAAGGTACGCGGGATTTTCCATTGTTTTACGGGAAGTGCGCAGCAAGCTAGGCGGATTGTTGATTTGGGCTTTTTGCTCGGCATAGGGGGTGTCTTGACCTTCAAAAATGCAAAATTGCAAGATGAGATACGGGATATTCCTTTAGAGTCCTTAGTTTTGGAGACGGACGCACCCTATTTGACCCCGCACCCCTTTCGGGGAAAACGTAACGAAAGTAGTTATGTAAAATATGTGTTAGAGCATTTGGCGGAGACTCGGGGGCTTGCGCCAAAAAAAGTGGAAGAAGTGACTACAAAAAACGCTGAAAAGCTGTTTTTTGGGGCAGAAAGCTAAATTTTTGTAAAAAAAAGCTAATTTTTAGCGGAAAACCATTAGGAATTCCAAAATTTATAATACTTTAGCGGCTGACTATTGAAAACATCTTTTTTTGTCTGTGATATTTACAGGCGGGAGACTTGAAAAGAGTAAGTCATTTTGCCTCGTGAAATGATGTGCTTTTAGTAGTTGATTTTCAATATAATGGAGAGTTGTCCGAGTGGCTTAAGGAGCACGCTTGGAAAGCGTGTGTACGCCAAAAGTGTACCAAGGGTTCGAATCCCTTACTCTCCGCCATTTGAAACACTGCGTGAGAATAATTCATCTTTAAATGTTAAACCTTTGACTATGCGTAAATTAGTTGCCCTAATTTTTGTTTTTGGATTGGCCATCTTTTTTGGTCACGAATTAATGGCTCAAGATGCCACCGGAGCTGCCACCGGCCCACAAGGCTTTCAGCTCGTAAAAAAATATTTCATTGATGGTGGTTGGGGCTTCATGTCCTTTGTACTGGTGACCTTAATCTTTGGTCTTGCTTTTGCTATTGAGCGGATTATCACTTTGAGTATTGCCTCCACAAATACAGACAAATTGATGGCTAAAATTGATGACCATTTGAAGTCCGGTGATGTGTCAGGAGCGATGGAAGTTTGTAAAGCAACTCCCGGTCCAAGTGCAAGTGTCCTCTATGAAGGACTAAGAAATGTCAAAAAAGGTCCTGACGCAGTAGAAAAAGCCATCGTATCCTATGGTTCAGTACAGATGGGACTATTAGAGAGAGGATTAGTGTGGATTGCCTTGTTTATCGCTTTGGCTCCGATGTTAGGATTCATGGGTACGGTAATCGGTATGATAGGCGCATTTGATAATATCGAAGCTTCCGGGGATTTATCTCCTTCTGTTGTTGCGGGTGGTATTAAAGTGGCCCTATTGACTACTGTATTTGGTTTGATTGTAGCGATTATCCTACAAATCTTATATAATTATATCGTCTCAAAAATTGATGGAATCACCCAAAAAATGGAAGAATCATCATTTGGATTGGTTGATTTGTTGTCTAGTTACAACATCTTCGGTAAGTAAATCCTTTTTTTAAACCATTCTCATTTAGCTTTCGCAAAAGGCTAAAGGGATAAAATTTGATGATATGTATAATTTTTTGTTAAAAAGAGGACAATTGGTGGCTTTCTTGGTGGGGGCGATTATCTCAATAGCCCATGTTGCCTTAGCCATGAATGGTAATTATGACTTCGGTCTGGCTATGAGTTACGCCTTGATTGCCATTAGTGCTTTAGCGATGGTGATGGGAATTGCCAAATATTTTATTGAGAATCCGAAGCAGATTAAGACTTTGCTGGGATTTTTGGCACTTTTTGCCATTGTAGGAGTCTTGATCATGATGGCTTCCGGTGACGCTCCGGAATCATTGAAAGATACCATTACAAAGGCGAATATCACGCCGGGAGTCTATAAATATATCAACGGCAGTGTGAATGCCACAGTGATCTTGTTGGTGTTAGCTTTTTTAGGCTTGATTGTTTCAGAAGTTGTTTCAATTTTTAAATAAAGCATTATGGCCAAAAGAATGGATAATGAAGTCAATGCCAGCTCAATGGCTGATATTGCCTTCCTATTGCTTGTTTTCTTCCTCGTAACCACCACCATGAATCCGGACACGGGTATCACGGTTAAGTTGCCGCCCTGGTCAGAAGACGATGCACAAGAAGTCAAGTTGAATAAACGAAATGTCTTTGCTGTACTCGTGAATGCGAACAATGATTTGTTGGTACGTGGAGAGCCCGAAGACATCACTTCCTTGCGGGAAAGAGCTAAGGAGTTTATTGCTAACCCTTCGCATCGTGAAGATTTGGCGGAAGCGCCCAATAAGGCGATTATTTCCCTAAAAAATGACAGGGGTACCAAATATGCGACCTATATAATGGTGTATAACGAATTGAAAGCAGCATATCGTGAGCTATGGGATGCCGAAAGCCAAAGGCTTTACGGAGTACCTTATAGCGAAGATATGTCCACAGAGCAGAAAAAGAAGATTAGAAGTAAATATCCTTTTATTCTATCTGAAGCAGAGCCAACGGCTTTCGGTGAAGAAGAAAAATAATTTCTCAACATTTGAAATAGGCAATTATGTCAAAATTTAAGAAAAAAACGGATAAAGGAACTCCGGCAGTATCGACCGCTTCTTTACCGGATATCGTTTTTATGTTACTTTTCTTTTTTATGGTAGCAACAAAGATGAGAGATTCTTCCATCATGGTGCAAAATGCTGTCCCTTATGCTACGGAATTGGTTAAGCTAGAGCATAAAAACTTAGTAAATACCATCTATATTGGTACACCCTTGGTGAATTATCAAGCTGTATATGGTACGGCGCCGCAAGTGCAACTTGGAGACAAATTTGCCAGTGTGGATGAGATTCCGTTTTTTATTGAGAAGTTCAAAGCCAAAATTCCTGAGCCACAACGGCCAATGATTTTTACTTCTTTGAAAGTAGATGGGGATGTGACGATGGGTATTGTTTCTGATGTAAAAACGGAGCTCCGTAAATCCGGACAGCTTAAGTTGAATTATTCCGCGAAAAACAAAGGTAAAAAGTAGCCTAAGCGCTCAAAATAAAAAGTCCGGCTTTCCAGAAAGGGAACCGGACTTTTTTTGTTTTAGTCCTGTACCACTAGTTTCGATCTGCCTAGCGCTAGCGGAAGGCAGGAGGTGTTTCGGTCTAACGGCATTACGATAACACCGGTGTCACTAATTCTTGACTTTTGGGTGGGTGTTGGTAAAAACCTGAGTTCAACGAAACCTTTGGATTCAGAAAACAAAGTTAGAAACCATCTAAAAAAGGATAATTTACTTTGTTTTCTCTTTAATCGAACTCAGGTTAAAAGGGAGCAGACCCGCACGATGTGAGAAAATACGTAGCTGTAGAGTTTTTGCTAGTTTTGCCCTAAAACGCCGGTCTGCTCCCAATCTTTTTTGCTAGATACTAGGTAAGGCTAGAATCTATTTTCCAAAAAACTTATTTAATAAGCCTTTTCCTACTTTTCCGGCAATATCATCTATGATACTTCCGTCGCCATCAGCATCTAAGAATTTTTCGACAATGCTTTGATTTTGGACACGCTGTCTGTTATTATTCATGCTGCCGTTTAATAAGTTAAAGATGTCAGAAACACCAAAACCACCGGCATTTGCTTGTGTGGCTTGTCTTCGTTGTTTGCCAAGCATACCCATCACCAAAGGAGCTAAGGTTGCCATTAGATTACCGGATTGATTGGAAGAAAGGCCGCTAATTTGCGAAAGCATATCAAAGGCACCATTTTGTTTGTTACCCATTAGGTGATTAAGAATGCCCATACCGTTGGCAGCTCTTTGATTTCCGGAAAAGTTGCCACCGATAAATCCTGTAATGTCGTCTAAAACACTCCCATCGTGATCACGATCCAAAGCATTAAGAAAAGAAGCCCCTTTTGCAGGGTCTGCTGTAGTTTGTTTCATAGCTCCGACCAAAGTAGCCAAAGCACCATCTACGGCAGCTTCTGTTTGTTGTGGGTTTTCGGCTCCAATCTTTTGAGTTAAGCCATTGATGACATCAGGTGTCATTTGTTGTTTGAGCAAGTCAAGAATATCCATTTAATATTAGATTTGAGAAAGGGGCAGAAAATAATCAAATGTGACATTATAAGCCCCGAGGTAAATAATTACTAAAATAACTCATTTTTTGCCGGGATGTTGAGTTTTTTGGAAAGAAATTATAAAATTATGTGTTAATGGCTTGTTATTTGGGCTAAGGGAATAAATCTGTGCGGAATTTTGGAGAAAATGATGTAAAAAGGGCGAATTCTTTTTGATATTAACTACTTTTACGATTCATAAAACTATTTTTTTAGTTCATCCATGAATGACCGGACTATTTTAAAAGCAGCCGAACACTATGTCGCCCAGTGGTACTTGGAGCATCCTATGCCCCAATTGGCCTTCCATAATATGGCCTTGAGCCAACGGCTTGTTAAACGTATTCAAGAACTAGGCCATGGGCAGAATATGCCGGAGTCCGTGGTGGTGAACGCACAAGTTGCCGCTCTTTTTTCGCAGATTGGATTTGGCTTAAATTATGAGCAGCCTGTTGAGGCATCCGGGCGCCAATTGCAAGAGTTTTTGGCGACCACTTCGTTGAAGCTGGATGAAAAATCGCTCATTCTTGATTGTTTGATTAACGGACAAGAATCGCCGTCTGAAGCGAGCGAATTGTATATGGATGCTTGGGCAAGTCATGTCTTGGGAGACGGGTTATCGACCTATTTGCCGCTCTATCGTCTAGAGTTGCAACTCGTTCGCCAAGAAGCTGTTGGCAAATCCGTGTCGAGAGCTTGGTTTTACTCCCAAATAAAGAAGACTAAGTTGCATTCTAATTTTGCGAAAGCGAAATATCAGACTATCCTTGCGGAAAATCAAGCGAATCTTGAAAGGCAAGTGAGCAAAAAAGTAGCCAAGGATGGAGAGACGACTCGGTTATTTGGGGGAATAAGCCGTCAGCCGAGTCGAGAGATACAGACTTTTTTTAGGACTAGTTTCGAGTATCACACCAAGTTGATAGGAATTACAGATAACAAGGCGCGGATCATGATTAGTGTGAATTCTATCTTGGTATCCATTTTGATTTCATTGTTGACTTACAAGTATCGACAAGTGGCAACAAGCATGAATCCAATGGTTATTGTGCCTATTTTGATATTTTTGATTGCAGCAGTCGGCTCATTGATTTTTGCGATCTTGTCTTCTCGACCTAATTTGCCTTCCAATTCTGCGCAACCCCATGAGCAATTATTTTCTTTTATGGATTTTGTGAAGTTAAAAAAGAGCGATTATCAAAAACAATTGGATGTGATGTTGCGGGATGGATCGGCCATTTTTGCGAGTATGTCGGCTGCGCTTTACTCTTTGGGTGAGATATTGGATCGAAAATATAAGTATTTGACGATTTCTTACAATGTTTTTATGGTGGGGTTTGTCGTTACGGTGGTGATGTTTGTGATTACCTATTTTTTTTGAATCGACCGGTAGGCATAAGCAGAATACGGGTAGCTAAAATTAAGAAGATAAAGGGATGAAAATAAATAAAATATGCATCTATTGTGCTTCTAGTGCAAAAGTTGATAACACCTATTTTGATGAAACCGAAAAATTAGCAAAAGAACTGGTTAAATCGAAAATTGAAATTGTTTTTGGTGGTGGAGCAACAGGGTTAATGGGAAAACTCGCAGATACCGTAATAGAAAATGGCGGAAAGATAAAAGGAATAATGCCAAAATTTATGGCTGATGTTGAATGGGCACATAAAAAAGTTACGGACTTTGAATTTACTGATACTATGCACGAAAGGAAATCTAGATTTTTAGAAAATATTGACGGACTTGTCGCCTTGCCGGGCGGAAGTGGAACTCTTGAAGAGTTATTAGAAGCCATCACTTTAAAACGTTTGGGGCAATTTACCAAGCCGATTATTATTTTAAATACTAATGGATTTTATAATCCTTTGAAAGAAATGCTCGAAAAATGTGTAAGTGAAAATTTTATGAGCGAAAGACATTTGCAAATGTGGACTTTTGTAGATAAGGTGGAAGATGTAATTCCAAATTTAGAAAATGCAGAAGAATGGAATAAGGGTGCTATAAAATTTGCAACGAACAAATAACCGGAGCTTGGTATAGGTATAAATCTCTGGGTATTAAGTGATTAACTCATAGTTGGGCGTATTTATAGATTAGAAATACTCTTGAATGTCCATCATTTCATAGCTCCATCGGTTCTCTTTTCCTTTACATTTTGTGGATGTGCTTTGCAGTATTTCAGAGTCTCTGAGCCTAAATTAATCCTTTTCTAAGCCGGGCAAAAAGGGAACAAACTTGAACTTATCGAATTTTTCATCCATAAACTGTGTCTCGGATTTTCTAGTAATTCGGTACATCACTTGGACTTCTTCTCCGATTGGAATGACCATTTGGCCTCCGATGGCGAGTTGATGGAGCAAGGTCTCGGGTTTTTCTTTGGCTCCTGCAGTAACAAGAATTTTGTCGAAGGGGGCAAGGCGGGGTAGGCCTTCAAATCCGTCTTTGTGATAGAACTTAATACGCGGGATTTTTAGTTCTCGATTAAGTTTTTTGGCCGAAAGGTATAAGGTTTCTTGTCTTTCAATAGTAAAGACTTTGGCCCCCAACATGCTCAAAATGGAAGCTTGATAACCACTTCCGGTTCCAATTTCCAGAATTTTGTCGCCTTTTTGCACATTCAGAAGGGCGGTTTGATAAGCGACGGTGTAGGGCTGGGAGATAGTTTGCTCTTTGGCAATGGGGAAGGGCTTGTCTTGGTAGGCCCATTCTTCAAACGCTTTGTCCAAAAAAAAATGTCTTGGGAGTATGCTCAAGGCTTTCAAAATACGCGAATCTTTAATGCCTTTTTTTTGAATTTCTTGAACGAGTTTTTTGCGCATTCCTTTGTGGCGGTAGCTATCAATGAGATGAGCCCGTTGACTACCGGCGGTAATCTTGGTTTTTTTTCTAGGGTCGTAAAAGTAGTCTTCGTCCAATGTCACGTGATTCTTTGTAAACTATTTAGGTGGAGCGCTGAAAATTGTCTTTTTTCTACCTAAAAATAGAATTACAGATGATGGTTTCTGCAAAGGTACGAAAAAAAGTAACTCGTTAGTGTCTATCGAATCATGGATATATGGGGAATGCTATCTTCCAGATAGACTTGGCCGGTGGCCCTAAAACCGTGTTTGGCATAAAAATTCTCGAGATGCGCTTGCGCGCTAATCTTAATAGAACAAGCACCGCCAAATAAACTTTGGCAGTGCTTGATACTTTCTTGCACGATGAGATTCCCTAAATTCTGATTTCGACTGGCCGGGTGAGTGGCTATTCGTCCAATTGAGCAATAATCAGGATAGGCGATTCCTTTCGGAAAAATTCTAGCATATCCTGCAATATTGCCGTCTTCATCTTGCCCCAATAGGTGGAAAGCATGCTGGTCATTGTTGTCGCAATCCTGGTAAGGACAATTTTGCTCCACAACAAAAACTTTTTGCCGCAAGGCTAGAATCTCATACAACTCGTTCAAGGTCAATGAGTTAAAAGGCTTGCAGATAAAGGTGAAAGGGGAATCCATACGCAAGTAATTTGTACGGGAAGGGTCTTGGCGCGTAAAGTACTAGTGGTTTTTATTAGAAGCTATAACAACCAAGTTTGGACTTTTTACCGCGTTTGTGCCCCCCGCCGGATAAGAAATTCGGCAAGTTAATAGCATTTAGGCGAATCGCAAAATAAAAATCGGTACCCGTAAAGTCTCTTTTTCTAATAAAAGAACCCAGATTGTCTGTGCCAAAGGAAATAAACCCAAGTCTTCCGGCTAGTCCCATTCTTACAGATTTCCAATCTCTCAAGACAACAGGTGCGGTCAACGAAAAGTATCTGCTTTCGTATCTTGGAGCTACAGCCAATACCGAAGTCCTTGTCAAGTTATAGCGAGATAGCCCAAATGGTTGGACAATCGTACCACCAACATAGACATTCTGAATAAATTGATAATCTCCCTGAACGCTTATCGCTGAAGGTAGCCCCATCTTGAAAGAAGTTGCTTTGAGTGAAGCATTAGGGTCGCCGAGTGCCGCTTGACTAATCTTAGACTCTAATTCATTTAGACTTTTGGCATCTTGCAGGTCATTGAAGTCTAGGTTTAGGTCGGTAGGTATCGGATAAGAAGAGTGGAATTCTGAATAGCTGTTGAGTTTGGCCATTCCAAAGTCCAATACGGATACACCCGCTCTCCAACGGTAACCTTCCAAATCATTATCTTCAATTTGTACAGAAGCTCCCAAGTCCGCACTAAAGCCATGTCCATAAATTCGCGGCCCTATATTGCCGATAGAGACATCTTTGTTATTGGCATCTACGGAGATGTGGTTGATGTTGCCGGTCGTAATCCCAAATTCAACGGCCGGATAATTAATGGATAAAGAGTCTTTCGATATTTTTGTAAAAGTCAATTCATCTTGTAATCCAAAGAAACCACTTTCGAGAAAGGAGTTGTACTTTAAGTTACCACCAAAAGAGATAGATCCATTGCTACGCTCCAAATCTATACCATAGTGAATCCCGGTTTCATTCCAAATGGCACCGGCTCCTTTAAAAGGTGTGACGGTAAATCCATCTAAGTAGTCCTGTCTGTCATAGGCATAATATCCTAAAATGGCAGGAATTTTTGTTGCGGCAAAAGCGGATCTCATGTTGGTAAAAACACCAACGCTGTGTTGTCCACCAAATTTAATCATTAGAGACGGCCCGGTTAAAGTTCCGCTAAATTTTGCAAATTTCTTGTTAGGTGTATCATAAATATCACCCACTAAAGCCCCTTTCGGTACGGGTTTGCCATCCAAATCCAAAGCAGATACAAAATCTGTTTTGCTTTTCATGTCTAGAATAGATGTGTTGTGAATAAAGCCGTAGTTTTGCTCTACAAACATCCCCAAACCAACTAAGTGAATATCAAAGGTGAGTGGGCTGGCAGCTACAAATGCCGGATTCGTCCAGGCCTGATCCATTCCCGTGTAATTGTCCATCCGAATGCCTAGTTGCTCCTGACTATAGCCATAAAAGCTATGGATAAAAAAGGCTAGGACGATGATTAGTTTTAACTTCCCCATCAATCAAGTTTTTTTGGACGCTATGCCAATGGATAACGTCCTTTCTCATTTAAATAATACGTTTTGAAACAGAAATGTACCCCAAGAGAAAGGTACTTTCTCCATTCTTAGAGTACTTGGGGGGAAATAGGGGGGAACGCTTATCCAATACGCTAAAATTGTGCCATTCCGGTTTTTTGAAGAATTTAGAAATTTTTTTTGTGCTAAATTTTTGTTGGTAGATTGATGCCATATTTGTCTTGTCTTTATTTATGGTTCAATGGGTCGGACTAATTTTGGGCCCTATAGTTCTCCAATGCTTGATTTATGAAACAATGTGAAGCATTTTCTTGGTGGTAAGGGCATTATAAAAGCACGTTATATCCCCATTTTTCGACGGCTCGAAAAATCACAAATTCTGAGTTGAAGAATTATTAACACTTACAACTTTTACTAATACTCCCGCACCACCATTTCATGCCAAACCATTCCATTTGACCGGATAGCCAAATGATATGTGCCTTTAGGTAAGTCGCTGATGTTCAGTTGGTTATCGTTGTTTTGCGAAAGCAGTAAACGACCCAAATTATCGTAAAGGCGTAGGACAAGATGGCGATTAGATTCCTTTTTGGCGAAAGCTATGTGGACGATGCCTTTGCAAGGATTGGGGTAAATCACCGGTGGATTATTACGCTTATAATGAATGGAGACCGTACCCAAATCTGTTTTGTGGCCATCCAAATCTTTTTGCGTCAGCTTATAATAAGATAGACCAAGAATAGGGTGGTGGTCAATGACTTTGTAGTTTTTACGGGGACTTGGAGCGATCTTTTGCAGCGCTTCCCATTGGATGCCGTCTTTCGAGCGGGTGATCTCAAAACCTTCATTTTGGACTTCTTCGGATGTCGTCCATTGGAGCAAAACCGAGTCGTCTTGGAGCCTTGCGGAAAATGGAGACAGGACGGTGACCGGTAAGACAAAATTGGGAATCAACGCATGTTGCAAACCGGTGCCCGGTACCCAAGCCCAAATATGCGGATTAGCACCGGATTCTATTGCCAGGCGGCCCCCATTTGACCAAGCCATCCCGTCATTGGCGAAAGCCCATGTGGCTCCCGCATCATAAGAAACTAAGATGCCTAAGGATGCCGGGCTTTGTGCGCCGGAATGATAGTTGGTAGATGAAGATGTATAGATAATATCCGAATTGCCGGGGGAAATGGCCACGCCGCGCATCTCATCATTGGTATATAATTTTGTCCAATTTGTACCGGCATCGTCACTCCGGTAAAGCCCTTTGCCTTCTCCATGAGCGACGACGTAAACACGATTTGGGATATTCGGATCTGCCTTAATCTCAAAGACTCCACTCCAAGCCGCAATAGGGGGATTTTCTTCGGTGTCATCAGATTCCGGAACAATATCCGGGCGCATCACCGCATTGGGTATGGATGTGCTGAAACGCATTTCCGAAAGGCCTACTTCCGACCATGTATTGCCACCGTCCGTTGAGCGAAAAAAGCCGGCTTCTCCACCCGCATAGATGATTTGCCCATTGAATTTATCGACTTCCGTAAATTTTAAACCACCATTGCCATTATTGGTAAATATTTCAGTCCAGGATGCCCCGCCATCAGCGGATTTCCACACTGTGCCACCTTGGGTTAAATATAATTTTCTTGCATTTGTATTACTCTGGATGTCAATGGATAATCCGTGCATTGTTGGCGCAAAATCGGGGAGTCCGGTGTTGCTTTTGACCCAGTTCTCTCCGGAGTTGGTACTTTTGAAAAGGGCACTTTCGGTATTGGGCTGACTCGGTCCGAATGATGCCCAAACCACGGATGCATTCGCCGGATCGCTCAATACAAAATTGCAATTGGAACCACCACCGTCCCACCAGGTGTAATCCGGGTAATCGGTGTTATTGGGCAGGCTTCTTTTCCATGATGCTCCATGGTCTTTGGAATACCAAAAGCCCAAATCATAAGCGCCTAAGTAAATGGAATTGGGATCAGAATCATTGACATCAAGCGCATTGGCTTCTACATTTTCCAAGCCGGTAGAAAGGTAGTGACCGAGGCTGATTTCCTTTGTGGAAATATTATTGACATGGTCGCCACCGTCGGTTGAACTCCAAGCCCATTGCCCAAAGGAACCATACAATTTATTAGGGTCAAATCGGTCTTTCACCAAAGTTTTGGCAAGCCCATTAAAGCTTAAAGTATAGGCCCAATTTGTATTCGTCCAGCCTATAAACCAGTCAGATTGGAATCCGGTATGCGCCCAACTAGTTCCACCGTCAGTGGTTTTCCAAGTGCCATTGTCCAGCAAAATATCCGTAATACTGATGTTGTTAGGGTCATTGCCGACACTGATGATTCCGCCGAAGTTGCCGAATAATTGGCTAAAACTAGTACCGCCATCGGTGCTGATGTAGGTTTTTCCTACATCATCCGCATAATTCCACATTTCGGCGGCACAGCCATTGGTATTCATTTGGAAGGTACTTGCGTAAATGGTTAATGGATCGGTCGGATGCAAGTCAAAATCTAAGATAGCACCTAAAGTCGTGGCAATTCGGGTCCAGTTTTGACCACTATCGGTAGAGCGATACAGATAAGGGTCGGAGCATCCGAATCTCGCTTTTCCCGTAAGGGCATAGACGATACTCGTGTCGTTGGCATCGACAAGAATTTTGGTAATTCTGGCGGTATCGGGAATGCCTGATGTGGTCACAATTGACCAATTTTCGCCGGCATCAGTCGTTTTCAGGAAAGACAATTCAGGGAGCCAGTCGGCATAATGCGCCATGTAGCCGATATTGGCATTAGATGGGGACATTCCGATACTTTCGACATAGCCTAATCCATGATTGGGGGGGAGTTCGATATTAACGGGATAGATATTTTGTCCGGCATCCGTTGTCTTGAAGGCTCCGATACCGGTACCCATAATGAATGTATTGCCATCATCCGGATTAAATCCCAAAGAAGAGATGTGGGGCTGTGTCAGTCCTTGAAGGTTGCCATGCGCTTGCCAAGTAGCCCCATTATCATCGGACGTATAGATACCGCTTAGGTCAGCAGCGGCGACGATTAGGCCTGATTTGGTGGCTCCGACCATGGCAATAGCGCCACCGCCACCGGGGTTGGTGCGAATCCAATTGTGTTGGGCGGAAAGACCGGAAATTAGGGCAAAGAATAGAAGGGACGTACAAATCCGCTTAAAATAGGGCATATTTTCTCTTTTGTAGTTGTTGAATTAGTTACTTTTAGCAAGGTACGAAGTTTGGATTGAATAACCAAATAAGCGTGTGCTATCATTCATTGTTGGTCTTCATTATGGCTTTAATTTTCTTCTCCAAAACCCACTTTGAAGCAGTCCCTTTCTTTTTTTTACACCTGTTTTTTGCTCGATTTTTCCCGGCTAGTGGGTTTGTTTTGTTTATTCCCAGCCATAGTTAAAGCTGACGCTGATGCGTTCTTCGTCGGCTTGGTTCATGAGGACTTCATGGCGTAGCCAGCTTTCCCAAAGCAGGACATCGCCCACCTTGGGTTCGACATAAATAAAATTTTGCATTTCTTCTCGTGCGTCGGCTTTTCGAGTGGGAGCGGCCATCATCCTGCTGTGGCGCGGGTCTTCAAATTTTATGGAGCCGGCCCCCTTGGGCACACTGATGTAGGTCGTCCCGCTGATAACGCTATTGGGATGCAAATGGGAGGTGTGGATACCGCCTTTCGGCAAAATATTTATCCAAATAGAATCTAAGGTAATCTTTCGACCATCCAAATTAAATTGAAGATCTTCCACAAAAGCCGCTACGTGCTTATCCAGTAATTCTACCAAATCCACAAAAATAGGAAACCAATATCTTAAGTCATTTAATGAAGCATAGCTCGTATAACCGGGATACCCATTGTCTTCACTCCATTGTTGCCCGGCACCATCCCCTTCAGCAATACTCCAGCAGGATCTTTCCAATTCTTCGGGGTCGGGAGCTGTACCCAATTCCGATAGTTGCGCCCGATAAAGGCGAGTGACAAATAAGGAAGAAATTTTAGACATAATTGAGTTGTTTTTTTCGGTATGTTGTTGTGCGCCGGGTACTGTATGGAAACCACTGCCAAAAGTAGATATAAAAAGATTTTTGACCAACTTTATAGGGTTTAAAGTTGTCTTTTTGTATTTGGGGAGTGAGTGTTTAGCTAATAGTGGCAAGGCATGTCTTGACTCTACTCAAACAAAAAATAGGGAGCGACCCGTTCCAATTCTTCTTTTGTAAAAATCTTGACTGTCAAGAAATCTTCTTTGGACATTAGGCGGATTCCCTTTTGGGCTTTCATGCAGTATTTGGTTTGTTCGTAGGTGATATAGGGGTGATGATTAATGGTTTTAAAATCGGCGGTTTGTGGATTAAATCGGTGGATTTTCGAAGCATCTACTTCTAAGAATGGTCGAATAAATTGGAAGGTGGAATCCGGTAAACGATAAGCTTCTGCCACCTGCCCCACGTCATAAAACCCACCTAGTTTTTCACGGTAACGTACAATGTTTTTGGCAAAATATTGACCGATTCCGGGCAGCTTGTCCCATTCTTCGACGGATGCAGAATTAATCTCTAATGTCTTGCCTTTCGGCCAAATATTTTTAGGTTTCTTTGCTTGCATTCCGACTGTTTTGGATGTTTCTTTTTGGTAGTTAATGTTTTGATTATCAGTGAATTGTGCCTTATTTATTTGAATGTTGTCGGCGATACTTGCGTAAAAATCATCGGTCATACCATAAATTTTTTTTAATGATTCCGGTTTGTAGAACTTTCCGCCTTTATTTCGATAATTAATGATATTATTGGTTATTCTTTTGGAGAAACCTAGGGATAATAATTCGGACTTTGTAGCGGTATTTGGGTCAAAGGGAAACGATGCTTTTTGGGGTTTCGGGACTTTCGAAGATGGATGTTTTTGGGGATAATTAGTCGCCCATTTCTTTTCAGGAATGTCAATAAAAGGGGCTATTTTTTCAAAGAATACACTATCCATTCCATAGATTTTTTGGAGAGATGCCGCATTATAGAAATGACCGCCTTTGGAGCGGTAATTAATCATATTTTTTGCTACTCGCTTGGAGAAGCCTAAACTTAATAGTTCTTCAAATTCAATTTTATTGGGATCAAAATGATACAAACTAGCTACCGGAGTTACTTCTTTTTCTATCGGGTGAAGTGCATAAATTTCATCCACTGACTTTTGAAAGGCCAGGAGTTTTTGGTGATCAAATTCATACTTGGGTGTGGTGAAAGTAAATGAGATGAGCAAAAGGACAAGATTAAGCATCACTAAACTTAAAATACCCCAGCGCTCTTTTTTGCTGTAAATTAAAATTGGATTTTGCATAGTTTTATTTTTAGTTATCAATTATCCATCCCCCTTCTTCTCGAAGATTATAGACTATGACGTCACGTTCCAAAAAGAATTGCTTGATTTGTTCCGCATTTTTTCGAGAGACTTGGTTACCCAAAAGAATAGTATCTGCATTCAAGTGACTCAAAGTATTGGTGTCTAAGTTTTCGGTCACGTAAATAATATTTGACTTAAAATCTCTTGGCCCGGGAAGTATCGGTGGTACCATCTCAATGATTCTTCCTTTATAATTCCAAAAGTTATTGGCTTTAACGAGACCAAAATCCGGGGAAGAAACTTTTTCCGAAAGGGGAGTTTCTTGGGTAATCCCGTAGCGTATTTTCAAAGCTTGAGTAGCATATTTCCATTTTTTTTGCGCAAGCGAATCACGATCATAATGCGCTAAATGGGGCCCGGAGATAAAACCGATGGCATCTGCTTTGGGTACCTTAAAAAAAATTATTTCGGAGCGATTGGCGGATTGGTATTTCAGCACGTTTCTTTCTAAAGATAGCAAGGTCAAAAGTCCTAACACATAGAATATCAATTGTTTACGTCCGGAAATTATCCAAGCCCCAATGCTTCCAATCATTCCGAAACACAACAAGACCGTCCATTTGCTAAAATAGATATCATTTAATTTCATCCACTCAAAATGGCTCAATCTGAATATAAATTCCGTGTTCAAATGATATAAGAAAGCCAAAGCCTTGCCGAGAAAATCTGCAATGGCCGGACTTAAAAAATCAAATAAAAAAACTACTATCGTAAATGGCAACAAAATCGTCGCCGCAGGCACCACGACCATTCCCGAAAGAAAAAACGACAATGGAAAATGATGAAAATAATAAATGCCTATTGGGAAAGTCGAAATTTGGGCAGCCATCGAAATGGAGCTGAGTTTCCAGATAAAGTCTAAAGCAGACGATTCAAATACCCATAATTTATAAATATGCGGCTGAAAAAAGACAATTCCCGAAAGGGCCAAATAGGATAATTGAAAGCCCACTTGAAATAATAGAAACGGATTCCAAAGTAGTAATAAAAATGCCGATGCGGCGATACTATTAAAAATAGATGCACGACGATCCAATGCCAAACCTATTTCCACAATCGAAAACATGACACCCGCACGCAACACAGAAGCGCTGGCTCCCGTCAGCAATACAAAGAACCATACGCCGGCTAACTGAAATACTAATCGCCACCAACGTCGTGCCTTCGCCCGACCAAATATGGCCAACATCAGGTAGCGTAATCCAATACTCACAATCCCCACATGCAAACCGGAAACCGCCAATACATGCATGGCGCCTGTACTCGAAAAAGCTTCTTTGGTGTCTTCCGATAAATCATCTTTTACCCCCAAGACTAAAGCGGAAGCCACTCCGACATCTCTGGAATTATTGATAATTCGGTGTAGTACTTTTTGGAATCTTTTGCGTAAGCGAAAAGCCATATTTGCTATCCTATTGCCTTGATTCTCTGCCAGAACAATCCATTGATTTTCTTTCGCAAAAGCTTGATAATGAACGTTTTGATAGTATTGCCAACGTCTAAAATCAAAGGCGTAGGGATTTGCCACTTTAGAAAAGGGCTTTGGTTTAACATGCAATGCAATCAGTTGCCCGTAATGAATATTTGCCGTATCGGGAAAAGAAACATAAAGGTGCCCCCTGACGGCATGGGTGGCATTATTGGTGATTATTTCTTTTATCGAAAGAAGGGCATTCAAGCGAGTTTTGTGAGTAGGTGGTTTCGCGACGATGCCCACCAAATAGTTGTCCCCATCTATATATTTGCCGAAGTGATTATCTTGATAAATTTCCGGCCGATAACTCACCAATACAAAACCAAAAACAATAAAAAAAAGATTGACCAATAGCCCATATAATCCCCTGTGCCGAAAAGCTACTTTGAAGGCTACATATCGAAAAAAGAAGGGCAGAAAAAGAAAAGGAAGCACAAATAAATACCGGCTTGGCGTCCAACGAAGCCAATCTTCAAGCCAAATCCCGACAATCAACGGCAATAACAGCCGCAGAAAGGGATGTGCTTTCCAGTTTATCATTATCCTAAAGTTTTCTCAGAAGCAAAGCTAACTAAGGGCTCCGTATTAAAAAAGATAACAATATACTTTCATTGAGATATTATTGGTTTTTGTCATTTAAGGGCACAATCGCTCTTCAAGCTTTGTCTAATCTTATGGCTATTCATGCTGATTGTATTCCGTAAGGTTTCAAATCATCTATCTAAAAACCTGAATATCCAAACAGTTTTCGGTATCACCGGCAGACGCACCACCTGATATGGTTATATTTTAGCAAAGGTTTTCCATTTTTCTGCTCAAAATGTGGAGCGTCTGGCTCTTTTTTTAGGTTTTTATTTAACTTTGTTCAAAAAATTACTCTACGGAGGGTCATGTCAAGTTCTGCGAGTAATTCCAAAAATAGTAAAAATGGATAGAGTAAAGAAAACTGCCCCAATTATAATCGTTGTATTTACGATGATTTTGAGTTTTTTAATGCATTTGAATATATTTGACAAAGGTGTGACAGGTTACCATACTTGGCGACAAAGTCAAACCGGCTGGAATATACGAAATTTTTATCGTTATGATTCTAATATCTTTAATCCGCGAATTGCCAGTTTTAATAATGGGCATGACAATATCTTGCGATATGAGTTTCCGATGCTACAATGGGGAGTGGCGATGGCTGAAAAAGTATTTGGGGAGACGAATAGGGTTATGCGGGTGAGTATATTCTTACTGGGATTATTCTCATTGGTAGGATTTTATTTTCTGCTTAGGGCATTGGGTTTTAGTCCTTTACTGTCTAGTTTGGGTGTCTTTGCGTTTAATTTTTCGCCTGTTTTTTATTATTATACCGTGAATCCGCTGCCGGATAATCTAGCCCTGTCAGCCGGTATCTGGTATTTGTATTTCTTTGTAGAAAGTGTAAAGAAAGAGCGTTTAGGCTATTCGATTCTGGCAGGTTTTTTTATTAGTATTGCGGCATTGGCGAAGCTTCCATTTATCATCTTGGGTGGAGCCAGCTTTGCTTATGTTTTACGGTTGTTATTGTCAAAGAAGCATAGAAATATCAGCTTAGCCACCCAACAAACCATTATCTACTTCTTGTTTTTGATTCCGGTATTCTTATGGTATAAATGGGTTATACCCGGATGGTCCGGAAATGGAATCTTAAAAGGTGTTTTTGATAATCAGATTAGCTATGGGGAGAGTCAAAGAATCCTTCGCTCTCATGCCGAGCACATGTTTCCTTATGTCTTATTGAATCAAGGTCATTGGCTGTTCTTGCTGACATTTGTTTTCTTCTATTTCAAAAACAAATTATTCCGAAAGGAAATTGGTATCTACTTGACTGTCAGCTTGTTATTTGTTATTTTGTACTTCTTGTTGGAAATAAATATGATTAATGTAAATCACGATTATTATATGTTGCCTTTTCTGCCTTTTCTTTTTATGGCGGTGGCCTATGGGATCCGATATTGGTGGAATTATCACAAAATTACTCGGTATTTGACGCTAATTCTGCTCATTTCGATACCTTTTTTCTGCTATGATTTGAGTAAAGATAAATGGACAGCCAAAATGGGTGGTTATCCTCCGGATTTGGAAATTTATCAAGAGGAATTAACCAATGCAGTGCCTAGGGATGAAAAATGCATCATTGTGAACGACCCTTCTAACTATGTTTTTGCGTATATGATTGATAAACAAGGTTATATATTTGCCAATGACCATTTACCGGCTGGCTGGATAACAGACCTAGCGACCAACCACCATATCAAATACATGTATTCCAACTCCCGAAAGATCGATGAAAGGGCAGATGTAAAAGAAAGGATTGATTCCTTGATTTTGGAGGCGGGCAGTATTCGAGTCTTTAAATTAAAGGAACCAGTAGAAAAATAGGCTGACATCATCCATCTTGGTATAACGATCTGCCGCTGTGACGGTACAACGGAGTCGCTCTTTCCTAGCTTTGTGCTATTGGCCAAAGGTAAATGCTAAAGCTTGTTTGCAGCA
>JANTGI010000060.1 GCA_024762995.1 Saprospiraceae bacterium | reverse complement strand
GACCGCAGGGAGCGCACCAAAGACCAACAGCGACCGCAGGGAGCGCACCAAAGACCAACAGCGACCACAGGGAGCGCACCAAAGACCAAGCCCAAGAAGATATGTTAAATTTTATTTACAGGTAAGGTATGGCATCAAATTTGAACATCTGAAAAATAATAGTCATGTGTCTAACCGGAGAATGGTTACCACGATAAATGGTTGTCAATTATTGTGTGAATCGCTCTTTCTACTGCGGGAAAGGCTAAAAAAAGCCATTTTTTTCAATTAATAGAGCTGACCAACTAGACGCTAATTCACTGCAAACCAAGTGCTTAATACCATTAAATAAAAACCAATGAGAAAACTAATCCTTTTTTTCCAAAATTCTGCTTGTAAAATAGCGAATAAATACCTATCTTGCGCACAATTAAACGTCCCGCTTATGAATCCAGTCAAACGATTAACCTTATTTATGTTGTTGGCGGTACTTTCTTTTGGCTTAAAGGCCCAAAGTGAAGGCAGAGTCTTAGTGGTCAAAAATCAATCTTTTACAGAGAACATCGTCAGCACACCGAATCCACCCTACATCGCAGGTGGAGCAACTCCGGAGCATGGTACTTATTCCTACACCCAACAGCTAAGCGGAGAATATGAGATTAAGTACACACCGGACAACGATTATTTAGGATTTGATGAATTTACAATAGCCATTTCCAATGCCCCAGGCTCCGTATCGTTTACGACTTACCGATTTAATGTAGTAGAATCTATCGTTATTCCAAAAAATGACTACGGCATCACCGATGTGGATGTGGCTACCGGCATGAATGTCATTAACAATGATTTTGCCAGTCACCCACCACTTACTCTAAAAAATGTCTCTTTTAGTGAAGGAGGCATGGCTACCGTCGTCAACAATGTGATAAACTTCATTCCGGAACCGGGATATAGCGGGATGTCACAAATCAAATATACTACTTGTGATGACTTAGGAACATGTGCAACAGGAATGTACACCGTTAGTGTTTTTGATGGAGAATTAAGCGATACAAAAGTAAAACTGGGTACACTTAAGGACACTTACGTAAAAATGCCATTGGAGTGGAACGCCTATTTTATCGCTCCGGATCAGGCTCCGAGCCATGGTGAAGCGGTCATTAATGACAATCAAGAACTTCAATATACTCCGGAACCCGGCTACTCCGGAGAAGACTACTTTGTTTTGACGTCTTTTAATGGTTACCAAACTTCTTTAGAAGTATTTGTCACCGTCTATGACAAAACACCAAATATTCTTGCCTTTCCGGATCAATTTTATACCCCCGTTAATACGCCCGTTACATTTAATGTTTTAGCAAATGATGACGGAAATTATCATTTGAGCGGATTTTCCCAACCTCAAGCCGGAGACCTGGCTTACAATGGTAGTGGAAATTTTACCTACACCCCCGACCCCAATTATTCCGGTGGTGTATATTTCTCTTATTCTATTGGAAGTAATTACAACCCTAACCTTGAAAAGACGACCGTCCAAATTGGTATTGGTAATCAAGCTCCTTCCAAAGGAACTTTTGATTTAACCACCTCCCAAAACGCACCATTAGTCATTAAATATCCGACTACATTTCGGGATTATGGATTTGAATTAATCAATGAGCCTAATTCAGGGGTAGTGGAATTCTTAGAAGGTCAGCAAACCATCAACATAAACGGAGAAGATGTTTCCGGATACAATATGCTCATTTATTTTCCTAATCAGGACTTTCTTGGCACGGATGAATTCGGGCTTAATTATTGCCTTGCCTCCAATGGAGATTGTGCAGAAGTAAAAGTAACGGTTGATGTAATTGATGCACCTGCCACTTGTTACGATGGGTGCATCTGGCCGGGTGATGTAAATAGAGACGGTGTGGTTTCTGTAAAAGATATTCTACCCATTGGACAGTTTTTTGGAGAACTGGGACCGGAGCGTTCAGATAATTCATCCGATTGGTATGCACATAGTGGAGATGACTGGAACAATCCTTATGCTAATGTTGACTTAAAATTTGCGGATACCGATGGCGATGGACAAATTACCGCAGCAGATACATCTGCCATTTCTACTTCTTACGCCAAAAATGATAACTTGACTCCTAAGTTTCCAATAGGAAAGAAAAATACTACCATCGAATTTGGTACGCCTTCACCTACAAACCCACAACCGGGGGACTTGGTTTCCATACCTTTAATTTTGGGAACAGAAGATATTCCGGCAGTTGATGTCTATGGATTCACATTTAATCTAAATTATTGGGTGGATGCTTTCGACAATGAATTTATTGCCTACAATGCGGAAAGTTGGTTTAATCAAAATGATGCCACCCTTTCCATGGCAAAGAAACCCTATAATGGTCGATTAGAATCTGCCATCACCAGAACAGGTAGATTATCTGCTAGTGGTCATGGTATTGTCGGTACTTTAAACTTTATTATTGATGATCAAATTGATGGGTTTAAACTAAAGGACGGCAAAATCGAAGTCACCCTAGATGGCGGCGAACTCTCTGATTCTGAAGGACAAGCCTATAGTATAGACGGAGCAAAAACATACATCCAACTCAATCTAGCGGGCACCGGTCTGGCCAAGATCAATCCTAATCAGGTCATCCTCTACCCTAATCCGGCAGACGAAGAAGTACATATCCACCTAAATAGTGGCTTTAAAGCAACAGCCGTGGAGATTTACGACATGCAAGGACGGGTATTATTCAACTTATCCGGCTTAGATACCAATGACGTTAGATTACCTCTTGATGATTTGACCTCCGGAATGTATATCGCTAAGGTCATCACCGCCGACGGCATCGTCAACAAAAAATTCAATGTGTCTAAAGAATTTTAATTAGACCAAAGACGCAACCAATTATAATCCCAAGAAAAGCCCGAGCATCATTGTTTTGGGCTTTTCTTTTTGTAGGCACTCCTTTTGTTGGTCCCCAAAAATATATCCTAAGCTGCGAGACCCATTTTAAACTACTATGAACACTTGGAATTTGCGAAAAAAATCGGTGTACACCTTACCTTCCTTCGGGCAATAGGCAGGTCTGCGGGAAATTTTTCAAACCACTAAGAACACTTAGAACACTAAGAGACCCCACCCCCTTAAACCGTAAAACTTCTAAAATACAAAACACCCTAAGACACAAATAGAAAAAAGCTGCGATTATCTGCGGGAAATATCTGCGCACATCTGCGGGAAAACATCTGCGGGAAAATATCTGCGGGAAAATCAGCACATAAAGCAAATCAACTTCAAAAATAATTCTCCTTTTCCAATAAAAAAAAATCAAAAAACTTTTGTTAAAAAAAAGAAAGGATTACCTTTGCACCCGGCGAGAGTCATGGAGTCAGCTCCCTTTGAACTCCCCCAGGGCGGAAACGCAGCAAGGGTAGAAGGTTGTAGCGACTGGTGTGGCTTCTCGCTTTTTTTATTTCCGCCAAACACATCTTTGAGAATCCCCTAGCCTTTCATAAAAAAAAGCTGCGCAAACTAATAGCTCACGCAGCTTTTTATATTTGAATTAAGTTAAAGCGTTAATTACAATTAACCAAGTAAATTATATAACTCCTTGATCTATCATCGCATCAGCGACCTTCACAAAACCGGCAATATTGGCACCCCGCACATAATCTACATAGCCTTTCTTGCCTTTGCCATGGAGTACACATTGTTGGTGAATATTCTCCATGATGCCATGCAGTCTAGCATCCACTTCTTCACGAGTCCAAGACAATCTCAAACTATTTTGGGACATCTCCAATCCCGAAGTAGCTACCCCACCGGCATTAGCCGCTTTACCGGGACCATAAAGAATCTTATGATCTTGGAATACAGAAATAGCTTCGGGTAAAGTAGGCATGTTAGCCCCTTCAGAAACACCGATAATCTGATTTTTCATCATTACCTTTGCATCTTTGGCATTTATTTCATTTTGTGTGGCAGATGGGAAAGCCAAATCAGCATTAATGCCCCAAGGCTTTTGACCTTCGAGATATAACAAGCCAAATTCTTGGGCAAATTCCTTAATCCTTCCACGACGATTATTTTTCAAATCTTTGATATAAGCCAACTTTTCACGAGAAATTCCGTCTTTATCAAATACAGTTCCGTTAGAGTCAGAAACAGAATGTACCGTACCACCTAAATCAAGAATTTTTTCTACAGTGTATTGGGCTACGTTCCCGGAACCGGAAACGATACATTTTTTCCCTTCTAAGCTATTTCCTGCGTTTTTCAGCATTTCATTCATGAAATAGACATTGCCATAGCCCGTAGCTTCAGGTCTAATCAAGCTACCACCATATTCTAATGCCTTACCGGTCAATACACCGGTATGAGTTTTTGTTAAACGCTTATACATACCATATAGATAGCCAATTTCCCGACCACCTACACCGATGTCTCCGGCAGGTACATCCGTATCAGGGCCAATATGACGGAATAATTCCATCATAAAACTCTGAGTAAAGCGCATGACTTCCCCATCAGATTTTCCTTTCGGATTAAAATCAGATCCACCTTTGGCACCACCCATCGGTAAGGTTGTCAAACTGTTTTTTAGTATTTGCTCAAAGCCTAAAAACTTTAAAATACTTAGATTCACACTAGGATGGAATCTTAGCCCACCCTTGTAAGGGCCAATCGCGTTATTAAATTGGACACGATACCCTTTATTCACTTGAATCTTGCCGGCATCATCCACCCAAGTAACTCTAAATTGTATGATTCTATCAGGTTCTGTTAAGCGCTCTAATATCGCATGTTCTTTATACTTCTTATTCTTACGAATAAAAGGAACAATAACTTCAGCAACCTCATGAACGGCTTGATGAAATTCAGGTTGGTTCGGATTGCGTAGTACTAATTCAGACATGAATTTTTCCAAGTCTTTTTGTGCTACTCTTGATAAAGTTGTCATAAGTAAATTTTTGTTGAAAAGGAAACTTATCGAAACAAATGTAGGCTATTTTTCTCAAAAATTCATACGAACTAAATAAATATTAATCATAAATCTTGACTTTTTTTCCACATTATTTCACCTCATCCATGCTAGCTATAACAAATTGATTTTCAATTATTTACGAATAATTTACAAATAAAATAAATAAAAAATATAAGCAAAATCATCACATGTAGGCAGCGAAAGTCATCTCCCACACGTTTGAAAAGTAAATAATAGCAAAATTCCTATAAGATTTATTCAAAGATTGCCCTTATTAGAGAGAGTTGGCCCCTTGTCAGAAGTTTGACGGGGGCTTGCTTTATTGAGGCCATTCAAGTTTATTTTCTTCTTAATTACAATTCTGCAAAGTCACAACAATTGAACGATAATCATCAACCACCCAAAAATCTAAAAAACAAATTTCCCATTTTCATAAATCAACCGACCATCTGCATAGATTTGGCCGCCCTCTTGCATCGGCTTTATCATATCCCAATGCACCGTACTTTTATTTAAACCTCCAGTCTGCAGATAGGACTGACCTACCGCCATGTGAATCGTCCCACCAATCTTTTCATCAAACAAGATATTTTTGGTAAACCGATTAATTTGATAATTTGTACCAATGGCAGCTTCCCCAAATCGTCGTGCCCCTTCAGTCGCAAAAATCTTATCCAAATAATCTTTATTGGTCGCAGCTTCCCAGTCTTCAATAAAACCGGCTTTTACAGTCAATTTAATATCTGTCAGTTCTACCCCTCCATGAAAGGCATAAGGAAAATAAATATAGCCATTGACCGAATCCTCCACCGGCGATGTATATACTTCACCCGAAGGCATATTAGTTTGTCCATCCGAATTCATCCAAATTCTCCCTTCCGTAGAAAACTCAATGTCCGTCCGATCTCCCACGTACCTAACCGTCTTACAACTATTCAATAAATCTACGGCTTCTTGCTGACTTCGACGTACTTCTAACCAACTGGTTTTAGGATCGTCATCATACAATCGACAAGCATTAAAAACAAAATGCTCGTAATCTTCTAAGGACATCCCCGCTTCCTGCGCAGCCGCCTGAGTCGGATACTGGCATAAATTCCTTTTTAAATCCCGAGTTGCCGTCCTCTTAAAATATTGTTCCATCAAGGAAGAAGTAGCTTTTCGCCGCAAGGCTACTTTGGCAGCGTTCCAATTTTGACTTTCTCTCAAATTATAGGGAGCACGAATAAACAAATATCCTTCAAAATCATCAAAAGCTTTTTTCCGCAAGGTCGGCAGATAGTTCAGTTGGGCTTCTTCAGCTTCCGCAAAAAAGATATTGTCTTTGCCCCTAAAATCTATATCAAATTCAACATTTGCCCCGGCTCTCAAACCTGCCCGATAAACTTCTCGCAGCAATGGTTCTGCCAAAAAAGTAGAGGCGACGTAAATTCTATCTCCGGGCTGCGCTTCTACACAGTAGTTTATCAGCAAATCTGCATACTTTTCGAGTACCGTCATTATTTGTTAGTTTTTCTTTTTCTTTTTAAAAGGATTCCATTTGTCTAAAGCGTCCTTTCCTTTGTTGATGATATCATCTGTCTTCTCTCCACCACCTGTTTTTTTGATGACGTCTTTGGCCTTGTCCTTAACTGCATTCCCGACTTCTTCACCTACTTTCTTGGCCACTTCATCCTTTGCTTTTTGGGCCGCTTTTTCGGCTTCTGCTTTGGCCCTTGCCTTGGCTTCGGCCAATTTCTTGTCGGCTTCCGCTTTAGCTTTGGCTTTGGCGTCTTCCAATTTCTTGTTTGCGACATTCCTCAAAGAATCTTCAGCTTGCTTAGCTATTTCTTTGGCGGTATTGGTGGCGGTCTCTTCCAATGATTCGCCGGAGCCCCCCAAGAGTTTCAACTTTACTTTGGGGTTGTCCAGCATTCCGGTAAGGTTAACTTTCACGTTTACATACTTACTCTTTTTGATATTTACACCTAGCTTCGATGCCTCGCCCCGCAACCAATCCATCCCTTTGCCGGCAGCAGCACCCGCCGCATTCCCCTCCATTAACTTTCTTGGAATTTTCAACTTCATATCTACATTCATCCCTTCCCCAAATCTGGTAAAACCGGCAATGTTCATATCCATACCTTGATACGAAATATCAAAAGGCCTAAGGGTTAATTTTCCATCCTCAATATCAAACCAATTCTTGGTATCCTTCAAAGAAAGTTTTTTAAACGCAGCCACATTTAAGGAAGAAGCTAATTTTTCTAAAGGTTGCAAGCCATCTACCTGCCCACGCAAAGTTTCCAACAAACCGGATGCAGTCAAGGAACTCAAATCCGGCATCATGTCCTCGCCCAACTGTCCATTGATATGTAGTTTCGTATTAAAAACACCTTCGATAAATTTTGCAACAGGAGCCAATTTCTGAAAAGTAACCATCTCCGCATACAATTTTTTAAATTGCATTTGCTGCAAAGCATAATTAAAATCAAATTTTGGTGCCGTCTCATCCTGAGTATTGTACTCCCCGTCTAATCCCATCCGCCCACCTAAAAATCCGGCTGTAAAATCATCAAATTTCATCTTGTTATCTGCCATCTTTATATCCCCATCTACATCGGTCAGCAAATAATCTTCATATTTAATCTTTTTAAAGTCGCCCGAAATATTCAGGTCCATGTTATCCGGAACAAGAAAAACAGCCGATTCCGTAGGCGCATCGTTTGTATTACCGCCTTTGGCAGGCTCTTCCATAAACTGATTGACATTCAAGTATTTAGAAGTCAAAAATAAGTCCCCATACAAGGTTTGATTCTCGAATAAATAACCAAACAAATTACTCAAATGACCTTTTCCAGAAAGGTCACTATCCCCAATTCTCGTACTTAAATGCCGGATATCCATCTTCTGCGATGTAGCATGTCCTTTAAATTCCGCATTCTCCAAAGTATATTGATCGTAGTAGATACGGCCCGCTTGAGCAACCATATCAAAGTCAAAACGATTAAATGGCTTTTCTTCCACAGGCTCCACAGTGGCCACCGCTCCTGAATCCGGAGTAGTCATCCATTCATTCAAATCAAAAATATTAGAAGTGACATGAACGGTACCTTTCATCGTCTTTTTGGGAGAAACATAAGCGAGAATATTATCAATTCTTGCGCTACCCTTCAAATCACTTTTTCCAAGTTGCATATCAAAATTAGGCACATCGACATACTTTGGAGAAAAACTCATTTCGGCTTGACGCACCTTCACATTAGGCATATCCGAAGAAGCATAAATCAAATCTCGGACTGACATTACCCCGTCCATATTTACACTTTCATAATCCCCATGATCCAACTGGGACAAAGCCGCCTTCATCATCACATCGGCTTTAATTATTCCGGTCATGGACTTCACACCTTCCATCGGCCAAGCTTTCGCAAAATTTGCTAAATTAAGGATACCCTTGACTTTGGTATCAATATGCGGGTCAGTCATCGGTTGAGAAAGCTTCAAATAACCATCAATCGGATCTGAACCAACTTTCATCCGAAATGTAGGGATATCTATCACTAATTTGTTCAAATCCCCTTGTGGTTTCTGGAGTTTGGTTCGCCAATTAATCCCGGTAATTGCCATCGGTAAATCAGGGTATTTTACATCTCCGTTCTTTACATCCACCACAAAATCTAAGGCCGGATATTCGTCTCCGGGGCCCAAGTTCCCGGTCACCGAGCCATTCAATACAAAAGAACCGTTGGCTTTCACTTGCACAAAATCCTTGACATAAGCCGCCGGTAAGATAGACAACAAATCTTTAAATTGATTGCCAGGAGCTTTAAAAGACATCTCCATTTTGATCACATCATCGGGCAACATCTGTACAAAACCATCCGCTAAAACTCCTAAGTTATTGAGCTTCAAGTCATTATCTTTGAGCGTGTATTTAGCGTTTTTGGTGTCTATATTAAAAACAGCATCCAAATCCGCATGTACTTTTGATAAGTAGGTCATCCCACCATATTTTAGCGTAAGCGCATCCACACTCGACTCGGTCACCAAATCAAACACAGACTCCGTAAAATGTCCTTTTCCGGAGTGATCCAAATGGGTCATTTCCATAAAATAATGAATACTTCTATCGTCATAAACAAAATGGCCATCAATGATCTCATAGGATTCCAAATCCATATTAAACTTGGTCTCAGTATCTGCTTTTGCCTCTGTTTCTTTCGTTACGTCATAGTTGGCCTTACCTTGCGGCAAAACGATGATGCGGACTTCCGGTTTTTTCAACCGGATCTTTTTTACGGAGACCGGCCCATCTTTGGCATGTATGGCCGATTTGATATCCATCGTCAATGCCGTTTCGTCCGCTTTATACAAAGCGATTCCCGCAAACTCATCCTGACCAATCACCGACAAATCTTTTAGCGTAAGCGTCAAATTCGGAAAACTCCTTAAAAGCGACACATCGACATCCTTAAAATCAACGCTCGCATTCATCGTTTCGTTGATGGTATCTTTGACGGCTGCGACCAACTCATCTTTAAAAAAATAAGGTATCGCCACGACTGTCCCAATCAACAGCACAAGGAGTACCAATAAGGTAATAAAAATCTTCTTCATCACTTTTTTTGCAGCCATAATCCGTATTTTGGGTTGAATGAATGTAACAATTTGAGTGCAACCAAGAAAAGGGGCTCTCTACTCCTGCATCAAACTTAAATAAGGAAGAACAAAAAAAAAGATTTTGTTCTAAAAATCATCGATATTCTTTGCTAAAACGTTAAGAATGAACATCTAGTGTATCTACGTCCGAAATCATGATTACCCACCTAATGATATACGGTAAAAATTATTTTTTGGTATCTGTTTTTTTATCACCCAAGTCATGGAAGGCGGCGACCCGGTGAGTTACAATAAAAAAAACGCCTTTGACAAAATCAAAGGCGTTCTATTGTGACTACTTCAAGGTTTACTTAAAGGGGGAAGAATACTGCTCCGCCGTCAAGTATTCCTCATCAGTCAAGGTATTCAAGAAGGCAATAAGCGCTTGTTTTTCTAATTCTGTAAAATTAAAACGAATAGGTACGCCATTGACTTTAAGTTTCGGATCCAAATCATCATGAGCCTGAATATCATGGCTATAAAAATCAATAACATCTTCTAAGGTTTTGAAGCGTCCGTCGTGCATGTAAGGGCCGGTAACCGCAATATTGCGCAAGCTGGGAATCCTAAAACTTCCATTATTTCGTCCTTCATCAACTGTATATCTATCCAAACCGGTGTTGGCTGTCCCCGCCACACTTAATCCTGAAGAAGTTGTACCACCATAAGGCCCGGACGGAGAATCATCCGCCATAAAATTGGACCCGGAGTGACATTCCCTACATTTTCCACTTCCGTTAAAAATATCACTGCCTAGTTGCTCTAAAGCCGTAAAATTAGCTTCATTCTTTTTCACCTTATCAAATTTTGAATTCATGGTAGTCATAGAACACAAAAATTGAGCTAACGCATTGCCAATGTTTTCTTTAGTTATTTGGCCGGGGCCAAAAGCCTTAACAAACAAATCGGGGTAATAATCAATTTTACTCAGCTTTGATGCTAAAAAATCCAAGTCTTCCATACCCATTTCGACATGGTTTTGAGCGGGTTGCAAGGCCAAATTGGTGGCTGAAGTCGCACGTGAGTCCCAAAACAGGCTTCTATTCAGCACCGGATTATTGATAGCCATAGAGTTTCTTGGGGTGATTTTTCCTTCAAATCCGACACTATGTGCCAATCCATCTGCAAAAGCATTTTTTTGGAGATGACAAGATGCACAAGCCACTCGATTGTTCAAAGAAAGTGCCGGGTCATAAAACAACACCCGCCCCAAGGTCGCACCATCCGGCGTAACATCCGGATTCTCAGGATTCACATTGGAAATAATTACAGGCGCACCAAACCTTCCAATATCAATTTGAGAAGAATAAGCATAAGGCACGTCAGGAAGGGACAAGGTCTTACCGGTAGGAGCAGGTGATTTAGGTTCTTTTAGGCAACTCGAAAAAGTAAAGCCAACAAGTAATACAAAATAAAGAAGCGTTTTTTTGTTCATTGTCATTCTTTTTATTTTTACAAAATATTTAAAATTCAAACGCAAGGTAAGCATTTCACGTTGTTTTTTCCAAACTTTAACATTATCCGCAACAAACGTTAGGTTCGAACTCACCTTCAAAAACCAAAAATATTTCTTATTTGTCATTTGGCTCAAGTTTTAGTGCGTCTTTCCACTAAATTTTAACATTCAAGAAAATGGACGTAGGCGGAACTATTCTCAAGGCAATCGGGGGCAACCCGGCTGTTAATTGCAAGGCAGTTTCCGTATAGATAGAAATTCGATTATTTAGGTGAAATTCTATACCAAAAGGATGAGAATACCCTACACCAATGCGTGGTGCACCGTCAAAAAAAAGATCAACCGCATTCGCATTCAGGGGTTCGAGAAAAAAAATAAATTCGTTGCCACTAATAAATGTCCATTGGTCGGTCAACTTTCTTTTTTTCTCACCACCAATCCGAAAGTTAAAATTAAATGACTCCGTATCATCAATAATATTATCAACACCGATACCCATACGCAAAGTGGCTAGTTTTCCCGTTCTCTTTTTGATGCGTGTATATTTGAAGGCAAAAGCATACCGTTGCAGCCCTAATTTGGTAGAATTAAATGGGATAAAATTAGAAGCCAACCCCGTCATGTTAAATCCATACTCCTTGTGTTTCAAGGGATCAACGGGTACTTGCGCAAAAATAAACAACGGCAAAAAAACCAATAAATAGGTAGTAATGTATTTCATCCTCGTAATTTTTAAAGAATTGCAACTAAATAGTTGCTAAAAATTAAACACTAAATAAAGCGAACTGGGCAAGGTATGGCTTACCGAAAACAGTCTGGTTTTATTACGCTTTAACTCTACTCCATTCTGACCCGTCCAATTTAGACGCTCCCCATAATACAAGTACAGAGAAGACTCAGTACTGACCGCCAAATGCTTACTGAAGGCATAGCGCAATCCAAGAATAGGTCTTCCTCCAATCTTCATCGTCGTCGTCCGATTTTCCAAGGAAGGTGACCCAATACTAAATGCCGTGCTGCGATCTAAGTCATATTCAGGCAATACATCTGCGCCCCAAACTAATTGTAATTTTTCATAAACCTTTCTCCGTTTTTCAAAACCCACTCCCAATCTTAAAGATAGTTGTTGGCGGTGTAAGAAATCACCAAAATTACTAAACAAGTCTTCTGTTTCCGTATATCCCCCACCATAATGCGTTCTAATCAAGCGCTTCTCCGTTCCCCTTTTTACAAAAAAAGTGTAATCGCCTATCACACCGGTAGGATTTTGAGCAAAAAGATTACGAAGCAATTGGGTAGAATTAAGACCGACTTCCCAGTGTTTGCCGGTGCGAGATTTTTGTCCATATACCAAAACCGGTAATAAACAGACAATGATCAAGAGTGGAAATTTCATTTCGATAAATTATTGAGTGAATAATTAATTATGGGAACCAGTGATGTAATGTTGCCCCCTAAAACAGCCATCCACAAAGAAACATATTTTTAGACAAATGAAATATACTTTAAGATTTATTTAACTTTTTTGGCATCCGGGCAAGCAGCCATAAAGCAGTTTTTAAAAAACCTACCCAAATGCTCTTATCATGCTAAGCCTTCACATTTTCAAAATATCGGACCAATTTATACAAATCGAGCAATCTCAAATTATGACCGGATATAATCCGCTTGCGCAAAAAAGGACTCGGTACAGAGCGAAAAAAAGGAGACAAAAACTTGAATTTTGCGGCAGTTTGTTGAAGCGTCGTCAATTTGTACGGATATTTCTTTTCCAAGAAAACCAGATTTTTGACGGCGGTATCTACCTTATCCATAAACTCTTCATTAGTCGAAAGACCCAAATGAACAAGTCCATTATCCACATGCAGCAATTCCGGTTGGCCGCCCTCCATCTTTAGTTTTTTCAGCATTTCACCAAACAAAGTGTCTTCGTGCCCATAGCCCTTGATGGAGTCATCAAACCGTATGGCATCAAAAACAGGCTTCGGAATCACAAAATTGGAAGGCATGAAACCACCAAAAGGCGACTTATTACGCTCTGCAGCCGGACGGACTTCCCTATTACGACCATAAATCCAATGCAATCTATATTTTGGCTCCGGTCGTTGAGATGCATAAAAATGCCCTCCGCACACGACCCTATTGTCAGCTAAGACTTCCAGATAATTTTTTAGAAAATTCGGATTATCAACCCCCATATCCCCATCAATAAACAACAAAAAAGGGAATTGAGCCTTTTGCGCAAGCCAATTACGACTGCCCGCTCGCCCCATATTGCGGGGTAAATAAACATATTTTGCGTAAGCCAACTCATTGATTTGCTCATGAGCTTCTACCGGATTGGGAGAATGATCATCCGCTACAATAATCTCAAAAGGTACACCCAAATTGAAGCCCTGCCGATGCAAATCAGTGACCAACTTTATGCCGTTGAAATTGTATATAGGGATGAGAATCGAAATCAAAATGCAATTATTTACCGCAAATTTAATTTTTTCCGGCAGGAATAACGATTTCTCCTCAACATAACCGTACTTTGTGACCAAAATAATCGACTATGGCTTCTATTCAAGCACTAAATGGGCTTATTCAAGATCCTTCTCTGACCGAAGAGATGAAAAATATTGTGCAAAAAGTAAAAAGCGGTGAGCGTATTTCTACCGACGACGCACTGTATCTTTATGAAAATGCTGAACTTCATACGGTCGGGATTTTGGCAAATTATATCCGTGAAGAAAAAAATGGCGACAAAACCTATTTTAACAAGAATTTCCACATCGAACCTACCAACGTTTGTGTTTATTCGTGTTCTTTTTGCGCCTATTCCCGACTGATAAAAAATAGAGAAGACGGGTGGGAACTGACCTTGGAAGAAATGATGGACATCGTTCGCAAATACGACGACCAGCCCGTAACTGAAGTCCACTTCACCGGCGGAGTCTTGCCCCAATATGATGTCCCCTTCTATGAAGAATTATTCAGAAGAATCAAAAAACACAGACCCGAACTCCATATCAAAGGGCTAACTCCTGTCGAATACCATTATATTTTCAAAAAAGAAAAGTTATCCTATCAAGAAGGAATGGAACGAATGCGTGCAGCCGGATTGGATTCTATGCCCGGTGGCGGTGCGGAAATATTTGACAAGGAAATTAGGGATAAGATCGCCGGCGGCAAATGCTCCACGCAGCAGTGGCTTGACATACACGAAATATGGCACAAAATGGGTATGAAATCCAATGCCACTATGCTATATGGGCACATCGAAACCTTTGCCCACCGCGTTCATCATCTTCAATTACTTCGTGAATTACAGGACAAAACCGGTGGATTCATGGCCTTTATCCCGCTCAAGTTTCGCAATAAAAACAATCAAATGTCCCACGTGCCCGAAGTCAGCACCGTGGAAGACTTGCGCAATTATGCCATCAGCAGAATATTCTTGGACAATTTCCGGCATATCAAGGCATATTGGCCGATGATCGGACGTGATGTTGCGCAAATGTCCCTAGCCTTTGGGGTCAACGACATTGACGGAACTATTGACGATACCACCAAGATTTATACCATGGCCGGTGCGGAAGAACAAAGTCCTTCCATGACTACCGCCGAAATAGTCAATACCATTCGTTTGGTCGGAAGACAACCCATCGAGCGAGATACGTTGTACAATCCCATCAAAGATTACACCGATGAAGTCTTTGCAGAAGATACCCAATATCGTGGCTATGCGATCAAATAATTTTTATCCACTTTCTTAATATTTCGTTCATGCACCGCCTAAAAACTACCGCTGTGAGCTACCTGAATACCAAGCCGTTTCTATATGGTTTGTTTCAAAGTGGTTTGGATCAAATGCTGGATATAAGTCTGGATATTCCTTCGGAATGTGCTCGCAAACTATCGGCCGGAGAAGCTGATTTTGGGTTGATTCCGGTGGTCGCCATATCGGAAGTAGAGAATCCGGTGATTATTTCGGACTATTGTATCGGCGCTGACGGGCCGGTGCGAACGGTGATGATTTATAGCGATGTACCCATCGACCGCATTCAGAAATTGTATCTCGATTTTCATTCCAGGACTTCGGTTCGACTGGCGGAAATTCTCTTGCGTGAATATTGGCAAGTAAGCCCGGAACTTATCCCTGCCAAAGAAGGCTATCTTACTGATATACAAGGAGATACTGCCGGTATTGTGATAGGTGACAGAGCCTTTGCCCTTGCGGAAAAATATACCTACCAATATGACTTGGGAGAATATTGGAAAAAAATGACGGGGCTTCCGTTTGTCTTTGCCGCATGGGTCAGCCGCAGTCCGCTTCCGCAAAAATTTATCGATGATTTTAATGCAGCCTTAAAGAAAGGCTTAGAGATGATTCCCCAATTAATCGCCTTAATGCCTAGTCCAACCATTGACTTTGACCTGGAAAGATACTTTAAAAATCAAATACAATATGAGCTTGATGCACCAAAGAGAGAAGCGTTAGCGTTGTTTTTGGAGAAGGTCAACAACAACCAAGAATTGGTGCTCTCTTTCCAATGATTTTTGCAAAAATTCATTATGGTATTCCAAAAAATATTTATCCTACTTATTTTTTCTTTCGGGCTCCAAGCCCAAGATGTCATTCCTGTGACCAACGGCTCCTTTGAAGGAGAAAACAATACAGCCGCCACAATACCCCAAGGCTGGTCTCCTTGTCGTATGGGGACAACTCCGGACCTGCTGCCCGGTTCTTGGGGCGTCTATACGATTCCTGCGCATGGCGCTACCTACGTAGGGCTGATTACGAGAGATGATGGTAGTTATGAATCCATTGGCCAACGTCTAGCTTATCCCATGCTAAAAGGAAATTGCTATAGCTTCTCGTTAGATTTGGCCCATTCCAAAACTTATTCCGGCTACAATCTCCCTATCCGCTTACGAGTATGGGCAGGTAAAAGCATCTGCGCCAAAGATCAATTACTCTGGGAAAGTGATTTGATTTATGAACAGAATTGGCACACTTTCGAGATTCGCTTTTTGACCAAAAATACTTATCAATATCTCATTATTGAAGCCTACTTTGCCCCCGGAGTTTTTATCAAATACCGGGGAAATGTCCTAATCGACCACATTACGGATATTGTCAAATGTGACAGAGCCTAGCACCTGCTCTTTTTGCGCCTATCTTTTATTTTTTGGAAGCCCCCCCCAAAAAAGCAATTAAAAACGTCCGAAGGACAATTGAACCTGCCCGCAGCAGGCGGGCGTCCGAAGGACAATTGAACCGTCCGAAGGACAAACTCCACCTACTCAAGAACCCGAAAAGAATCAAAAAACTTATTCATATAGGTATTATCCATGGCTTCATACATAGTAAGCGCAGAAACAATATAGGCACGATTTTCAATTAAAACAACTTTATACCGACTAAAGGCTTTGCCTTGCGCCAACAATTCAAATTCAAAGGCATCATGTCCCCGCTCAGAGCCATGATGCAAATACATCAAGGCTCCACCGGTCGTTTGGAGTTTTTCCGCAAGGATATCCTTAAAACAATCATTGTAGTCTTGGGGCGAACTTTGGGGACAGGTAGATTCCAAATACGTCTTAACTACCACTTGAAAGACAAAATTGGAGTCCACCGGAAAGTCTCCTAAATATCGAAATTGCTTGATGCCGGCAATCAGCCCACTCTTCGTGGTATCCTCCAAATAGGTAGGTGAATCCGGAAACCGAACCGCAAAACCCATATCCTTTAACTTCATCACCTGCCAATCATCTACTAACATAACGCCGGCTGCAATCATGTCATTTATATAATTTTCCGTGGGTACCAAAGGACATGAAAAATGATGGTTGTAGGCACAATATGGGTTATATGCCTTATTAAAATCAATGACCAAACTATCCCCTTGGGGCACTTTCAAATCAACATAACGCCCCCCACCGTAAGTCTCTATCCCATTGGTTTGATCCATAAATGGCAAAAATAAGTAATCCTTGTAGGCAGGTTGTGTCGATAATTCCAGATTGCGATAAATATTAAGCTCATAATCCTTCCCGTTAAGCGCAAAGCTCGCTACGCCGTATTTTACATATATCGGACGTCTTTTGGTGGTCGTCTTCATCTCAAAAGCCTTTTCATCAGGTGTCCTTTTGAAAGAAGCCGTAATGCGGTATTTTGAATCAATGGGGAAAAAAGGGAGTGTCGTAAAAGTGGAAAGTTTATCTTTTTCCAACGGAGACTTTTTCGGATCTTTAAACTCCTGATTCAAATTAGATTGAAAGGATTGAATGTCCTCCAAATAAGTACCTTGGGATTGTGCACAAAAAGGCACAAGAATGACTAGTAGTAGAGTAAGTGTTCTCATGGTTTAAAATTCGTTGTTAAGTGTTTCTTACTGAAAAAACGAATAAAAGTTCAACTAATTACAAATATTATAACAAATAATATTGGGGGCATCCCATACTCAACCTCCCGTGGCATGTTTTAATTCACCAATAATATTGTTCCAATATATTTCTTCTTCATCCACGAGCGTATCGTCACAAACTGCTTTGATTTTAAGCACCGACTCACGGGTTAAGGGGGAGCGCACGATTTCAAACACGGTATTTTCGGGGACTTCACGGTCCAACCATTCATACTGAATAGTGGTTTTAGCTTGATCTTCGGATATTTTGGCTCGTTCCTTTTCCTGCTCCCAGCTAAATGAAAAAATCTCATCTTCAATAGTTACGTCATCACAAAACCATGATTTTAGTCCTTCGGCTGTCGTCAAAAAACGATGTAACATGGATGTAGAACAAACAAAAATAAATTCCATATGGACTTCTTTTCGGTAACTCATACTGTATTTTTTTCGTTTCGGGTTCCTTAGTTCTTTCCAGAAAAAATCTTTAGAACAAATAAACCTTTAAATATATAGGAAACACCCTAAGGATTGGGTACAAAAAAAACGCTAAAACCCATGTCTAATAAACACCACACATAACCCCAACACCCTAAAGATATTATAGAATCCTTAGATTCCTAAGCCGTAATATACCAAAATTAAGTAAAAAAGAACAAATCAAGGCCGTATTTCACACAAAATTAACAGAAACCTTGACAAGCGCACCAAATGCGCTTAACTTTGTCCCACTAAACAATGTAACACTTCTCATTGCATATCCGATTCCGATAGACCAATTACAAAACCGTAGCTATTGCAACAGTGCAATAGTCTAACCCATTTTAACACACTACCGTACATGAGACAGTTAAAGATTACCAAATCAATTACAAATCGGGAGAGCCAATCTTTAGAGAAGTATCTCCAAGAAATTGGAAAGGTTGATTTGCTAACACCTGAAGAAGAAGTTGATTTGGCGAAAAAGATTAAGCAAGGTGACCAACGCGCTCTTGAACAATTGACTAAAGCCAATCTTAGATTTGTGGTTTCTGTGGCCAAACAATACCAAAATCAAGGTCTTTCGCTGAGTGACTTGATTAATGAAGGCAACCTAGGACTCATCAAAGCAGCCCAAAGGTTTGACGAAACCCGTGGTTTTAAGTTCATCTCCTATGCCGTTTGGTGGATTCGTCAATCCATTTTACAGGCCTTGGCAGAGCAAAGTCGTATCGTAAGATTACCCTTAAACAAAGTGGGCTCTTTAAACAAGATTAATCGTGCTTTTTCGGAGTTAGAACAAGAGTTTGAAAGAGACCCGTCAGCAGAAGAACTAGCGAATGCTCTTGAGATTTCGACAAATGAAGTAGAAACCACACTCGGTGTCGCCGCTAGACATATCTCCGTAGATGCTCCTTTTGTAGAAGGTGAAGACAACTCTTTGCTTGATGTTTTGGAAAATAACAAAACCCCACAAACGGACAGACACCTTGAATATGTCGATTCTCTCCGCAAAGAGATAGAGCGTTCTCTCAGTACTTTGACCCCGAGACAGGCAGACGTCGTTAAGCTTTATTTTGGTATCGGCTTAGAGCATCCCATGTCTTTAGAAGACATTGGCAATCAATTTGATCTGACCAGAGAAAGAGTTCGACAAATCAAGGACAAAGCCATCAATAAATTGAGATCTACTTCAAAAAGTAAGCTCCTCAAGCATTATTTGGGACAATAAGGGACACAATCAGAATAAATGTCCATAATTAGGCGAGATTATTTTGAGATTAGACAAGGCGGGAAGAGCGATGGTAGCAGGGCTACCAGAGCG
>JANTGI010000059.1 GCA_024762995.1 Saprospiraceae bacterium | reverse complement strand
AACAAAAAGTTTTAATGTTGTCATTATTTGTTTTTTTGGTTCAGATTATTTACCTTTGGGCTTTGTGAAAGATGATTTTTCGCAAGATAGTAAAATTGAAGTTTTGGTTGCTACAAAAAAACATATTTATTGTTTTGTAACGGTTTAGGTGCCCGCAGGTTTTTGTTTTTTGGTATCATCCAAAAGGCACGGTAAAGAATTTAATCCGGGTCTCCAAAGATTTTATATGATTCAATTCGGAGCAATAAAGCCAATTTTTACCAAACATTGAGTCTTCGCCTTATGACAAAGTATGCCATTGTTGATTTGGAAACCACCGGTACATCTGCCCACAACGGGCGAATTACAGAAGTCGGCATCGTTTTGTTTGACGGCGAAAAGATAATAGACACTTTTGAAACGCTCATTAACCCGGAGCGGTCGATTCCTTGGGAAATTACTCGCATCA
Source organism: Saprospiraceae bacterium (assembly GCA_024762995.1). Classification (GTDB taxonomy): domain Bacteria; phylum Bacteroidota; class Bacteroidia; order Chitinophagales; family Saprospiraceae; genus HyVt-613. Next base: position 18,866 of record JANTGI010000059.1, on the reverse strand, counting down.
CGGGTATTTCCAACGAAATGGTGCGGGAAGCCCCAAAATTTTACGAAGTCGCCAAAAAAATCGTAGAAATGACCCAAGATGCGATTTTTGTCGCACATAATGTGGGTTTCGACTATGGTTTTCTCCGCAAGGAGTTTGGGGCACTCGGGTTTACTTTTTCGCGCAAGCAATTGTGTACGGTGCGTTTGATGAGAAAGGTTTTTCCGGGATTTCGGTCTTATAGCCTTGGTCGTTTAATCCAACATTTTGATATTTCTGTGGAGCATCGACATCGGGCCATGGCAGATGCGTTGGCGACAACGGAGCTCCTAAAGATGGCTTTGAATCATCAATTCGGAGATGAAGAGATTAATCAATTGGTCAATGAAGGTGTTCGGGCTTCTCGTTTACCGAAAGGCATTACATTAGATTTTTTGCATGCTATTCCGGATGAAACGGGCGTCTATTATATGCACGATATGGAAGGCGACGTGATTTATGTAGGCAAGGCCCTGAATATACGGAAGCGAATAATGCAGCATTTTGCGGACAAGACGACAAAAGGTAATTTGATTCATGAATATGTCGCAGATATCACTTGGGAGATTATGGGCAGTGAACTGGCTGCCTTGCTGTATGAGTCTGCGGAGATTAAGCGGTTGCAGCCAAAATTGAATCGGGCCTTGCGGCGAAAATTACTTCCATTTGTGGTTTGGGCTTATCAAAATGAGCATGGTTATACTTGTTTTGATTCCGGCAAGATGACCAGAGCGGAAGCCAAGAAAAAAAAGTATCGTTTATTGGCAGATTTTTCAAAGAAAGCGAATGCACGGAATCGGTTGAAGAAAGCGGCAGAATCTTTTAACTTGTGCTTGAGTCTGACCGGGATTGAGCGCGTCCAAAAACCGTGTTTTAATTACCATATCAAAACTTGTTACGGTGCTTGTATTCATGAAGAAGAGCCGCAGTCTTACAATGAGCGTGCAGAAGCGGCGATGGAAATGTTGAGTCGGATAAGTACCGAGACTTTTGCGATTGTTGACCATGGCCGTAGTGCAGATGAAAAAGTCATCGTCTTGGTCGAAGATGGTGATTATCAAGGCTTTGGCTACGTAACGAATGATGATTATCCGGGACAAACGCTAGAGGATATCCGCCAAGTTATCACGCCTTCCGCACATCATCAAGACTCCATTTTGATTATCCGTCGCTGGTTGAAAGGTCGGGAGTATTGTAAGGTTTATTTGGATGGGTAGTGTCGAACTTAGTCCATGTGATAAAAACTGAGTCCGTCAATGGGTTTTTGCAAAAAGACACCGGGCAGCATATCACGTTCTTCCAAGAGTTCTTCCATTTTGTTCCTGAAAAGGTAGGCAATACTTCCCACAAAATGGATGGGTATAGAAGGAGTTATCTCATATTTTTGAAGGTTGCGCTCCACAAAATCTTGGAATATTCCGGAGACAATAGTTTGGATATCGCTATGCGTCCGATTTTTGACGGCAAATGCCGAAAAGGCCGCAATATCTCGATTGGGAGAAGAAGAACTATAGATTTGGTGGACTAATTGATTCCGGTTGAGTTGGTAGGTGTCTTGAAAAGCGACGGTCAATTCAGGAGATAATTCTCGGTAGAAAAAAGAACGAAGGATTTCTTTGCCCAAAGCATAGCCGCTGCCTTCTTCTCCCAATAAATAACCTAGATTGGCCACTTGATCAATAATCTTGGTGCCATTAAAGAGACAAGAGTTGGAGCCTGTACCTAGAATGGCGACGACGGAGGGCTTGCCTTGATAGGTCGCCCGGGCCGCTCCCAACAAGTCATTTTCGACCATAATCTTTGCTGCGGGAAAAAGTAGCTGAAGGACATTTTGGGTGCGTTGGATGGATTCGTTGGTGGAGCATCCCGCACCATAAAAAAATACCTGTTTTACTTTTTCTTGCTTGGGCTTTGCCGGATTATTTTGAAATGATTCTATAAACTGCCGGGAATCAGTGACTAACGGATTAAAACCGATGGTCTCTAAGGAAGTTATGGAGTTGTTTTTGTCAATAAAGACCCAATCTGCCTTAGAAGAGCCGCTATCTATGATTGCCTTCATTTCTTTTTTGCCGAAAGGTAATACAAACCCAAGACATGAAGTAGCATATTAGAAATATTTTTTGTCGGCAATGAAAGTACCGAATGGTAGGATAGAAGCCACCAGAATTTTTCTTAGCGTTTTGCCGTCCCATTGGCGGCTGGATTGTAGCAGAATCGCCATGATGACGTAGGTGACAAATAGTAATCCATGGGGCATGCCTAGGGTTTTGACCAGCGTCTCATTGTGGCCTATGTACTTGATGGGTACGGCAACAAAGAGTAACAATAAATAGGATAGACCTTCCAAAAAGGCGATTACTCGAAATGATTTAAACATTTGTTCGTTTTTTTGTGGGTGCTTAACACTTGTTTGGGCGATACGTTCATGAGTGGAGGTTATTTTTTATTGTCTTGGATTTATTGTAATTATTTTCCCATGCTTCACAGCAATGAAAAACTCGACAGCTTCAAAAAAATTATCGCCATAAACTATTCCGTAAAAATCCTTTCTCCCGAAGAGAAAATCTGCAGAAATCGGTCTTGTCCGCAGTGTGTATAACAGATTGTATAAAAAACAAAATTTTTTCCATCCACTACGTTGCGGGCTACGAAGATGTCGCTCCTTTGGAGCTTGAATTGAACGAATTCTTGAAAAAGGTGCAATATGTTATACACACTTATCCGCATCATCTGTGTTCCATCAATCAAGTTTTACGTATCTTCGCCCCATGGAGTCTTTAACCCTATACGAGCTCAACGAGTATATCCGTCAAGTAGTCATCTTGAATTTTGGTCAATCTATGTGGGTGACCTGCGAAATTAGTCAGTTAAATTACTCTCGCGGTCATCGGTATTTAGAGTTAATTCAGAAGGATAGTGAGACGGAGACCATTATCGCGCGGATAGGGGCGGTTATATGGTCTCGGGACTTTTCTAATCTGCGCCGTAAGCATCGGGAAGCCTTAGATTTGGTATTGGCGGAAGCTAATCAGGTACGGCTTCAAGTAACAGTTGATTTTCATGAACGCTATGGTCTAAAGTTGATGATCAAGGATATTGACTTGAATTATACCATGGGGCAGTTTGCCGAAAGAAGGTTGCAGATTATCAGGCGATTGGAAGCCGAAGAGTTGATAGATGTCAATGGGGAATTACGCTTACCATCGGCCATTCAGCGGATTGCGGTGATTAGTTCAGAGACCGCAGCGGGATTTGCCGATTTTCGGGCGCATTTGTTGGAGAATGAGTATGGTTACGATTATCGGGTGCATTTATTTCCGGCGGCGATGCAGGGAAAGCAGGTGGTACCGGAAGTATTGACCCAATTGTCTATCATCAAAAAGCGCCAAAAGGAGTTTGATGTCGTCGTGATTATCCGGGGTGGCGGGTCAAAGATTGATTTATCGGATTTTGATAGTTATGAATTGGGCAAAAAGATTGCGACCTTCCCGCTGCCTGTGTTTACGGGGATAGGGCATGAAATTGATGAGTCTGTGGTGGATTTGGTCTCCGCAAAGTCCTTCAAAACACCTACCGCAGTGGGCGGCTATCTGATTCGACATAATATGGAGACCGAACAACAGATTTTAATTTTAGAAGAAGAGACGATTCGGCTTGCGCAAAATATCCTTGCGGACAAAAATGTAGCCTTGGAGAATTTACGCAAATTTATTCCTGTGTTAGCCGGTACGCTTACGCAAAAATCTGCCGTTCACTTGGAGCAGATGGCGCTGATGCTGAAAAATCTTTTTGCGCAAGCCATAAAGGATAATGACAATAGGTTGGAGCATTTGTTGGCGCTCATTCAGACCACCCTTCCGGAAAACATCTTGAAAAAAGGTTATAGTATTACCTATCTGGATAAAAGGCCGGTCAAGCAAACACAAGCGCTGCAAGTAGGTGATATCGTGGAAACCCATGTCGAAAATGGGGTATTTCAATCAAAAATAAATAAAATCATAAAATAATGGCTAGAAAGAAGCTAACTTTTGAGTCCGCTATGGAAGAATTGCAGACCATCTATGATGAATTGGAGCAGGGAGCGGTCGGTTTGGACGAATTGGAGCAAAAAATGAAACGAGTAAAGGAGTTGACCCATTTTTGTAAAGAAAAACTTAGAAATATCGAAAATGTGCTAAAGGAAAAGTGATGGGGACTTGACCTTATTAGACCATAATATTTGTTGTAAACAAATATCATTGGTTTTTAATTAGTTGCACTCGATAAGTGTCAAAAATAAATTGTTATAACACCCTTTGGCACAAAACTTGCCATAATCTTTAATGTGTAAGTTTTGGTTAAGAATTGTAAAATTCGTTTTCAGCTCGTGAAAAGTCACGGGCTTTTTTTTTGTTCAGTTTGCTGGGCTCTGCAACTTCTATTAGGAAGTTAAAGTGTGAAACTATATGGCTAGGCGATTCATTGGACAATTTTGACCAACTCACTCAAGTCGTCAATCATAAAGTCCGGTTTTTCTGCCGATAGGACTTGGGGACTGCGGTATCCGTAAGTTACTGCACACGTACCCGTGCCCGCCGCTTTTCCCGCTTGGATATCATGGGTCGAATCTCCGATAAAAAGTGTGTGTTTAGGGGCAATGCCCAATTCATCCAATGCGTAGAGTATTCCTGCCGGATTGGGTTTAGTCGGGTACAATTCTGGCCGAGCGCCTTGGACATAGATAAAATATTTTTTGAGCGCAAGCTTCTCTATAATGCCTTGAGTATATCGGTGGGGTTTGTTGCTGTAAATACCCTTCTTTATACCTTCCAACTGCTCTAAAGCGCTGGTAACTCCTAGATAAGCTCTAGTCTTGTCCACGTAGTGTTCGGAATAGTATTGATAAAAAATATGGTGAATCTCATCAATATCTGCCTGCTCGCCGAAAGCATCTACAAGCAATTTGCGGATGCCGCCACCCACCATGGCCGGAATGTCCGAATAAGGAATCTCATTTTTTCCAAAAGTCCTAAAAGTATGGTTCATCGCATCACCAATGTCATACATGGAATTGACAATTGTGCCATCTAAGTCAAAAAGTAGGAGCTGGTAATTTGACATTAGCCGATAGTTTTAGTTTTTGAAAAAAAAGCAGAGGACAAATAGAAACTCATTTGCCGACGCAATAATAAGATGAAATCTGCTTAAAAGTGTGTATTTGTATAAATTTTAACACTAAAAGTGGGGAAATGCAGTTTTTAAGGAGCTATATTTGCCGGTGAAAAAATGAACTATGTTGACTAAAAGTATTAAGACCATATTCTTGACGGGCCTATTTATTTTTATCGGGTTGTTTTTGGCGCAAGCCCAAAATGGAACGATAAGGGGGAAGGTGTTTGATGAAGAATCAGGGGTTCCAATTGCTTATGCGAGTATTTTTTTGGATGATGGGAGTCAAGGAGGCATGACAGATGAAGATGGATTTTTTAATATTCCGGATGTGCCTGCGGGTGATCATGTATTGTCGTTTTCTTTTTTGGGATATGACTCTTTGGGGGTGTCTATTACCATCAAGTCGGGACAGGTAATCACTAAAACGCTTTATGCCAAACCGTCGAGTATTCAGATAAAAGGGGTGGTCGTATCCGGAAAAAAGCAGTTAAATAAGAAAAAAGTAATGGTTTCGACCATTAAGCTTTCGCAAAAGCAACTTAAAGCGCTCCCTTCTACGGGAGGGGAAGCGGATATTGCCCAATATTTGCCGGTGCTGCCGGGGGTTATTTTTTCGGGTGACCAGGGCGGACAGTTATATATTCGGGGTGGCTCGCCTATCCAAAATATGATTTTGCTGGATGGGGTGCCCATCTATAATCCTTTCCACTCGATTGGGTTCTTTTCTGTTTTTGAGACGGAAACCATACAATCGGTGGATGTGCTTACCGGTGGGTTTAATGCAGAATATGGAGGGCGTATTTCGGCGATTGTTGATATTAAAACTCGGGAAGGGAACAAAAAAAGACACGGACTGACTGCGGCGATCAATCCCTTTGTAGGCAAATTGCTGCTTGAAGGACCTATTTCAAAATTGAAAACTGATGGTAATGGGGGCAGTATTTCCTACATGCTGACCGCAAAGCATTCGATTATTGACCAAACTTCCAAACAGATTTATACCCATGTGCCCGGTGGTGAGATTCCTTTCAAATTTGATGATATATTTGGAAAGGTCTCTTTGGTATCCGGCTCCGGAAGTAAGTTTGATTTTTTTGGATTTAACTTTCAGGATAAGGTCGCGTTTAATGATTTGGCGAATTATGAATGGAATACGCTCGGTGGGGGAATGAATTTTAATCTTCTGCCCAAAGGCTCTCCGACAATCATTACGGGGAGAATAGGTTTCTCTGATTACCAATCCGTGACCAGTAATGTCAATGATTCCGCTCCCCGTTCCAGTGGGATAAGTGGATTCAACTTTGATTTGAAGTTTACTTCATTTGGCAAAAAGAGTGAAGTAAATTACGGTCTGGGTGTCAATGGCTTTAAGACGACCTTTAATTTCTTGAACCGCTTTGGTATTACCATTGATCAACAAGAGAATACGACGGAGATTAATTCTTTCGTGAAATATAAACATCAATTTGGAAATCTAATCGTCGAGCCCGGTGTTCGCATAAACTTTTACGCATCCTTGAATACTTTTTCTCCGGAAGGACGTCTTGGTCTCAAGTATAATTTGACCGATTATTTGAGACTAAAACTGGCGGGCGGGATATATTCTCAAAATTTGACCAGCACAGTAAATGATCGGGATATTGTGAACTTGTTTGTGGGGTTCTTGTCCGGGCCGGAGCAAATAATCTACAAGCCCAACTCTACGGAAAAAGCAGATCATCATCTTCAAAAAGCTTGGCATGCCATAGGCGGACTAGAAATTGATCTTGGCGACAATATTGAATTGAATGTGGAGCCTTATTTGAAGGATTTTACCCAACTCATCAATTTGAATAGGAATAAGCAGACGGTCCAAGAGCCTGAATTTGTGACCGAGACCGGTCTGGCAAAGGGCTTGGATTTTTCTTTAAAGTATCAATCTCCCAGTTGGTATATTTGGAGTACCTACTCACTAGGAAAAGTGACTCGTAATGATGGCCTACAAACTTATGCCACTAATTTTGACAGGCGACACAATGTTAATTTTTTGGCGACCTATTCTTTTGGACATGATAAGTCCTGGGAAGCTTCTATGAGATGGAATTTTGGAACCGGCTTTCCTTTTACCCGGACTCAAGGCTTTTATCAGTTGATTGATATTAACAAGCAGGGAATCGATTTTGATTATTTGAAAACAAATGGAGACTTGGGCATCATTTATTCTTCGCAACGTAATGATGGGCGCTTACCGACCTATCACCGCTTAGATTTGTCGATTAAGAAGACGATTAAATTTATGAAACATGCTTCTTTGGATATTACAGCCGGCGTGACGAATGTCTATAATCGTCAGAATATTTTCTATTTTGATCGGGTACAATACAAAAGGGTCAACCAATTGCCGGTTTTGCCGAGTCTTGGTATGGTATTGAAGCTCTAGCATGGTTTTTTAGTCAATTTTTCTTGATTTTACTTTTTTTTTCTTACTTTTGCTGTTCTCGGTTGACTCCAATGAGCAACTTTGGGTCGTATTCAAAATAAGTTTTATATTTATTTTGCGAAGTATCCCGGGGCTGTAATTACACTATTTGGTTGTTTTTGCGATAAAACGGTGCCATTTCAGGTGTGGAGTGACCATTATTTAAAACGTGCGTATGAATGTAGATGCTTTGCCTATTGTGACCCCAAGAATGTCTCGGATTCTTGCGCACGAAGTTTTATTCGTCATTAACCCTAATTCGGGCAAGCAGGCCCCACATCAGATTGTGGAAAGGCTTGAGCGATATGATGCGCATTTAGCGTATGTCATCACCCAAGATCAACAAGGTGTGCGCAAAGTATTTCAAAATTTAGACAAAAAGTATAAAGGGATTGTCATCGTTGGTGGTGACGGCACAATCAATGCATCACTTCGTTATTTGGTGGAAAATAAGAACCTGGTCTTAGCAGTGCTACCTAATGGCTCCGGCAATGGATTTGCTCGAGAATTAGGCTTTGATAGGGATTTAGATGCTTTGATGCGGTCCTTTCGGAAAGGAGAGACGATGGATTTAGATGTGTTGGAGATTAATGGAGATTTGGCGATAAATGTATCGGGTTTGGGAATGGATAGTTATGTGGCCCATCATTTTCAAAAGAGTAAGGGAAGGGGTTTTGTCAATTATGTTTGGGCAACCGCTCGCGCAATGATACAATTTCGGGATTTTGAAGCAGAAATAAAGACCAAAGAAGATGTTTATCAAGGAAAATACCGAATGATAGCGATTGCCAATACGCGCCAGTTTGGTAATAATGCGATTATCGCTCCCCAAGCAAGACCCGATGACGGAAGGTATGATTTGGTACTGGTAAAGCCTTTTCCAATATGGAAGTATGCGGAATTTATCATCAAAATGTTTTCCGGTAAATTGCAATCTTCTAAGTATCTACAATTTCTTTCCCTAGATGATGCGTCTCAAATAAAGTGGTCCAACACCAAGTATCATCTGGACGGAGAGCCCAAAGAAACTCAACACGACCTACATATTCAATTGTTTTCTGAAAAGGTGAAAGTATTGAAAAGGGTATGAGTTCGTGACAGAATGTGGGAATTTTATTGTGGTCAATTGTCTTTGGTAGCCGCCTGCAACGGGCAGGTTCAAATGTCCTACGGACGCCCGCCTGCTGCGGGCAGGCCCGCCTGCTGCAGGCAGGCCCGCCTGCTGCAGGCAGGTTCAATTGCCTTCGTCGCCCGCCTGCAACGGGCAGGTTCAATACGGCTAATGAGTCAATCATATTGCGTTCCCATCTATTTGTCACGCACTCAAAGGGTATAGCTTTCGCAATAATTGACCCTTTCATCCTTTCACCTTCTCTGTAAAGTCAAGAATGAGCGAGACTGTTGTATTGTTACACTGCTATTAAAGTATCCGTCTGCCCACCGCTGCAGCCTATGCTTCGTTAGACAGGCCGAAGGTTGAAATCTTTGTTTCGCATGTCGCTGCGGTAGCACTTCAAAAATCTTAATTCGTAAATCTTAAATCTTAAATCCTAACTCTTTCTCCACCAATCTAACAGATTCCTAATGTTAAATAAACAGCCAAAAGCCAAAATCGCAACCCTTTGACCCCTGCCTGCTGCAGGAAGGATTCACCAATTCCACAAAGTTAAAAATGAGCGATACCGTTAAACCGTTACACCGTTACACCGTTACACCGTCACACCGAAGTGCCGAAACTTCACTTACTTAAAAAATGGAGACACCTTAACTTCCTTGGAGCCGGGTGTATATTTATAAAAACCTTCGCCGGATTTTCTTCCAAGCTTACCGGCCGTGACCATATTAATCAATAATGGGGCAGGCGCATATTTAGGGTTGCCCAAGCCTTTGTAAAGTACGTTCATAATGGCCAAACAGACATCCAATCCGATAAAATCTGCTAAGAGTAGGGGCCCCATTGGATGTGCCATACCTAGTTTCATGACGGTATCAATTTCTTCTACTCCGGCGACGCCTTCATTCAATGTAATGATGGCTTCATTAATCATGGGCATAAGGATACGATTGGCGACAAATCCGGGGTAGTCGTTGACTTCTACAGGAACTTTACCCAAGACTTTGGATAAATCCATGATTTTTTTGGTTGTCGGATTCGACGTGGAATATCCGCGGATAATTTCTACTAATTTCATGATAGGCACCGGATTCATAAAGTGCATCCCGATCACTTTTTCGGGTCTCTTGGTGGCCGCAGCAATTTTGGTAATGGATATGGAAGATGTATTGGTGGCTAAAATGGCTTTCTTGGGAGCCAAAGCGTCCATCTGTTTGAAAATATTCAGCTTGATTTCTGTATTTTCCGTGGCTGCTTCAATGGCTAAGTCCACTCCGCTTAGACCAAGTTTCATATCTGTCAATGTGGTCAGATTGGCTAGGGTACTTTGCTTTTGAGACTCAGTTAGTCGTTCTTTTTTTATAAGTCTATCCAGATTTTTTTGGATGGTTGCGACGGCGTTTTCTAATGCCTTTTCAGAAATATCCACTAAATTAACTTGGTATCCTGCTTGCGCAAAAACATGAGCGATGCCGTTGCCCATTGTACCGGCCCCGATGATGGCTATTTTTTTCATGATTATTTGTATTTGGTTGGAAGCCCAAAGGTAAGGGAAAGCCTTTGTTTTACCTATTTTTGGTGGTTGTTTTTGAGGGGATGATGGGGTCTTTTGTTTATTGGCTAAGTGCTTGGGAAATGACTGACACGGAATAAATGAATACTAAAACGGCATAACGGAGTAACGGTAAAACGGAACAACGGTGTTACGGCGCAACGGTATAACGGGACAATGGCATAACGCTGCAATGGCATAGCTGTGTAAACCCAACTAGGTCCACAAAATACATATTGCATACTTAAATCATTGATTGTTAATTAGTTACAACTTGGGAATTAAAATCGAAAAAGTCAAAAAACACTTTGTTTTCTTCCAAGTAACCAACTTTTGTCCAGCACTAATAAATTTTAGACCGACCCATTACTTTTTAAGCCAGCGCACCGGATTTAAGGCTTTTTTGCCTTTCCACAATTCAAAATGTAGTTTGGGGTAGGTTTGTGAAGCATCCATATCTGCGGTGCCGATGGTTTGGAGTGTCCCGACTTTGTCACCGGCTTGCACAAATACTTCTTTCAAATTGGCATAGACGGTGTAATATTCTCCATGTTTCACCAGGATAGTCAGTCCGCGTCCTGTGATTCCTTCCACGGCCAATACTTCGCCGCTGAAGACAGTACTTACCGTTGGGTCACCGTGGATACGTATATCCACACCATTATTGGCAATAAGGACTTTGGGGGCCATCGGATGCGGATGACGTCCAAAAAAACCGGTGATGTAGCCGTCTGCCGGCCAAGACAGCTTGCCCCTTGCCCGGCCAAAATTGTTGAATTGGGGAGAAGGGGTGGAGTGCCCGGGAGAAGAAGTAGTTTTTACAGATTTTTTATTTCGTTCTTTTAAAGCCTTTTCTGTAGCTGCTTTTTTCCTTTCGGCAACGGCAATCATGGAAGAGATTTGTTGATTGAGAATGCTTTGTTCTTTTTCTCTTTCGGCAAGTTTTTTTCGGAGGGATTTAGCATCTTTTTTAAGCGTAGAAACTAAGGTGTTTTTGATGGCTTTTTCTTGCTCCAAAAGCTTATTTTGTGTTTTTACGGAAGCTAAAAGTATCTGCATGTGGTCGCGCTCTTCTGATAATTTATCCACTTTTTCTTGGAGCATCCTGGAAGTCGATGCGATAAGTTCTAGTTGTTGGCTTCGGTATCGGTTGTATTGTCGCAGGTATAGCCACCGTTTGAAAGCCTGGTTGAAGCTATCGGCAGAGAATAGAAATAATAAGGGAGATTTATTGTACTTGTAGCGTAAGGTGTTTTGCAAGATCTTCGCATATTCTGTTTGCAGACTGGCTAGGTCTTTGGAAAGAATGTCAACAATTTCTTGGTTTTGGACAATTTTATGGTTGAGTGAATCGACTTCAAGGCTGATGGCGTCAATGAGTTCTCGTCTAGATTTAATCTGGATATTGAGGGCAAGTAAGCGGCTGACGGCTTGTTTTTTTTCTGATTTCGTCTTTTGCAACATGCCCGAAGTGGCGCGTATTTCTTGGCGCAAAGCGGCTCGTCGTTCTTTGAGGGATTGGACTTTGTTTTGCGCTTGCGCAAAGGTTAAAAGGAAGAAGGCAAGAAAGAAGGCTGTCGCTTTAATCCAAGCGCCGGTAGTGCTCCGGGATGGAGAAATGAATATCCCTGGGCTGGTTCCAAACCAATTTTTTTGTGGTGATTTTGATGTCAATTTGTCCGGATTGTTGAGTATGTAGTTCCAAGGTACGCAAAAAAGGGAAAAAAGTGCCATTTTCAGTCTTTTTATGGGCATTTAGTTCTTGAATGATGCGTTGGTGATGGATGTGGTCTTTAAGAAATTGTTTGTTGAGCCGACCGTTAATGGGGTCAATCCAAAAGGCATTGAGCCAATTTTGGTCGTAGGCGGTATATTTGTATTGTTTGTTATCAATTTGGCTGGCCCCGTGCTGGCGGGTGATGATCATGGGGTTGCCCAAAATCATATCTTGGATGAGAGAGAATTTGGCGGGAATGCCATATTTGTTGGCCAAGTCACTTAAAGAACCGCCCGTCCATGTTTTTTCAAAAGGATTGAGAATAATGACAGAATCCGGCGTGATTTTGATTTTTCCTACGACCATGCCTAGTTTTTTGACAGCCATCACAAAAATACTGTCCTTGCGGAGAACGGAAGAAAAAGAAAGTCCTATGCTCAATTGATTGTCTGAATAATTCATTTGTCCTTTAGCATACAGCCACTCCGGATGGATGGCGGCATCTTCCAGTTTGTCAAGCAGTTTGCTTGTTTTCAACGGTTTTAATTGGTTGAGTTGGGTCACCTTTTTGGGGCCTTTACAGGCAAAAAGGCCAAGGACAACCATTAAAAGGAGAAAATGAAAAATTCTATTCACCGGATATTTTTTTGGGTAACCAATCACATAGTGACTAAAAATCTAAATCAAAAACAGACCAAAAGGATAGCGCTGTATCCAACTCCTTTGGTAAGGGATGGCTTTTTTCTGTTGGACTTCTTCTTCAACATGTTTGATGTAGGGGTCGCTCTTGTCATCCATCTGTAGCGCTTTGTCAATGAATTTACCCGCATTTTTGTAATCCTTAACCGATAAGTATATTTCGGCAAGGCGACCATAAATAAATCGTTTTTGATGGTGATTTCTACCGGACATAAAACCGGCTTGTTGATAGTCTGCTATGGCTCCTTTGGTATTGCCGGTTCTAAATTTGGCTTCCGCCGAATAGAGTAAAATTCTGGATTTATTGGGGAAGAAATTGAGGGCAGATTCCGCTGTTTTGATGACTTTGTCGTATTGTTTTTTGAAAAATTGTAAGTCTAAGGTCTGTTGCCAGACAGAGAAGACTGATTTTTCTTTTTCTAAAGATTTTTCATAAGCAGCTAAAGCTTTGTCATATTCCCCAATGGCATTGAACATATCACCGGAAACACTGGTCGCCTTCGCACTAGAGGGGTGGGTGAGCATCAATTTGTCCATCATGGCCATCCATTGTTGCTTTTGATTGGCGGGCGATTGGGGAGAAGCTTTGGTGATTGAGGGGACGATTTCGGCAATCTTCAGATCGATGGAAATATTAGGGTCACCGACCATTTTCATTAATCCATCAAAGTCATTATCACCGGAGGAGACGGTTCTTTTTTGGAGGCCAATCAGTGCGGCCGGATTAAAAGAATCGTATTCTAAAATTTTGCGATATTGTTTTTCGGCGAGAAGTGGTTGATTGATGGAGTTGTAAATTTCTGCCAGTTGGATGCGGACAGAGGACTCTTTAGGATAAAACTTGATGATTTTTTGCAATTCTTTGATGGCTTCTTGGGTCTTGCCTTGCGCCAAAAGAATGACATGTTTTCGCTGGCAAAATTCAGGATCAAAACCTACTCTTTTTTCGCCTTTGTTCAAAATGTCAATGGCTTTATTAGGCATTTGCGCAAGCAGAAAGTAAAACGCGGCCTTTTTGTAGGCAAAGGGAGATTGGGGCTCCACCTTTGTCAGATTGACCATGACTTTAGCCGCCTTATCTGCCTGACCGTTTTTTTCATAGATTTCGGCTTGTTTGATTAGAAACCACCGATTATGACCGTCCAAGTCAATGGCTTTTTGGAGTTCATCAATACTTTTATCGGTTTCTTTGAGTGCTTCGTGGCATCGGCCCAAGATGAAATGTGCCATGGCAATTTCGGGATGCTCCTTCACAAATTCCTTAAGCTTTTGGACGGCTTCGGGGTATTTTCCCCTAAGGAATAAGGCATCTGCTTCTAAAAATTGGGCTTGCGCCAAAATATCTTTCTCCGCATAACGGCGATTAGATTTTTGGGCGAAAGCCGAGATACCCACCATCATGAGGGCAGTCCATAGAAAAATCCGATAGTATGTCAAGTGTTTATTCTTCATATTTGGTGTAATCGCCAAGGCTGACATTCTTAAAGTCACCGTTGTAGGAGGCATTGGTACTTATCATGGAGTCTTTGAGCAATGCTTCTCTTACGGTTGTTTTATCGCCAATGACGCTGTTTTTAATAACGGAATTATAGACACTTACATTGTCTCCCAATGTGACATAAGGTCCGATAACCGTATTTTTTAGCTTCACCTGTTGGCCAATATGGCAAGGTTGGATGATTACACTATTCTCTAATTTGGTGTCCGCAGGTATTTTCAAGTCTTTTTCCATCCATTCTAAAGCCCTTTTATTGGCGGCAATGAAGGCCGGCTTGTTGCCACAATCTAGCCATTCTTTGACTTCTCCGGGGATAAATTTGGTTCCTTTTGATTTTAGATTTTCTAGGGCATTCGTCAATTGATATTCTCCTTTTTCCTTGATGTCATTGTCAAGGAGGTATTTGATTTCTTTCCGTAAGGCATCGCCATCCTTGACATAATAAATGCCGGCAATGGCCAAGTCGGACACAAACTCCGTGGGTTTTTCAACAAAATCTGTGATAAAACCTTCTTGGTCTAGTTTTAGGACTCCATAAGCTGAAGGATCGGGTACTTTTTGCGCCCAAATAATCCCTTCCGCATTTTTATCGAAAGAGAAATCAGCCCTAAACAGCATGTCTGCAAAGGCAATCATGACTGGCCCATGAAGCGATGGCTCAGCACAATATATCGCATGAGCCGTGCCCAAAGGCTGGTTTTGATGATAGATTTTCCCAACGGCACCGACCCCTTTCGCAACTTCCAGCAGGGATTCTTCCACGGCCTGACCAAAATCACCGATGACAAAGGCTATTTCTTCAATTTGACCATCATAATCATGGGCAAAATCTTCGATGAGTTTTTGAACAATGGGTTTTCCGGCAATCGGAACCAGCGGTTTGGGGGTGATCAATGTATGTGGTCTAAGTCTGGAGCCGCGTCCGGCCATTGGAATGATGAGTTTCATTTTGTTTGTCTGTTAGTGGCCAAATATATGGCATTTTATGGATGTGTAATAAACAGGTAAATCACGGGTTTACCTTTTCGCTGCAAATTTACATAAAATGCGGGAATATTGTCGATGCTTTTTCATTTTGCCTTGGAATACAGGTTGGTAGCAGAAAGTAAGGAGCCGCAACAATCCACACCACTAGGACAAATCATCTAATTCTGAAAATTTATCCTTCCCTTGTGCATAAAACTTCCAGACGATGCTTTTGGGATAGATACCTTGAGGCTTGGTAATGGGCTTATTGGGTAAGGAATCCAATATTTTTTTTATTTCTCGTCTTTTGCGGATAAGTTGCGGCATACAAGCGTAGAAAGCAAAATGCGCACGGAGAATCGACCAAATCAGCCGGTATTGTCTTTGAAATAGGAATAAAGCCGCCGCCGCTCCATCTAAAATTAACCGAGCCGGAAGTTTCCATATTAAATGGCGTTTCGTATCATTTTTGACGAGCATTTTTAGGTTGTTGCGAAAGTTGAGATAGACTTTGTTGGGGGTATTGTAAGAAAGAGTGCCACCGCCCAAATGATAAACGACAGAAGACGGAATCGATTTTATTTTGTAACCGGCCCTTTTGATTTGCCAGCACATGTCGATTTCTTCATTATGCGCAAAAAAGGTGGCATCAAAGCCCTTGAAGTCCCAAAATAGCTTAGAACGAATGACCATAGCGGCTCCGGTTGCCCAAAAAATTTCTCGCTCGTCATCATATTGACCATGATCTTCTTCGTTGACACCAAATACCCGCCCACGACAAAAAGGATAACCCAAAAAATCAATATATCCGCCGGAAGCGCCGGCATACTCAAATTGTGTGGGATTGATATCCGACAAAATTTTAGGCTGGCAGACACTTAAATCCGGGTCTTGCATGGCTTTGAGCAGGGGGGCCGTCCAATTGGGCGTAACACGCACGTCAGAGTTGAGCAAAATATAAATATCCGCATCCACTTGCTTCAATGCTTCATTGTACCCACCGGCGAAACCATAGTTTTTGGGCAGTTCGATAATTTTGATTCGGGGATGCTGTACTTTTAATTCTTTGAGATAAGCTATCGACTGATCCGTGGAGCCATTGTCTGCGACGATTAGTTCAATGTCGTTCGGTGTATTGGCCAGTACGGACGGCATATAAGTTTGGAGATGCTGTGTGCCATTATAGTTTAAAATGACCACTGCGGTGGATGCTTGGTTAGAAGATTGAAGAATCTTTTTGGCTATTTGTTTATCTTTTTTCAATTGATTTTTTAGGTCGTCTAAATGTTCAAATTTATGATTATGTCTAATAAAATCAATGAATTGAATTTCAATAGATTGTTGATATATTTTTTGTTCAAAATCAAAGATATGTACTTCTATACGTTGTTCAACGCCATTTAGTGTCGGACGGTTGCCAATATGCAACATTCCTTGGTGTATTTTTCCGTTGATGCGGACTAAAACGGCATAGACCCCGTCGGCAGGAATGAGTTTGTCGGGGTCGTCAATTTTTATATTGGCTGTCGGAAATCCAAGTTGGGTGCCCACTTGGTCTCCATGAATGACGGTGCCGGATATGGAATAGGGTTGTTTTAGATAGGTTTGAGCCGTTTTTACGTCACCTTCAAGGAGTGCATTTCTAATTTTGGTGGAAGAGACTTTGACCTTATTGATTTCATTGGCGGGAATTTCGATAATTTGGATATCTTTTCCTTTTGTCAGCTTGCGCAAAAGCTGAATATCTCCCTTGCGGCCTGCCCCAAAGCGATGGTCATAACCGAGGATAATAGATTTGGGGTGGAATTTTTTTAACAGAAATTGTTCTATATAATCTGTTGCGGATTGTTTGGCGAAAGCTTCATCAAAAGGGACAACAACAAGGTGGTCAATCCCCATTTTTTCAAGATTATTCACTTTTTCCGAAAGGGTATTCAATATAGGAAGGGGAGTGTCGCCCAAAAAATGACGCGGATGCGGATAGAATGTGATGACAACGGACTCGCCGTTATTTTGCTTGGCTACTTCCATCAGCTTGCGCAAAATGGTACGATGCCCCACATGCACACCATCAAATGACCCTACTGTGATAGCGGCATTCCGGAAGGCGGGTAATTGCTGAATATTTTTGTGAACCTGCATTTGGGGCAAATGTAGGTATTTTTTTGCTGTTGCCGGATGTGGGGATTTCCTTTCTTTTTTCTAACGGTTTTGGTCGGGCAGATTTTTGTCATAAAAGCCTTTTTTTACCGCACCTAAGTCCCGGAGTGATGAAAGTCATTCGCTTACCTTTTTCTAATCTTGACAAATTCTAAACAAGGAGAAAAAAATACTGTTACGTTTAGGAGTTGGGTTGTCAATTAAGTTGGGCAGCTTTATTAACGAGTAGTGAAATAGGCTACTAAAAAATTTCATAAGCCAAAAAAAATGGATAAAAATCGCATACTTCAGGCGTTGAGCCGTGTAAGAGACCCGCTTTCCGGAAGGGGTATCGTCGAACAGAATTTGATTAAGTCTTTGACGGTCGAAAGCCCAAATGTTCATCTTGTCCTTCAGATAGGAGATTTGAATATGGATAAGAAAAATGAACTTAATTTTGCAGCTATCGGTGCCATTCAGGAAGTCTATCCCGAGGCAGTGGTCAATCTTCATTTGGTGGTTGCCGATTCTGATACGAATACGAAGTATCCGCATTTGAAGAATATTATCGCTGTCGCCAGTGGTAAAGGAGGAGTCGGTAAATCAACCGTTTCTGTCAACTTAGCCATCGCACTGAAGAATCAAGGCTACAAGGTCGGCATCTTAGATGCAGATGTCTATGGGCCGTCCATCCCGATTATGTTAGGGCTGAAAGGGAAGAAACCAATGATTCAAGATGTGCATGGAAAGCCGATGATGGTGCCTTTAGAAGGTTATGGGATTCCCGTGATGTCTCTTGGTTTTATCATTGAACCGGAACAAGCAGTGGTCCTTCGTGGCCCCAAATTGTCCACCATTGTTGCCCAGTTTTTTAACGAGTGTATGTGGCCGGAATTGGATTATTTGATTGTTGATTTGCCACCGGGTACGGGGGATGTCCAATTGACTTTAGTGCAAACGGCACCGGTGACCGGTGTAGTTATGGTAACCACTCCGCAAGATGTCGCTGTCGCTGATGCCCTGAAAGGGATGAATATGTTCCGCTTGGATAGTGTAAATGTGCCTATTCTAGGGGTTATCGAAAATATGTCTTGGTTTACGCCCGAAGAATTACCGAACAATAAGTATTATATCTTCGGACAAGGTGGCGGAGAGCGATTGGCTCAAATGGGAGAGACGAAATTGTTGGGACAGATACCTATCGTCATGGGTATTCGTGAAGGTGGTGACGAGGGGAAACCTGCTGCTATGAATGATTCGATGCGAGCTCCTTTTGATGCGCTTGCCAGTCAATTGACGCATGCCGTAGAAGATCGCGTGGTCAATAAGGCACCGACGACTGTCGTCAATATTACCACATAAGTTAGGAACGGGGTAAAAGGTAAAAGGTGAAAGGTAAAAGGTAAAAGGTAAAAGGTAAAAGGTAAAAGGTGAAAGGTGAAAGGTGAAAGGTAAAAGGTGAAAGGTAAAAGGTAAAAGGTAAAAGGTGAAAGGTAAAAGGTAAAAGGTAAAAGGTGAAAGGTGAAAGGTAAAAGGTGAAAGGTGAAAGGT
>JANTGI010000058.1 GCA_024762995.1 Saprospiraceae bacterium | reverse complement strand
AATCCTTTAGAATGGTCGCATAAACAGACCTGAAATCATATTGCATGGGTACGCCTTCATTCTGCCCCACATTGGTAGAAATGGTCGGGTTTGCACCCAAAATACCGGGGACTACACATTCTCCAAATAAAAACGTAGGCGAAGCGGTACCATGATCGGTGCCATAACTTCCATTGGAACGAATCCGGCGCCCAAACTCGGTATAGGTCATGCCCATTACTTTTTTGGAAAGACCTTGCGCTTTCATATCTTTTTGAAAGGCATTGATGGCATCAGAAAGCTCTTTGAGAAGCTCGGCATGGTCGCCGGCAGTGGTGTCGGAAGCCAATACTTGCTCGGAGTGATTGTCAAAGCCGCCCATAGTGGCAAAATAGACTTTGGTCGTTGAACCACCACTAATCAACAGAGCAATGTTGCGTAGTTGGTTGCCCAAATCCGTATCAGGATAAGTTTGCGTCAATGAGCCTTGGCTGGCAAGACCTTTGACGATGGTTGAATATTGATTACTTTGATTGATGGTTTGTCGCAAGAAAGTAAGTTCATCGCCATACGGACTATCAGGTACGGGAGATTGAGCGCCGATGGGTAGGGTGCTGTTATTAAACGGGTCTTCGACCGGGTAGCTGTAATTTACTCCACTTCCTTGGCATACTTGAGCCACTTGAGAGATCATCGTGACCGAAATCGGGTCAGGCGTTTCCGAATTGGGATATCCGGTTGGGAAATTGGGGTAAGTCAAATCCATCCAACGACCCAGCCATCCGGAATCGACATATACTTCGGGGTCTGACGCAGAAGTGTAAATGTCTGTTGACCGAAAATGCGATCTGTTTTGGTTGGGATAGCCGACAGATTGAACAACTCCCAGCATACCATCGTCAAATAACTCTTTGAGCCCAAGGGCAGAAGGATGAAAGCTGTTGGTTGAATTAGCGGTCAGGAGTTTGTTTTGGGGGACAAGAATATTGCCGCGTACATTGGCTAAGTTGTCATATTGGTCTATCGGAGTCAAAGTATTGAGTCCGTCATTGCCGCCATTTAAATAAATAACCACCAAAATGCGATCATTATTGGGACCATCTTTACTCAGGAGTAAGGAGTTACTCAGAGTTTGAAGTTTGATGTTATTTAAGGCAATGGGGGCAGTAGCAACGGTTAATCCGGCCTTTTTTAGAAAGTCTCTACGTTTCATTGGTCAATTTTTTTGGGTTAGCTTAAATGATATTCCGGAAGGACACTAATCATGTATAGTAAGTTTTTGAGTTTTGCTTCAAGGCTCAGCTTGATGTTTTCGTCATTTGGATTGCTCAAATAATTGTTGTATTCTGTGGTCCATTCAAAATCAGGCAGACCGGGTATTAAGACTCCTTTCAAAAAAGTTTTTTGATTTGCCGAAAGGGGTATCGGTAATAATATCCTTGTAAATTCGGTAATCACTTCATTCGGATTGGCCGGATTATCAATACTTTGCAGAAAATCAATGGGATTAATTTCATAGTTCAGGCCGTCATATTCATATCCATAAATCAGACCACCGGTGACTTGCTTGCGAAATTCAAAAGTGACCGGATTCATCCAAAGTCGGTAGTAACCGGGAGATTGATAATAGGCCTTCCAGCCGGCCACTGATGGCGGCAAGAAATATTCCATCCCAAACTCTGCGCTAAAATAAAAAACAGTCTCTAACCACCGATTTCGCTCCTCTAATCCTGTCGGAATAATGGCGCCCAATTGTTTGATAGCCGTAAGCGAAAAGTCAATGGGATTTTTGATCACACAACCCATGCTGAGCATATCAAAAAAGTGTTCGCTTTTCAGCAAAGTTTCTAGTACCGGCTGAACCTCGTAATTGTTGTTGCGTAATATTTGCGCAAGCGGCTCAATAACCTTTAACTCGACGGTCTCATTGATGTCATAATACACAAACCAGCGATAAAGCTTACGCACAAGAAAACGAGCGACTTCATCTTGTTGAAAGATTACATCAATAACATCTTTGTATTCATCTGCTCCATTATTGGCAATGGTTGCATTGTTGAAGTGGGCAGATAAGGTTTTGGTGGAAGTATCATGGATGTCATTATAAAAATTGACTTCCAGGCTTTCTCCAAGCGTATAAGACCAGTCATTTTCGACCTGCCACCCGGTGAATATTTTGGCGAGGGCTTCGACATCTTGTTCGGTATAATTGGTATAGTCACCCGCTCCGATCAAAGGCCCTTTACCAATGGTAAAAAGCTCTAAAAGTTCGCGGGCATAATTTTCGTTGGGTTCATCGACAATGTTTTCGTTACCATTCAAATAGAAAAGCATGGCGGCATCTATCGATATGTCTTTGGTCAATTGCTTGAAATTTCCGACTGCATTTTCTCGCAAGAGTTTAATGTACCGATACAAGGCGTTGGGCTCATCTATGTCGCTGGTCACAAAATGATTGTGCCAAAATAAAGTCATTTTTTCATTGATATTGACTCCTTCTTCTATCATTTTGGCACATTGCCAAGAACGAATAGAGCGATACCGGTATTCGTATTGCTCTATTTCAATCCCATCAATAAATGGCTTGTCTAGCCAAGTCTGTCCGACGGGTACATTGGGATCGTCTGCATAGTAGAAATTAATCGGCACACCCGGTGCGACCGGTGTAGAAAATAAAAGGTTTATGGTGGCATCCAGTCCGTCTGTGACCGCATCTTTCATTTGTTGATAGGTAGGGCCAAAAGTAGTCCGGCGCAGTAAATGCGCTGCTTGTTGAACGGTCCAAGCTCCAGTGTATGGCTCAATACCCTTATCGCTGGGTCCTAAAAACTCATAGTTTAAATCCTTGGTATAAGTTCTAGGAAGAAGAATAGTTTGGAAAAAATCCCTGCGCGAAACCTGTTTTTTTTGTTGCTTAAAGGTTTTAATTGTCTTTAAGACTTTAGGCTTGTTTGGCTTTGTCAAAATCATAAGCTTTATTTTTTGGGTAAACGATACGGTACTAGGACGGCATTCCTCTTCATTTAGTTACAAGTCTAGCTCAACTGAAATTCAGGAAGCTCCAAAATAGCCTTGAGTAAGTTTCTGATTTTACTTTCTAAGCTCATTTTGATATTATCATCGGTAGGATTCGCAAGGTAATTGTCGTACTCCATCGTCCATTCAAAATCGGGGAGACCGGGAATCAAAACCGTTTTCAAGAATTGCTTTAGACTATCATTAACGGGCAAAGGAAGAAATAATTTTGTCAATTCATCAATCAGCATGACAGGGTCAGAAGGGCTGGATGTAAGTTGAACGATACTTATTAAATCCACCTTGTATCTGTTCGCTCCAATTTTGATGCCATTTCCGATAAAAATATCCTTAACGGCATTTCGTTTTTGGTAGGTGGTGGGATTTACCCAGATTCGGTGAAAGGTGGGTGCTTGATAGTAGGCTTTCCAGCCGGCTACGGAAGGCGGCTTGAAATATTGCATGCCTAAGCTGATCTGGAAGTTGGCTATCTTTTTATTGAGGATGTATTTGTCCGCCAAATCGGTGGGTTGCTGCCAGTTGAGTTGTTTGAATAGGGATTCAATAAAATCAATCGGATGTTTGATGAGACAGCCTCTAGTCGGCCCGTCAAAGAAGTGTTCACTTTTGAATAAGGTTTCGAGTACCGGTTTTATTTCATAGTCACTATCTATCAAAAGCTGGGCTAAAGGTTGGATGATGTTTTGTTCGACGACCGGCGTGATATCGTAATATACAAAGAAGCGATAAATCTTAGTCACAATAAAATGGGCGACGGCACTTTGCTGGAAAATGACATCTATAAAGTCTTTATATTCATCGGCTCCATTCTCGTTGATAGTTGTCTGATTGAAATGATAATCCAGCGTTTTGCTACCCGGCGAGTGTTTGGCCGGGTCAAAGAGTACTTCCAACGGTTGGTTGGGGTCCGTAGAATTTCTTCCTTTTACCCGCCAACCGGTCAATATTTTGGCCCCTTGTTGGACATCTTGTTCGGTATAGTTGGTATAGTCGCCCGGTCCGATTAAAGGGCCTTTGCCGACGGTGAAAAGTTCCAGTAATTCCCTAGCATAATTTTCGTTAGGCTCGGCTTTTACATTTTCGGCACCATTTAGATATTTGAGCATGTGCGCATCTACCGTAATGTCTTTGGTAAGTTGCCTAAAATTGCCGGTGGCATGCGTCCGCAATAAAGTGATGTGTCTATACACCGCTTCAGGAATATTTACATTTTCTGTGGCAAAATGGTTATGCCAAAAGAGCGTCATTTTTTCCCGGATGCTAATGCCTTCCGTAGCGAGTACTTCCTGAGTCCATGAAAAAATGGATTTGCGACGACTTTGTAAGTGTTCGTTGGTATGGAGGGCATTGAGTGGTTGACCTACCCAAGATTCTCCAATCGGTGTACTTTCGTCATCCGGATAATCAGCGTTGACCGGAGGGTCGGGCAAGGGTTGGTCGGCCAAAATCATAGCTACGGCGGTGTCCAAGTCCATGCCGGCTACTTGATTTAATTGATTGAGGGTGGGCCCAAACATGGTCCTGCGGAGCAGGTGCGATGCTTCTTCAAAACCCCATGTACCAGCGTACGGCGCCAATCCCTTATCACTCGGCGGATTTTCGGGAAAGTATTGTTTTGTTTTTTGTCTGTTGGTGAATGTGTTTAAAAAATCGCGTCTATCCATCGGTTTTGGATTTTTGACTCATTGACCGGGGGAAAGTTTAATGAGTGTGGAAAAATACATCGAACAGCCAAATGGGTAGAAGGGTACCCTTTGATTGGTGCAAAGCAAATTTTGGGAGCTCATGCTTGCGCAAAAAGCAATTATCGTTCCTTTTGGCGCAAGCACATCTTTAGAACGTCTAACTTCTCAATAACTTTAGCTAAAAACCGTATTTTTTCTATAAAAAAGAAAAAAAAGAGATATTTACCATAGATGGGGTAGAAAAAAAGGAGTTACAGGCGTAAGAGATCCCAAGCTCCCTGGGCGATGGCATCGGTCAATGTTTCCACCACTTTGCTCCCTGCCGCCGGATCAACTACGCGATCCATGTGGCTTTCCATTTTCATGATGTGTTGAATGTTGCGGCTAATCCTTACGGAAAAATCATCCATTTTGCTTGCGACCGGCGGAATCAATAAATGGTTGCAGCCGCCAATGACAGAGGCCATGGCTTGGGTCGTCGCTAAGATTCTATTTTGGTTGGGATCGGCCGGCCAATGGCTGTTATCTAACACGACCGAAATGTCCGGCAGGGCCGGCGGTAGTTGGTGCTGCTTGAGCCAATGAATCCATAGTCGCTTAAATGCTCTGATACTCGCGATGGTTATTAGAATGTTTTGACCGGCAAGCAGCCTGAATCGGATTTTGGTGGCGATAAGTTGTACGTCCTTGATGGATTTGGATAGTTGCTCAGTCTGCTGAATGAGTCGAGCGAGAGCTGCTTCGACATCGAGTTGGCTATTTTGGCGCAAGCTGATGAGTTTGAATCGGGGGAATAATTGTGTTCCTTTTTGTAAGTATGCTTTTAATCCGGGTTTAAGCCGATTGGATTTGGAGAAGGGCTCTAATAGGAAAGAACCTTGGATAGCAGTGGAATTTTGGGTTGTTTGTGCGAGCGCTTCCATGAAAGTAACCCATTTTTTTGTGCCGGCATTTTTGATTTCAAAGGCGGAGTGAATCATGGGCAATTCAATGGAGGAGAGCAGTTTGGACGGGTCTATCGGCTTGCGCAAAACAAAAAGCAGTTCTTCTGCACCGCCATTTAAGGCGTTTAAAGCGGCGTGATTGGCTTTTTGTATGTTCGACACTTTGATTTGCTCGACAATATTCCAGTCATTGTCCTTTTTTCCCGCAAGGGGCGGATAGGTCGGCGCTTGATAAATAAAGACCGGAGTCTGAATGGAATCAGAGACCACCAATTTTTTGGAGGCATTTTCTCCAAGGATTTGGAGCCATTCTTCCTTTGTGGGCTTTTCAAAAGGTCGGTAAAAAGTAGCATCCGGCATGAGTCATCATTTAGTGCCCCAAAGATAGGGAAAAAGATTGATTAAAAGACATCACGGTAAGAAAGGGGAGTCCCCGAAAATTTATTATTTAGATTAATTCTAAACATTTTATTTTGCCGGTGGTTTTATGGGTAGATTTTGATGCACCCATGTATTGTGTATCTCAAAAAATGAAGAGAATGAGTCAAAAGAAAGTCGTTTACTTAGATAATAATGCCACAACACCGGTAGATCCTAGGGTTGTCGAAGCGATGTTGCCGTATTTTACGGAGCATTTTGGTAATGCAGCCAGCCGAAATCATCCTTATGGTTGGGCCGCAGAAGAAGGGGTTGATTATGGCCGCGAACAGGTAGCCAAGTTGATTGGAGCCAGTCCCAAGGAGATTATTTTTACTTCGGGAGCGACCGAATCGGACAATTTAGCCATCAAAGGTGTTTTTGAGATGTATGCGCGTAAGGGCAATCACATCATTACCGTTAATACGGAACATAAAGCGGTACTAGATACTTGCAAAGCACTGGAGAAAAAAGGCGCTGAAGTCACTTACCTTTCGGTAAAACCTGATGGCATGCTTGATTTGGAAGAATTAAAAGCGGCAATCAAACCCAATACCATTTTGGTCTCAGTGATGTGGGCGAATAATGAAACCGGAGTCATTCAGGATATGGAGGCGATTGGTAAGATTTGCGAAGAAGCCGGTGTCTTGTTTTTTACGGATGCTACCCAAGCAGCCGGGAAAGTACCTATTGATGTCAAAAAAATGGGTATCCACCTATTGGCGATGAGTGCGCACAAGATGTATGGCCCTAAAGGCATCGGTGCCTTATACGTGCGTCGTAGAAATCCAAGAGTGAAAGTAACTGCTCAAATGCATGGTGGTGGACATGAGCGAGGCATGCGTTCGGGAACTTTGAATGTGCCCGGGATTGTCGGTTTTGGTAAGGCGGCGGAGATTGCCCTTGCGGAAATGGAAACCGAAGCCAAAAGATTGGCTAAGCTAAGAGATCGCTTAGAGTCTGAATTGCTCAAGATTGAAGAGACTTATTTGAATGGTCACAAAGAAAATAGAATGCCCCACGTCACCAATATTTCTTTTAAGCATGTGGAAGGGGAGGGATTGATGATGACTTTTAATAAGCACTTATCGGTCTCTTCGGGGTCGGCCTGTACTTCTGCGTCTTTGGAGCCTTCTTATGTTTTGTTGGCTTATGGACTTGGCTCCGATTTGGCACATTCCTCTATTCGTTTTAGTTTGGGGCGATTTACTACCGAAGAAGACATTGATATGACCATTGCCGAGTTAAGAAGGGGAACTCAACACATGAGAGACCTTAGCCCCATCTGGGAAATGTATAAGGACGGCATTGATCTGAATGCTGTAAAATGGACTGAACATTAAGAGAATTAGAATCTACCTAAGTTCCGACTTCTCTGCTTTATACATGGGCCAAATTGGTTTGCCGGTTATTCTGCAACAAATTTGGAAAATCTCTTTGCGAAATTTGCCTGCAGCCTAATTTTGCAAACTAAATCATCCCGTGTATAGCAGGCAGGTCGGAACCGGAATGACATAATGGTTCCCTTTGACTGAACTTAGAAGTAATCTTAACAGCCCCCAATTCTCTTTTTCTTCTTCTTTCTTATTTTGACTACTTTTACCTTAGCCTTTACGGCTGCGGGTGCTGCTCGTTCGGCAGCGTTTTCTTGGGCGGCACTCTGAATGGCTTCCGCATGTTTGACTCGGGCAATTCCGAGCTCTTTATCTCTTTTGGCTCTTGCTTTGGCGTAGGAAGCTTCCATGGCCTTTTGGGCATCGACAAAGAACTTGGCGAAATCCAGCGCAGGTTCTTCCGGCTGTCTCCAATTTGCCAAGGATTTATTGGCTTGGAATAGTTGATAGCCGTCATAACCTTCTTTCAGATAATACAGATTGTTAAAGTCTAATTGGCTCAAAATAATCCAAGGATCAGAAGCTTCTTGAATGTCTTTGCCGTAAAGGACGATTTTTTTACCTTCTTTTTTTAGCTGTTTAAGGTATTTGATACTGAACGGCTTAAATAAATCGGGCGCGTAAATGTTGGTTGCGTCATCAATATGACCCTTGGCGTACTCAAATTGGTTTCGTACGTCGATTAGTTGAAATCCACCTATATTGAGGTCTTTGACAGAGACCATTTTTTCGGTATTGCCGACCAAGGAAAGCGCTTCTTTGGCATTCATTTTATATTCTAAAAATGGTTTTTTAAAGGAGAGCAAACCAACCACGATCAAGGCAAAGAAGACGATTCCTGCAATTAATAAGCGCTGTGTTCTTTTTAGTTCTTTCATGACTTTTTTTTAGAGTGTTAGCATCCGCCGACTGTCTTTTTTTTCTTTTTGCGAATAACAATGGCTTTTCTCTTCTTTTTGGCGATGAGTCCACCTGTTTCTGAGACGCCCCCTGATGATTCTCCTCCCAAAACGGCTCGCGGCAT
The DNA here is from genome assembly GCA_024762995.1 of Saprospiraceae bacterium. Classification (GTDB taxonomy): domain Bacteria; phylum Bacteroidota; class Bacteroidia; order Chitinophagales; family Saprospiraceae; genus HyVt-613. Next base: position 10,875 of record JANTGI010000058.1, on the reverse strand, counting down.
CGGTACTCCAAAAAAGTATCCGCTGGCTACGCGGGTATTGTATTGGTCAAATGCGGTTTCGGGTGCAGTCGCTACGGGCTCCTTGGGTCGGATGATGGTATTAAAAAACTCATTCAATCCGCCCTTAAGTACGTGCATATTCTTAAAGTTTTTGCTGGTCAAAATAATCCAAGATTGCTCGGAAATAAGATGGTCGTTTGAAAACAAAACCACATCAAATTGATCCTGATCAAAATATCCCACATAATCATCATCCAGAATTTTTCCGTAAGGGATATTCATGGCTCCGGGTAAGGAGTATTTGGCATATTGGGCAGAATCTCTTAAATCAACCAAAAGGATAGATGGGTCGCCACTCATTATCTTTTCAGCAATTTGGTCGCTATCATAAAAGTGTCCTTTTACCATTGATTTTAGTAGTACTTTGTCCGGACTTAGTCTAGTTGCATCAGGTAGGCCGTCAAAAAAGAGTAATCCAAGCGCACTAGCAACTAGAGCGATAGCTAGGAAAATATATCTTTTTCTTGTTACCAAAAGTCTCTTTTTCATCTTTTTTTATCTTAAAGTGACACCTTCAAAAAAGTCAAATTGTGGAATTTCTCGGGGGATTATTCGGTGCATTCATGCGATGATGGTCTCCTACACTGAATCCTTTTTAAGAAATCTTTCCAAGTTTGTGCATTTGTTTTAATGGTGTTTCAAAAGGTGATTCCTTGCGGAAAAAAATTAGTACCAAACATTTCTAATCTTGCGACCGATAATTGTGGTCACATAGAAAGCGATAACACCGATAACGGTGAATAAAACTGTAGTCATTTCATAGGAAATTCCAAAAGTATCTTTGAGAGTAACTCCACCCAAGTTGTCAGCATTAAAGGTCTTTTCCAAAAGCGGAAACATCTCAGAAAAAATAACAACTCCGATCATGAGTCCTATAATAAAAACTAATCCGTCTAGTTTGCCAATCCCGGCAGCACACAAACTGGTGCCCGGACAGAAACCACCGGTCACAAAGCCTAACCCCATGATGACGCTACCAATAATGGCTGAGCGAAGATAAGTAGGTTGGACATATAGGTCATCAAAATTCAGATAACCTAGCTTGGACAGATATAAAATGCCAATCATGGAGACGATGGCGGCCGTAAAGAAAACTCGCAATACCGCAAAGTCATAGCCGTAAAACACCCCTACCAGCTTTCTGGAAGAAGAAAATCCGGAGGCTTCCATGATAAACCCAAAGGCTAAGCCAATGAATACCGCTATCACATTGTTCCACTCGGGAGATAATATTTCATGAGGAATAAGAGGTCCCATAATTCAATTTTTTATTTTTAGTCAATACTGAGTCGCTGACCCATGATGATTAAATCCAGTTTTTTCGGAAGAAATAAGCAAAGGCGTATCCGCTGCCAAAAATCACTATCATTGTTAAAAAACCGGCTGTTGCCATGACCGAAAGTCCACTTAATGCGGCTCCACTCGTACAGCCCCTAGCCATCTGTGAGCCAAATCCAAACAAGATGCCGCCCAGTAAAGCAAATATTATCCGGCGTTTTGAAGTGATTTTGGGGGAGTGCTGCAATCTAAACTTAGCCCTTCCGGAAAGGGCACCCGACAAAAATGCACCCGCTAGCACACCCAACACTTCAAAAATTAACCATGTATTTAATGGGCTTTTTTCTTTTTCAACAAAGCGGCTGTAGTAGCGAGATTTTTCGACATGCGTCGGGGCTACCTCGTGTAGGGCAAAAACTACCGTGCTTTTCATCGCTCCACTTGCTCCCAATCCTCGACCGGTCGTATAAAAAGTGAAGATAAGTAATAGCCCTAACATGAATCCACCAAAATAAGGATTCCAGTAGGTGTGTTTATGATCTTCGTTCCAATAACTCATAATTCTTTTTTTTGGAAATTAAAACCTAGTAGAGATAACGGGTCATCTGACCGGCATCTACCATCAAAAAACGTAATACGGCTCCGCCAAGCAAAACCAAGATGGCCGGAATCGCTGCCCAGACCTTGGCACCCATCAACTCAAAAGTCTCCAAAATCAAAGGGAAAACCAAACCCATCAGTATGATAAAGACGAAAAACATGACCGTAAACTCACCACCCATCAATAATTGGACGGCTTCTCGCTGTGCAGTAGGTCCGGCATAATATCCCATTATCATGTGGATAATGAAGAATAATTCAACGATAATTAGTCCTAAGTCTATTTTGCCGAAAAGGTGCCTTTCATACGGGGTTTTGGCAAACAAAATATTCATGGCGGCTCCCGTTGACAGACCTGAAGTTAAAAATAATGGTCCTAAGATGGCATTATTCCATAGTGGTCTTGCATTGAAAGCAGATAGTAAAATCCCTGTATAAATACCTAAAACAATGGTTAGAGGTATCAATGCCCAAGCAAGCCAAATCTTATAGGTTTTTAACCAATCTTCAATGGTGTATAGCCATTTGAATGGCCAGTGAAAATTGGGGAATACGTCTCGAAAGTACATAAATGCCCAAGCAAAGGAAATAGGTGTCATGACCATGAGTACCCAAGCACCCCATGACATCGGAGATTCAATTCTTATGGTAGTGTAAAGTCGCCAAAAATAAAGCATATGTGTTAAATCAAACATCAAAGCGGCTAATCCAATAACAATGGCAACTGGGGCAACCAATGGGGCCAATTTAATGGCACCGGGTACTTTATCTTCTTTCCCTAAGATGGTGAATAAGGCGGCAAAAAATAAAATTCCCGCTGCTAATCCACCCAAAAACAGGTACAATGGAATAGGCCAGTGCCAAATATGGAGATGGGGGTCAATATTAGGGATATTGCGTCCGCTGACAAATAATTCTTCGTTCATAACGGCATTTTTTTTAAATGAGGTAAAATACATTCGGCTGGGTACCTGCTTCCGGAGCCAATACCTTGTGTTCCCGCTTTTTCAGTAATTGCGAGACTTCGCTGTTGGCATCGTCCAAGTCTCCAAAATACATACATTTTGTAGGGCAAACAGCTACACAAGCCGGTTTTTGGCCTTTTTCCACACGGTGCATACAGAAGGTACATTTGTCAACGTATCCATCAGGGTGGGTGTATCTGGCATCGTAAGGGCAAGATTCAATACAAGCACCACATCCGATACATTCATCATGAGTGACCAGTACGATACCGCCTTCAACGATGTGACTGGCTCCGGTTGGACAACATCTTACACATGGTGCATTAGAACAGTGGTTACAGCGTTCTGATCTTAACTCTATCTCTACCGAGGGATAGGTGCCCCCCACAGATTCTGTTACCCAATCTCGACAATACCCAACCGGTACATTGTTTTCAGTCTGGCAAGCAACAACGCAGTCACTGCATCCCACACATTTTAGGGTATCAATTACCATTGCATATCTCATATGTCTTTTTTATTTTTGTTAAGGTCACATGGAATTTCCCATTGGATAATTCCTTTGTATGCATTATGTTTGGAGTCGATTAAGACTCTTGCTCTTCTTTTTGTGGCGCATTTTTATTTGTATGCGGATTCTCAGTAAGTAACATGACAAAATTACCCCGCATTCCTGTGCCCCCCATAATTGGGTCGGTCATAATATGAGTAATCATTTCCGTATCTGCCGCTCCTTTGCCGTAAGTCCTGGACATACTCTTATTGGTTTGTCCGAATCCATGTACCATATAGACAGAGTCCCATCGGATACGCTCGGTGATTCTTACTTTTATGGGGAAGGTCGATAAGATATCATCTTGATTTTTCAACCATACATATTGTCCGTTTTTGATACCCATGACCTTGGCGGACTTGGGGTTTACCCAAAGGGAGTTTTCATCCATCAAGTCATTCAAATTAGGATTGTTGACGGTACGACTAAATGTATGCATTGGGGCGCGTCCATAATTCAGACGATAAAAGCCGGCCGGGGGCTCCGGATGTGGAGTATATTTGGGTAAAGGGTCAAATCCTTTATTTTCCAGCTCTGTAGAATAGAATTCAATTTTACCGGTATTGGTATTAAATTCGTAAGGTTCTCCTTCGCTCAGATATAGTGGATTTTCTTCTCTATCGAAATTCTTAACACCGATTTTTTGCATTTCTTCTAAGGAAGAGCCGATTTTTTTCAACTGCCAATCCAATACTTCCTCGTAGTTCTTGTAATTAAAATACGCCTGTAATCCAAGTCGCTCTCCGATTTGTTTGGCTATCCACCAAGCAGGTTTTGTCTCATACTTTGGTTTGGCGGCAGGCATTCTTAAGGCGATAGATGGGTGTCTGTGTGAAGCAGAGCGGATGCCGTCATATCTTTCCAAATACGTACATTCCGGTAGTACTACATCTGCATAACCGGCGATGTCCGAAGGCATCGTGTCCACCACGACCATGAAGTCGATAGAGTTGATGGCATCTTCTATAAGCCTTTTATTGGGTATGGATTTTATTAAATTAGTTCCGGCGACCATCCACGCTTTAACTAGGTGACCGTCTTTGGCTTCACTTGGGATAGATGCTCGGATAATTTCCGTAGTGATGCCCATTTCCGCAAGGGGATATTGCTCTCCAAGGGTCTCCCAACTCCATTTTGTATCAGGATACGGTGGATGTGGATATTTAGGAATCGATTTTCCTTCCGGAAAATAGAACCCGCCGCGTCGTCCCCAGGAACCTAATAAACCATTTAAGATGGCTACGGCTCTACCGCGTTGGGTATCATCGCCATACCACACTACATGTCGTCCCGGGTGGACAATTACCGCAGGAGCGGCATGTGCCATCTCACGGGCTGTTTCTCTGATGACAGAAGGTTTGATGGTGGTGATGCCGTAAGCCCATTCAGGGGTCATGTCCCGGACGTGGTTTTTGAGTTCATCAAAGCCGTATCCGTATTGCTCCACATATTTTTTGTCGTATAATTCTTCTTCGATGATGACATGAATCCAGGCCAATAAAAGAGCCAAGTCCGTAGCCGGTTTGATGGCTAACCAGTACTTCGACTTACTGGCAGCAGTGGATAATCTTGGGTCCACAGTGATGATGGTCGCTCCATTGTCAATGGCATCTGACATCTCTTGTACCTGTCCGTTGTGCATATTTTCACCGATGTGGGAGCCAATCAAAACTAGGCACTTGGTATCTCTGATGTCTGTAGGTTCCGGCGAACCAACCCAAGAACCAAAAGTCATGGAGAAGGCAGTTTCTCTTGGTCCGCGGCATTGAGCGTATGCAGGTTCCCCAATGGTGTCGGATCCATACGATTTAAATAGGTGTTCCATGTGCTTACCCGGAGCCCCGTGCTTCAATAAGCCAAATGCTTCGGGCCCGTATTTTGCTTTAATGGATTTCATCTTTGAGGCGATGAGCTCTAATGCTTCGTCCCAAGTGGCTTCTTTAAAGGTCTCATTGTCTCCATCTTTGACACGAATTAAAGGGACTTGGAGTCTGTCTGTATCGTGGTACATACCTACGCCTCCTGTACCCCTAGGACAAAAGCGACCATTTGAATGCGTATCTTTGTCGTTACCCTTTATTTTGACAATATTGCCTTCTTTGTCCACATAAGTCCATCCGGCGCACTTCCAAAAACAGACTTCACAATAGGTTGGATATCTTGTAAAGTCTTGAATAGCGTAATTGCTTGATTTTGAATGTGCTCCCAAAAGTTGAATGGCACCGGCTCCCATAGTAGCGGCACCCATTCCTAATGCGGAGATTTTGATAAACTTTCGCCTTGTAATCATACCAAATTATTGTTTTTAGAAACAAGTCACTTGAAAGGACGTGTTCGATTCGTTACAAAACTATAATTTATATCTTTCAATAAAACTGACGTTGGTCATAAAATTCTATGATATGCCCTTCAAATGGGTGTGACCCATATTTAAAGGTTTCTGTTTTAATGGGAAAGGATTTAAGTAGTTGATTATTAGTTATTTATAAAATTATAAAATTTGTTTTTATAACATGACTTTATAGTTTGAATAAATGGACAGGTCAATTTATTGGAGAATTATTCTAATTTAGAATTTGTCTAAATGCTCAAAGAAAGGAAATTGGAGTTGGTTGATTTTTTGGGATTAGATCCTATGGAGTTTGTTGGCTGGGATGATTTAAGCTCTTAATAACTCAGGTTTCGGCACTTAGAAAAGCCTGTAGTTATTGGGTTATAGCCAAGAAAAGGGTAAAAGCTTATCAAAGCTTCCCTAAAAAACTTACCTACTAATCTAACAGCGTTCCAATATCAAGGAAAACAGACAGAAACCAAAATTTGTAACCCTTTGACCCTTAACCCTTTACCATTCACCAATGCCACAAAACCAAGAATCGGCGACACCGTTGTATCGTTATACCGTTAAACCGAAGTACCGAAACTTAAATTAATAAGTTCATTTACGGCTTGCGCCAAAAGATTTTGACGGGCGCTAGGGAAGTCGGCGGCTTGGAGGGTGTCGGTTAGTTGAATGGCAGATGCGAGGTCAAATTTATCTTGCTTCATAGCAACAACCCGGTTATCGAGCATCATTTTTTCCGCAAGGTATATCTGCTCTGGCTGACCGGGAGTGGGGACAAAAATTACTTTTTGGGGAGCATCGGCGAAAAGACCTAAGGCATAAAAATCCATAATGGTGCTATAACCGGATCTGGAAATGATTATTTTGCTGGCGGCTATCAACTGCGTTAACTCATCGGTAGAAGCATATTGGATGGTCTGAATCCTTGTGGTGGATAGTGCATTGTCTGGTGCGGAAGGCTTGCCGCGGACCAAGACTGCCTTTAGTTTGGTGGAGGTAAGTTGCTGAATCAGCAATTGTTCAAAATAACTCCTTTGGGGTTCGGGGCCGGAAAGAATGGCCAATACATCAATTGTTTTGGGTTGCTGCCGGATGGGCTGAAAGCGGGACAGACTGCCGATATATTGGACCTTGTCCATTGAAGAATGATGCGCCAGTTTGCCGGCAAGATTTGGAGTATGGGGAAAGTCCGGAGTCCAAATTTGCTGAAAATGCCTTAAAAAGTGGCGATTTATTCGGTTAACGAGCTTTTGTGTTAGTGGATTGGTGATGATGTTCAATTGGTGAGTAACAAAAATATTTTTTGTGAAAGGGGTGTGACAGCCATATCTATTATCAGATATAATGGCATCCGCTTTAATGGCTTGCGCCAAAATACGAATGGCTTTTTGCTCTTTTGGTATGGTCCGAAGTATATTTGCCGAAAGGGAAAAGCTATTGAGTAGTAGGTTGTCGTATTTATATTGGATATTGTATGCCGGTAATGCCGTGGCAGGCAGGGAGGGGAAATTTTTTTTTAGGACGGAAAGGGCATCACCATCGGAGGCTAAATGTACTTGTACATCACGTTCCAGCAAAGAATTAATGAGGGGAACCATCCTAGTCGCATGACCAAGACCCCAATGGAGTGGAGCAACAATGATTTTCATCTTAGCGTTTAGTCATTTTCTTGAAGGAATAAGATGTTTTGTAGGAGGTTTTCGACCTATCTAGGCACGTGCTCAAAATAAACTAAAAACGGGCGAAGCTCAACAGTTAAGAAGCCGATTCGTAATAATATCCAAAAATACATTAAATTTGGGTCAAATAACGTTTAAGTTACCAAAAACGATAAATCATGCAAAAGAAAGTTTTTTTAGCTCTACTCTTGTTGGCCGTTTTGGCATTAGGTACGAGCTCTTGTAAGTCCAATAAATGTAATTGTCCTAAATGGGAGATGCAAAGTGGAGATATTGACGGGTAAAGGACTCTAGTTTTGGTACTTAGAAAAATTCGTGGTTTTTGGTCTTTGGGGCGCTCCCTGTGGTCGCTTTTGGTCTTTGGGGCGCAGCAAGCTGCTTTTGGCTATATTATTCAAACATAGCATAGTAAAGTATCATCAACTAGGTTTCTTTAGGGCCACTATACCGTTACACCGAAGTACCTGTCTGTCTAGCGCTACTGTGCCCAGGCGGGCAGAAAATTAAATCATTTCCTATGGCAGAAAAACGCTTCGCTGTTTCCTACACTTGGAAATGAACCAACCTGCAGGAAGCCGAAGGAAGACCCTTCCCGGCCATTTTTGCTTTGAATGGCACTGGAGGAATGAATATGCCGGTACCAATGAAGGGCATCCCTACTGTTTGTCACGCACTCAAAATAATCTCATCAATAATTTAGGCAATTATTCTGATTATTTCCCTGAATAGTTTAGTGCATCCTGATTTCATCCATATTGCCATCGTAGAAATGGTATTCAAGGAGGTGATATTCGGGGTCGGGCGTGACCTTAATCCATTTGTTGTGTTTGAGATACCACTTCATTTGAATATTGGGGACACCTTTTTTGATGTAAGCATGTACAAAGGGGTGGACTTTTAGGGATAATTTACCGGAAGGTCTCGATTCAAATAAAAAATCAATATCTCTTTCCAGATCATCGATAAGTAGGACAGAGGCATTTACTTTGCCGGTGCCATTACAGACAGGGCATTGTTCTGCGGTGTTTATCTGTACGGCAGGGCGGGTCCGTTGCCGGGTAATTTGCATTAAACCAAACTTACTCAAGGTTAAAATGGTGTGCTGAGCGCGGTCATTTTTCATAAATTCGACCATTTTTTGATAAAGCTCTTTGCGGTGTTTGGCATCTCTCATGTCAATGAAATCAATGACAATAAGTCCACCAATATCTCTCAATCTTAGTTGACGAGCGATTTCTTTTGCACTTTCCAGATTAACGGCTAGGACAGCTTCCGCTTGGTCTTTTTTAGACATTTTGGGGCCGCTATTTACGTCAATGACATGCATGGCTTCGGTCGATTCAATGACGATGTACGCTCCGCTTTTCATGGTCGCAGTCTTACCAAAGGAAGACTTAATCTGTCGATTGATACCGTAAGCTTCAAAAATGGGCTTTTTCCCTTTATAGAGTTTAAGGATGTCTGCTTTTTCGGTGACAAGATGGTCCATAAAAGCCTTTATATTGGAATGCAAGGACTTGTCATTGACCACGATTTTGTTAAAGGAATCAGACACCAAGTCTCTCAGTAAGCTAATGGGTTTGTCCAGTTCGCTAAGTAGCTTGGTTGGGGGTTGAGCATTTTTAAGTTGGGCATGTACTTTTTCCCATTTTTCAACGAGCAAGCTCATTTCGTCATGTAAGTCAGCCACTTTTTTGCCTTCTGCGGCGGTTCGTATGATGACCCCAAAGTTGGCCGGTTTGATACTCTCCATGAGTAAGTGGAGCCTTTTGCGTTCTTCTTGGTTGCTTATTTTCTTGGAGACGGAGACGGTAGAGTTAAAAAGGGTCAAGACCATGTATCGACCGGGGATAGTGATTTCGCTGGTGAGTCTAGGACCTTTCGTAGAAATAGGTTCTTTAAGAATCTGTACAAGGATAGGGTCTTTGCGCTTAAGTACACTGGATATTTTGCCGGTTTTGATGATGTCCGGCTCTATTTTGAAGTCGTTTAGCGATGCTTGTTTGAGCTCTCCGCCAATAGATTGGCGGGTAAATTTATTTAAGGAGTTGAGTTTAGGACCGAGGTCACTATAGTGCAAAAAAGCTTCTTTGCTATGACCAATATCGACAAAAGCCGCATTAAGACCTGAAACTGTTTTGGTGACTCTTCCTAAAAAGATGTCTCCCACCATGAAGTTGTTATTGGATTTTTGGCGATGCAGCTCGACGAGCTTAGAATCTTCCAAAAAGGCGATTTCTACTTCCGTGGGTGATGAGTTGATAACTAATTCTTTGTCCATCTTCCACAATATTTATAAAAGCAGAGATATAGATATGCCGACAGTCTCAGCGGACACCGCTCAAGACAGTAGTAAATAAATCGAAATATGCGATTTATTTATGATGGATAGCCTAGTCAGATAGCAATAAACTATCTAATATCTATTAAAAAGAAGGCTAAGTGGTACTGCATTTAATGTGGAAAGAAGACTACTACGAGGTAATCCGAAATATCTTTTCTATAAAACTCAAGCTAACTTGAAGTAATTGTTTGAATGTAAAGCTAAAACTAAAGAAGCCAAATCTATTGACAAACAACTAAGGTGAATGCCTACTCCAAGAAGAAATAGGCATTCCCGATGATCACATGATCTTATTTTTTATTATCCACTACATTAATTGTAGTACAGTACAAAGCCAACAATCATACCCCTGCAATCGAGGTAAAAAATTATTTCTTCGTTTTGTGACGATTCTTACGGAGTCTTTTTTTCCGTTTGTGAGTCGCTATCTTATGTCGTTTTCTCTTTTTACCGCTTGGCATAAAACCGAAATTTATTTGATTAAAAATTGAATTTGATTGCTAGAAAAAATTCAACAATTGACTTGATAGTTGATTAATCGTCAGGTAAAGACTTTACGTTTTTGCGGACACCTTCCACAAAAATCTTAGCAGGCTTAAAGGATGGGATGTAATGCTCAGGAATCACAATAGACTTACCTTTCTTTATATTTCTTCCGATTTTTTTTGCTCTTTTCTTAATGACGAAAGAGCCAAATCCACGGATGTAAATGTTTTCTCCACTTTCCAAAGTATCTTTTACTTCGTCAAAGAAACTCTCTAAGGTTACTAAAACATCCACTTTGGCAATGCCTGTTTTTTCAGAAATGGTGGCAATAAGGTCTGCTTTTCTCATTACTCCTTGATTTTTAATCAGTTATAAAACAATTGTACATCGTTTTTCTAGCGAACCGCAAAGGTCGGGGTTTTTTAGGTAAAAAAAAAATCCAACTTGAATTCTTTTTGTAAAAAGCCTTCTTTTAACGACAACATTCGTATAAAACAACGTAAAAACTTCTCCTGTACAAAAAAACAGAAACGATTTGGGTAAAATGTCTTTTATTTTGCAAAATCAAC
>JANTGI010000057.1 GCA_024762995.1 Saprospiraceae bacterium | reverse complement strand
CAATTAAGTTTTCGTGTGGTCGGAACGACCCAACATGAAAACGATGTTGTACTCATCCGCCAAAGGTGGAGAAGTTGGGGTACTATGGGTTTTTCGATGGTAGAATATATACTTTAGAAGTTTTACGAAAGTTGTTATTTTTTAGGAATGTGTTTTTTTTGCCATGACTTGTTTATTTTTTGGGACAAATATTTAACTTTGTCCAAAACCTGTCCGATGAATTGGGTACACTTCAGATATTTATTTTGGGCGTGTCCCATAAACCTAATCGAAAAGATATTTTGCGGAAGTAATCACTTGGCGACCATTCCAATCTATTATTCTAAAACCGGGAGTCAAATGGTCTAGGGCATACTCCGGATTATTACCATCGATTTGTGCCATGGTAGAGGGCGTTATAAAGGCAGTTAGCTGTTTGTGACGTATCGTACATTCGGCATGATAGTGTCCGCAAAAAACAGGAGTTATTGTCCCTTTTTGCGCAAGCACTTGCTGCAATCTCTTTATTTCATTAAATGGATAATGAGTATCCATGAAGGGCATTTGCGCAAGTAAGGGCGGGTGGTGCATGAAGATAATCATGGGTAGATTAGACGACAATTCTGCGTCAAGCCAAGCCCATTGCGTCTCAGAAAAGGCCGCTTTTCCCGAATCCAAAAAGAGTATTTTGCCGACGGGGTATTGTTTGGAATAATAGCATTCTTCTGTGGAAAGATTTGCGGGTAAGCCAAAAATAGAAGCCATTAGCTTAGAATCGTCATGATTTCCTGCAATGACCAGGAAGTCCATAGCGGATTGCTCAAGCTCTCGCTTTATCCAACGATATATAGCCGCATCACCCGATTGGTAGCATAAGTCTCCAGAAATGACCAACAAATCAGGTTTGTAGGATTTAGCTTCCGCCAAAACGCGCCTAAACTGGCCCCAAACATCAATGTCCATGATCGTGGGCGAGTGGAGCGGGGCAATATGTAAATCCGTCATTTGGATAATCCTCATCAAGCCTTCCTTTAGTTAAACTGGTGACAAAACTAAGTATTGCGCACTAAATATTGTTAAAACAACCTCTATAAAATGCAATATTGAAGATAAAAAGTTATCTTTGGGTTATCGTAACTTTCTAGGAACTAATTTGGATGGGCCGTTCTTCCCTTAAAATGCCCTTTTTGTATCTGTTTTGCCCAATTTTTCATAACAAAAAACTGTACAAAACAGGAGCAGCACCTAAGAAGTTTCAATTTTTTAAAAAATACAGATGAAAAAGATTTTTACACTTTTTTTCTTGTCTTTGCCCTTTTTAATTTTGGCGCAAGCAGAAAACACCTCCATTGATTTAGAACAAACAGCCAGACAGTACCTTGAGAATCATTTTTCTGATTGGAATCTCCGTCGGAGTGATATTAGTGATGTTGCTCTTGTTAATCGTGTCTTTACCAAGCACAACAAGGTGACTAGCCTTTATTTCAATCAACAGAGCCATGGGATTGAATTGTACAATGCAGTCTATAATATTAGTCTTTTGCCTTCCGGAAAAGTACTTCTAGCCAATAATCGCTTTTATAAAAATATTGAAAATCGAGTAGGTACCGCCACTCCTGTACTTCACAGCGATGATGCTTTGAGAATAGTATTTAAAGATTTTGGTTTGCCATCGAATGCGGTTATTCCGGCGGTGAAGGAAAGAAAAGACAATTACTATCGCTATGACAAAGGAGATGTGGCAATAATTGATATGGCCAGTCAGCTTCGTTATTTTCCGCAAGGGGAACAATTTAAATTGGTTTGGGATATCATAGTGGAGCCTGTGGGACAAAGTGAACTTTGGTCCATTAAGGTGGATGCCGTTACCGGAAAAATATTGGAAAAGAGAAGTATGACCATTCATTGTTCTTTTGAGCCGGGTCAGTTTAGCCCAACGGCAACCACTGATTGTACGGAAGAAAGTCACCGGCATTTTGCCGGTCAAAGCAGGGCAGGGGCAGACGGCTCTTCCTATAATGTTTTGCCTTATGATGTAGAAAGTCCGATATATGGTAGTCATGCGTTAATTACTGATCCGGCCGATTTAGGGGCATCGCCCTATGGATGGCATGATACAGACGGGCAAGACGGAGCAGAATTTACGATTACTCGTGGCAATAATGCCCATGCTTACCTAGATTTGGATAATACGGGGGTGTCTTCCGGAGATGAACCGGACGGTGGTGCGACACTTACTTTTGATTTTCCGTACGATAGCAATAGTGAAGCATCAGTCAATAGAGATGCCGCTGTAACGAATCTATTTTACATGAATAACTTCATGCATGACTTTACCTTTTTTTATGGGTTTGACGAAGATGCCGGAAACTTTCAAGAAAAAAATTATGCGGGACCGGACTTTAAAGCCCATGACTATGTATTGGCCCAAGGCCAAGATGGTAGTGGCACCAATAATGCAAATTTCTCTACTCCTTTAGATGGATACAACGGACAAATGCAGATGTATGTATGGGTTGGGCAAGGAGCAAAATATTTGAATGTTACTAGTCCTGCCGGTATTGCCGGCGTGTATGCGACGGGTACCGCTGAATTTGGAACTCCGGTATCAGATATTCCGGTTTCCGGAGACATCGTATTGATTAATGATGGTTCTATACAGAATCCTACCTTAGGTTGCGCTCAAACATCTCAAGACTTAACCGATAAAATTGCCATGGTGGATCGTGGTGATTGTTACTTTGCAGAAAAAGCTATTTTTGCTCAAAATGCCGGTGCCATCGGACTAATCGTTGCGAACTTTAATAATGGTACCGGAGGTATGACCGCTCCTTCTAATCTAGGTAGTCAAGTCCATATCCCTTTGTTGATGATAAGTAGCTCTGATGCAGGACTTATCAAAAGTAGTTTGGCTAATGACAATCCAGTATCTGCTTCTATCGTAAAAAATCAATCTACCGGACCTGATTCTTTAGATAGTGACTTTGATAACGGTGTCATTGCTCATGAATACGGTCATGGGATATCTACAAGGTTGACCGGTAGTGGTCAAAATGTAAGTTGCTTATTTAACGATGAACAAATGGGTGAAGGTTGGAGTGACTTTTTTGCCCTAGTCACCTCTGCTAAATCTACAGATACCGGTGCGGAAGCAAGAGGGATTGGTAATTATGTCATTGCGGCGGGCGTTAACGGTACAGGCATTCGGCGCTTCCCTTATTCTACGGATATGTCTATCTGCCCTTTGACCTATTATGACATACTAAATACGACGGCACCGCATCCACTTGGAGAAGTCTGGACGGCTTGTCTGTGGGATATGTACTGGATGATGGTGGAGAGATATGGTTTCAGTGACGATATTTATCATGGGAATAAAGGAAATAATATGGCGATTCAATTAGTCATAGATGGGATGAAGTTTCAAAGTTGTAGCCCCGGTTTTATCGATGGAAGAGATGGCATTTTAGCGGCAGATATGGCTAATAATAATGGAGCCAATCAATGTCTTATCTGGGAAGCATTTGCCAGACGGGGACTAGGGGTGAGTGCTTCTGAAGGAAGTCCTGATGACCGAAATGACGGAAAAGAAGCTTATGATACCCCGCTGGCTTGTGCCAAAGAACTGGGCATAAAAAAAGAAGTCACTCCCGTTATTAATGCGGGTGATGTCATTGATGTGACCTTAAAAGTGTACAATTACAAAGGGGAAGACTTAACAGGAGTTACAGTGACCGATATGATTCCTTCCGGTACTAGTTATGTAGCCGGTTCTGCTTCTTCACCGGCATCTGTAGTGGGGGAGACCATTTCATTTGACTTGGGTAATGTGGCCGATCAAACGGACTTAACGATTACCTATCAACTGAATTCTGATCCGGACAATAAGTCCATTAGCTTGTGGAATGATGATTTTGAAACAGATGATGCCAGATGGAATCAAGAATCTGTTGAAGGCGACAACTATTGGGACTGGGAGTCTAGTAGTTTACTAGGCTATGCGCATAGTGGTGCCCATTCATTTTATATTGAAGGGGCGACAGGGTCTTCCGATCAAACCCTATTCTTATTGGATCCGATTACTATTTCAGGAGCCAAGCCTATTCTTCGGTTTTTTCATAGGTATGATACCAAGCCCGGAGAAGATGGTGGTATCGTAGAGCTGTCTTCTGATAACGGGCTCACTTGGCATGATGCCGGAGAGCGCATCTTTCGGAATAAGTACACCGGAAAAATTGACTATTCTACTTTTGTTATTCCTAATCAACAGGCATTTTGGGGTATTTCTCCATCGGTCGATAGTGCCGGATACATTGAAACAATGGTCGATTTGTCAGACTTTGTCGGTTCCAATTTTAATGTTCGTTGGCATTTTGCCAGTGGCGCTACGGATTCGGACTTAAATAGTGTTATTTGGTCGGTAGATGATGTAGAGTTTATGGATATGTTAAATTATGACACCGAAGTATGCGTGTCGTCTAGCGAAGGCGATCAAGCTTGCGCCAAAGCTAAAGGCAACGGAACTGTCGTGAATAGTAACTTAATGGTAGATGTCAATGATGTCAATGATCCTTCCATTGGTTTTGAAATTAGCCCTAATCCCGCCGGAGACTTTGTAAATGTGCGGATTCAAAGTGAGTTTAATCAAGAAGCGACGATTGCAATTGTTACTTTGGAAGGAAAAACCATCGTTTCTGAAAGCACTCGACTAAACGTTGGGTCTCAATCAACTACCATAGGCACCCGACAATTGGCGGCAGGGTTATACTTTGTTAAGATTCAAACACCAAAAGGATTGAATATTCAAAAACTGATTATTCAATAGTCGGTTTTTATAACAGACAAAACTTAGGGAGTGGCCTATGGGCGCTCCCTTTTTTTATGTGGGTTCTTTTGTGATGATACGGCATTGGTTATCTAAATTGATTGCCGGCGTTGTCGGAGTAATTCTTCTTCCTTACGGAAATCCAGAAATGGATGTTGGGCTTGCAACGTGGCAATTTTTTGGATGGTTTGCGTAAGGAATACTTGATAGGCTTGGGAAGCGGGATGGAAAGGGCGATGATTTACAGCATCTTGAATTTTGGAAATATGTCGGATTAGCTGGGTGGTGGATTTGTCAAAATAAGTCCGCCCGAAAAAGTCAAAGATATAGTCAACAGCCAAGGGATTGGGATGTACTAAATCACTTTCGTAAAAGCGATAATCCCGCAAATCGTCCAGCATAATTTCATAAGAAGGGAAATAATCTACACCGGTGAATTGCTCTTGTAATTTCGCAACGGCTAATAAAAGCGTTGATTTGCTGCGTTGATTTTCAACAAATCCGTCTTTTAAATGCCGGACGGGACTGACCGTAAATAGGACGTTTAGCCCAGGATTGAAAGTTTGTAGTGCTTGTAAGGCTTGCGCCAAAACCGCCACTATTTCCTTTTTTTCCGAAAGGGAATGGTCAAATGATGTGGCCGGGAATTTATGGCAGTTTGCGACTGTTTTTTTCGTAGATTTTAGACGATAGACCTTAGCCGTCCCTAAGCTGATAAAAATTACCTTAGCGGATTTTAAAAAATGATGTGCATTTTCTAAAGATTGATTCATTTTTTTTAGCGCAAGCTCCCGACTTACGTCTGAAAAGCGGCTATGATGCTCAAAACTTACCCAAAGCCCATTGTGTGCGACTAAGTCATCCTGTGTAAAGGGACGATTGGTTATTATGCGCTGAAGGCTCTTGGCAATAGAAAAAGGGTTGTACAAGATTCCGAAAGGGTTTTGCAATACCTTAAACTTTGCCTTGTCCAGTTTGTGTCCGATATGCTCCGAAAAACAAGAGCCTATCAAGCAGACACCTGATTGATGCTGAATATTTAAATCTTTCGATAAAGCATGTAGGATGGTTCTAAATGGCTTCAATTCGCTGTATTTACCTGTTTTGTTTTGATTTTCCTTTGTTTGGGTCTTTAAGGGGGATGGTTTGCCCTAATCTAGGGATAACGACACTCTTAAAGCCAACGCTTTCCAACATCTTGGCAAAAGATTTTTGTGTGGGTAGATTTCCGTGAACCAAGAATACTTGTTTAGCGGATTTTCGTTGATTAGAGAGGAAGTCAAGCATCTCATTCTTGTCTCCATGGGCAGAAAAAGAGTCCATTATTTCAATCGTTGCACGTACTTTCTTTATTTCTCCAAACAGGTAAAGCTCCCGAGCCCCTTTGCGCAATTCTCCACCGGGAGTACCATCGGCACAGTAGCCTACGATGAGAAAAGTGGCCTTGGGGTTGTCAATGTTATTAAATAAGTGGTGCTTTACTCGTCCTGCATTCATCATGCCGGATGCACTAATGATAATGGCCGGCCCTTTCAATGTATTGAGTCGTTTGGAATCTTCTACCGCACGGATATAATGCAAGTCGTGGAAACCAAAAGGGTCTTTGTCCGTCAGTAGATATTCATTTAAGTCGTCGTCATAACATTCCGGATGGATGCCAAAAATTTCTGTGGCGTTTACCGCTAGGGGACTATCGACAAAAACCGGGATTTTGGGTAATCGCCCGGCCGAAGAGAGTTGGTCCAAGAGATACACGACTTCTTGAGTTCGCCCGATGCTAAATGCCGGAATAATTAACTTGCCTTTCTTTTTGACGCAAGCTTCTTGGATGATTTGAAAAAGTTTTTCTTTTTCTCCCGGGGCTTCTTCGTGGAGGCGGTCTCCATAAGTAGATTCGGAGATAATATATTCCGCCTTGGGCATCGGTTGTGGGTCTCGTAGGATAGGACGTTCCGGCCGACCTATATCTCCCGTAAAGCCAATAGTTGTTGTTTTTTTTCCTTCTCTGATCCGAAGTGAGACACTGGCACTCCCCAAAATATGTCCGGCATCCTTAAAAACCACATCTACATCGGGATGCACCGAAAACCATTGATTATATCCGGTAGTAGAAAACCGATCCATGGTTTTTTTGACATGTTCGGGCTTGTATAAGGGCTTTTTATTGGCCTTTTTGCCGTGTCTTTTTCTCCATTTGTTGGCATATTCGGCGTCACGCTCTTGGATTTTTGCAGAATCCAATAACATGATTGCACATAGGCTTCGAGTAGCATGGGTCGAATAGATTGTTCCTTTAAAACCATCTTTTACCAATTTGGGCAACCGTCCGGAATGGTCAATATGGGCATGAGAAAGGATGACGCAATCCACTTCTTCGGGCTGAAAAAGCCATCCGGTATTAAAATCTTTCATATGTCGGGCAGATCCTTGGTAAAGACCACAATCCAGCAATATTTTATATCCATTTTTTAGGGTAATTAAATGTGCACTTCCGGTCACTTCTCGTGCTGCTCCACAAAATTTTATATTCATTTTCGTATCTTTTATACGGAGTTAAGAGACTAGTCGAATGCGGTTGAAGTTCGATATACCGTCCCACTAAATAAGGCCTTTTTTTCTCCTGAAAGAGAAAAAACTTCCACATTGTATTTGGCTATTTTGTTCGTTTTGTGTATTTCTGTCGCTTCCGCTAAAATGACTTCGCCTTCGGTTATTTTGTTGAAATAAGCGATAGACGTTTCGATAGATAGACTCTGCCGACCATGTCCATTTGCTGCAAAAGCCAAGGCACTATCTGCCAAAGAATAGGCAATACCCCCATGGGCGATGTCAAATCCATTTAACATTTCCTTACGGATAATCATTTTTAACAGACAACTGCCCGGACTGACGTTGACGACTTCAATACCTAGCCATTGGCTAAATAAATCTTTTTGCATCATCGACCGGACAATTTTATCTGCCTTTTTACTCATTTGCTGACTCTCAATTTTTGCCCGATTTTCAAGGTGTTGGATGTTAAGCCATTTAGGGCTTTTAGTTCATCAACAGTCAGACCAAAAGCTTTCGCTAAACTGTACAAGGTGTCTCCTTTGATGATCGTGATGTAAGTGGGTTCTGCACTTACAGGTGTGTCTTCCACAGGCGTATCCTCTACTTTGGTGGGAGTTGTATCATCCACTTTTACGGGTGTATCTTCTACGGGGGTGTCATCCACAATCACCGGCGAATCATCCACTGTGGGTTCTTCTTTGTCATCATCCACCTTCGGTTCGTCTTTATCTGTTGTTGGCTGCTCATCTAAGGGGGAATTGGGGTCTGTAATTACCGGGTCAACTTCGATTAGGATTTCGTCTTTATCTTCATCAGTGGGTGAAATTTCAATATCCAACAAATCTTCATCCTTTGGCTTGGTGGTTGTCGGTTTTTGGCTGTCATCTTCTTTATCGGTCCCCTTTCTGTCAAGTGTTGGGATTTCAGGCTTATTAGTGATTTTGTATTTGACGACTTCATTACGTCTATGCCAACCGCGGATTCTAATACGTTCTCCAACCAATGGCTGTGCATTGTCGGGGAGTTTGTTTTTTCTTTTTAATTTACTTAGCTTTATTCCATATTTTTGAGAAATATCAAATAAGGTCTCTCCTTTTTCTACATAATGAAAGGCTGCTTTACCGCGCCAATTATTGCGTTTTGGTTGCAAATACAGTCTGTATCCTTCAGGCAGTTTATCTTCCCCATCAAGGACGGCATCATTGTATTTCATTAATCGTTTGATTTTTACATCATGTTGAAAAGCGACTTGATAGACAGATTCTCCGCCTTTGGCTACGAATACTTTTAGGTCATTAACCATGGCTACTCGTCCAAACTTCTTGCCTTCAGAATGAGTAGGTTGGTTTTCTTCATCCACGTATTCCAGATTGTCTGCTTTATCATACTGAGCAAGATTGTAATCTTCAATTAATTTGATTAACATATCCGGGTAAGTGGGGGCCGTAGCATATCCTGCTTTTTTTAAACCAAAAGCCCATGCTTGATAATCATAAGGATCCAATTCAAAAAGTGGACCGTAGCGATAGGCCTTTCGCGGGTCCCTTAAAAACTCAGAATGAGCGATAAAGGAAGAAACCGGATTTTTATATACCCGAAAACAAGATTTTATTTTTTTTCCAAAATCATCGTAATCATCATCTTCCATGTGGTATTTTTTGCCATGCCACTTGGGGCCGCATTTGATACCAAAATGATTTTTAGCCTTTTTTGCTAAGGTGCTGGTGCCGGCATTGGATTCTAATATGGCTTGGGCCAGTTTTATGCTGGCGGGGATTCCGGTACGACTCATTTCAGAGATGGCGGTCTCCTTGTATTTGTCGATATAGTTGAGATAGTTTTGATTGGTTCCTTGCGCAAAAATAGTCGCCGTAGAAAGGAACAAAAAGAAGAAAAGTCCTGTTCTTTTGGTCAGTAAATTCATAGTGGGTGGATTATTGTTATGTTTCACGCATAAAGGTAGCGGATAATATAAGAAAACGGAAATCCTAGATGACTTATGCGATAATTTTATGATTTTTGAGCTGTTTTTAGCCTATATTTGCCGATTAACTCATAAAATGGGGCTTTGAAATTAATTTTTGATGAAAAAACCGGAGATAAAGAAGAATATTGAAATCATCAACCGAAAGGCGAAGCACGAGTATTTTTTTATTGATGAATACGAAGCCGGCATCGTCTTGCTCGGTACAGAAATAAAATCCATCCGTGCGGGTTTGGTTAATTTGAATGATGCTTATTGCCACTTTAAAGGTGATGAGTTGTTTATTATCAATATGTTTATCGGTGAATACTCCCACGGTAATATCTACAACCATGAGACCCGCCGAGAACGCAAATTGCTCCTTCGTCGCCAAGAGCTAAAAAAACTCCAACGTAAAGTCACCGAAAAGAGCATGACTATATTTCCCTATAAGTTATATATTTCCGAAAGGGGATTCGCCAAAATCCAAATTGTTCTCGGTAAGGGTAAAAAGTCTTACGACAAACGTCATAGCTTGAAAGAAAAAGATTCTAAACGGGAATTGGGACGAATGAAAAAGTATATGGATAGGGACGGGTGAAGAAGTAGGAGTTAGCCGCTTAGTGCCCCTTAGTGAAGCAGCCTTCGTGCCCTTAGTGTTAAAAAAAATGAACGAGTAAGAACACTTAGGACACCAAGACATAGGACATTGCCCGCTTAGTGATTCTTAGTGAAGCAGCCTTCGTGCCCTTAGTGTTAAAAAAAATGAACCAGTAAGAACACTTAGGACACTAAGATTTGTACCCATTTAATTAAATACCAAGGTTCCGGCCTGATGCCGGCTCCACAATGGGTTATAGTGTGGTTGTGTCCCTTGACTAAAACTATAAATGCAATCCAATTTTGTCCACTCACTTACGTAAAAATTTGGGACTAGCTTTATGGAGCTTGACGCTTTGGGGTATCGCTTGGTGGGTGCCTAGGGAGGAATTTTTGCTTTTGATGGGTTTGTATGGAGGTAGTTTTGGCTTGTATTTATGGCTGATTCGACAAAACTTATCGGATAGGCATGTATTTTATGTGGGTGTGTTGGTTAGGGTCTTGGTGTTATTTGCTCTTCCCCGGCTTTCTGATGATGTTTACCGGTTTTTGTGGGATGGACGGCTTTTGGTTGGCGGAGCGGATCCGTTTGCCTTGCGTCCGAGTGAATGGTTGGCTATGAGTCATCCGCCCCAAGGCATCAATCAGGAGTTGCATCGGTTGATTTATGCGGATAATTATACGGTGTATCCCCCCATTCATCAGTTTGTTTTTTGGCTATCGGCAAAAGCGTCGATGAGTATCCGGAGTGGAATACTGGTCTTAAAGTCGGTTTTGGTTTTGGGGGAGGTAAGCCTGTTATGGTTTTTGCGGAAGCTCCAACGAATCGGATGGTGGCCACAGTTGTTTTTCGTCTATGCGCTGAATCCCTTAGTGGTTTTGGAAATTTCAGGGAACGGGCATTTTGAAGGGTTGCTGGTTTTGTTTTTGGTATTGGGACTTTATGGCTTGCGCCAAAAGAATTTTATGAAGGCCGGCTTGGGGTTTGGTTTGGGGATAGGGACGAAGCTCTTGCCGTTGATGATATTGCCATTGTTATGGAGATATCTATCCGGACAGGGCAATAGCAAAAAGATGTTTTTTCAGGTATTTGGTTGGATTTTTGGAATCAACTTGGTGCTGTGGCTTCCCTTTTTGTGGCTAGGCTCTTTAGGGCACTTAATGGATAGTGTTTGGTTATATTTTGAGTCCTTTGAATTTAATGCAAGCATCTATTACGTATTGAAGTGGCTGGCACCCGAAGGATGGCGTATTGGCTTGCTCACTAATGGTTTGACGGTGATGTTGGTCGTATTTTTAGCCTTTCGGCAAAAACCCCGATTATTGTCCGGCCTAGTGGAGAATATGAGTTTGATTTGGTGGGTTTATTTGTTGGATTCTGCCATTGTGCATCCTTGGTATGTCATACCGGTTTTAGTGCTTAGTACGATGTCCGATAAGTCGTATGGACTGGTGTGGAGTGGGTTGATTTATTTGAGTTACAGTCATTATTGGGGAGGAAATATGGAGGAGCATTATGGGATTATTGCTTTGGAATATATATTGATGTTGGGTATGGCCCGGTATTTTGCGCAAGCTCAAAAACGGGCTTCACCGATGGTATAACCGACGCCTTTTGTGGTCTGAATAACCTTTTTGCCGATTTTTTTACGCAAGTTAAGGATGTGAACGTCCAGGGTACGGTCGCCGACGATGATTTCTTGTCCCCAAATGGTATCGTAAATCTCCTGTCGAGAAAAAATTTTATGAGGATTGGAAAGGAAAAGCATTAATAAATCGAACTCAATTTTGGTCAAAGCAACTTTATTCCCGGTCTTTTTGACAAGTCTTTTTTGCGGAAAAATGGTCAAATCGAAGAGTTGGATGGTTTCTTTTACAGGGCGGTTGATTTGTTTACGACGTAGCAATGCTTCTATTTTGGCGACAAAAACAACCGGCTTGATACTCTTATGAATGTAGTCGTCGGCCCCGGCTTTAAAGCCTTCTATTCGGCTAAAATCATCATCATTGGCGGTCATAAAAGTAATGATGGTGTCATCAAAAAGTGGATTTTCCCTAAATTTTTTGCAAGCTTCAAGGCCATTTATTTGGGGCATCATCCAATCTAAAATGATGATGTCAGGTCGAAAAGAAAGCCCCATATTGAAAGCATCGAGTCCATTGGTCGCCGTTTGGACTTCAAACTGCTTCTTGACTAGATTGTAGGATAAAAAATCCAGTACAGCCGCATCATCATCAACTAATAGTACCTTGAACTTGGTTTTTTGCATGAGACAAAGATAGTGGGTCTTCGCATAGGTTGCCACTTGCTTTTTGTGTCTAGCCGGGTATAAATGGATGCAATCGGGTTTTGTCCACATATCTTATCAAAAAAACCGGAAATGCGTAATAGAACACAGATAAAACGGATAAAACGGACCAGCCTGCTGCGCAGCTGGCAGGTTTAAACACTGATTTTTCCTGCGAAATAGGAACGGATTTCTCACGGATAATTTACTGACGTAAATTATGTCAGATTTCACACAGATTCCTATTTCATTTGGAGTTTTTTTTCGAATATAGAAGGGCGAATCCGTAAAAATCCGTCATTTCAACTGAAATCCTTGCAGACCCGTTAAACCTGCCAGTGGCGCAGCAGGCGGGTCGGTGTTCTATCCTTTAAATTAGTGGGGGACAAACTCCGATTGCGCCGGGAATAAAATTAGTTTTTGGGTAACTATTTAGGTGCCCGCAGGTTTTTGTGTGTGTATAACAGATTGCACAAAAACAATATTCCAGACTTGGCTAGTGTTCGTCATAACCTGCTATGCCTCCAAAATCCGCCTTGATTAAGAAAAAATTTGAAGCTTATTTTTTAGACAATAACAGCTACTAAATGTTTCAAATTTTTCCTTACTCTGCGTTGGTTTTTCCAACATAGCTTGCTATGACTTGCGATTGGGTTATGCTTTTATCCCTCCACTACGTTACGGGCTACAAAGATGTCACTCCTATGGAGCTTGAATTGACCGAAATCTTGAAAAAGGCGCAACATACACCAAAATGACTTTTTTCTATCTAAAAACAGGGGTACCTAAACAGTTACGTTTTTGAAACTATTTTTTATACAAATGAAGGTGACCACCCGGAACAAAAAGCTCTCATCCTAAAATAAAGCTCGCGCCTGCATACTACCGACGTGTACGGGTTTGCTTTTTTCGCCGGTTTGGCGGCCATTGTACAAAAGGCTTAAGATGACTGACTTGGTCAATTGTTTATCCAGCGTTAAACTCCAAAGTAGGTTTTGGCCGGGACGTAGGCCTTCTAGCATGGTGAAGCCAACAGCAGAGCTCGGGGCGCCGTCAAAGTTGATTTTTACGATAGAGAAATCGGCTTTGAGCCGGATGGGACGTTGGGTGCTGAGTGGTTTTTGCTTGCCGGTAAGGGTAAATGCCCATTTTAACTCCTGTCGAATTAGGGACTCTTGGGTGCCGATGTTATTTTTCTTTTGGTCTAATCGGTAACTGACAATGTTTCTTAGGCGCCGGTCAAAAACGTGTGTAAAGGCCATCTGACCTTTTTGGTGGAAGATGAGAAAGTTTCTTTGTTCAAATAAATCTGCTTCCCGCTGGCGCCAGCCTTGTTCGGCTTCTAGGTTTAGGTTGATAGAGTGGTTGATGCGGTAACGTAACTTTGAGAAGTAAATTTCTAAGTTTCTGGATTCGCCGCCTGAGGTGAGTAGGGATTTGTTATTAGATGATTTTTGGCCGATTTGCCATTCGATTTTTGGATTGCCTTTGTTCCAAAATAAGGTGTTGATGATAGACGCTTCGGTCGTGACGAGAGAGGAGTCTATTGCTTTCGCAAAAGGATTCCAGGCTTCTGTGTCGGGTAATACTTTTAGACGTCGGTTAATGCGCAAAGAATGGATGGTGGATAGATGACCGAAGAACTTTAGAATTCCCTTTTTGTGTGCTACGGACTGCTTTGGGTTAAGTCGAAAGGATTGATTGAAGCGAATGTTATTGGTGGGGACAAATTCGTTGGTGACAATGGATACCCGCAAATAATCAGCTTGGTCCGCAAAGGGAGCGATTTCAAATTCATCCAATTGGGGAATACTGTCTTGGTTTCGATCAATCCAAGTGAAACTGCCTTGTCCCGGATCGACCTTGAGATAGTTGTATTCTAGTTTGGGGGCTTGTCCTGAACCGAGTTCGTAGGAGGTGGTGGATGATAGGAGATTCTTGGGTAGTTTGAAGAAATAATCTAATTTTCCGAGCCAAGTGTTTTGGGGCTTTTGGGTAGTGAGTAATGGTTGATTTATTTTTAATTCTCTACGTGTAAATTGCCAGTTGAGTCTGGATTTTTTGGAAGTAGTCCATTTTCCGTGCCAAGCGATATCTAGTGATTCGGTGCTTTGTAAAAATTGGTGATAAAGGCTGGGATTGACTAACGTACCCGGCGCATAATCTTGACGTTGGGCAGCAAATAAGCCGGATGTAAACTTTTTTCCGGAAGGGAAGTCTAAGTAGATTTTATAAAAATCAAAGCGTTTACTTGTTGGTGAGAGTGTATCTTGTTGATTATTAGTTAGTTGTGTGGTCTTTTGATTGTCTTCTTGTTCCCAGATAATGCCTATTTTTCCCGGTTCGCCGGCCCATTTTTTCAGGAAGTTTACGGATAAGTCAGAGCGTGGTCTGAAGAAAGATGTATGCTCTTTGTCTGAGTTTGAAGTTAATAGGCTGGCATTTGTGATCCATCTGATTCTTCCTTTTGTAAGTTGAAATGAGAGTCCGTGTTTTTTGCCGTTGTAGGAGCCTTTCTGCGTATAGCCGGCGTAGTCGTAGCGGATATGCCCCCAGTTAGGTTGAGAAAATTTTAGAGAGAAATTGGGTAGGATTTCATCGGATTTTGGTAAAGAATTATTAATATTCCAGTCTCTGGCAAACTCCGTTTGACGGAAAGGATTAAAGGCTTGGTAGGTAGATGCTACCCATTCGTAGCTTATTTTTGATTCTAAGGATGGGCTGGTTTTCTTTTTTCCGAAAGGGAGTAGGTGAGTGAGTACAAGTTTGCCGCCGAGTCCTGTGTCATTTTGTTTGTCTAAATCCGAAAATCGATTTAGGTCTTTTCTGGAAAGACTTATTTCTGATTGAAAGCTCAGATTTTTTCTAATTTCTCCAGTAGCGCCTAAGGAAAAAACTTGTTGTAATTCGGGGGCGACTAAAGGGATGATTGGTTCGTAACTCCCTTGTAACTGACCGGTGACCGAATCCGGGGCGACCCATTCATAGACTCGACCGTTGGCGGCGGCTTGACTTATGATGTAGTTTCCCTGTCCATCTCCGACGGCCGAAAATCTTGCCCGAAAGAGTTGTTTGCTTTTGTCGGTTGAGTATCGCAATACTTGGTGAAATCCTAGAGTGTCTATCAATTCATAGGTGATGATTTCGGGAGAGAAATTATGAATACTATCGATGCCGGAGGTGAAGGCTTGGGACAGGTTGTCGCCTGCTTGTGCCAAAATGAGTTTTTGTTCTTTGGTTAATTCTTTGGCGCCGCCGGTTAGTTTGCTGTCTTGGTTGGTGATGAAACTGAAATACATTTTCCAGTTTTTATGTGTCCAATCCACGTCGGTAGCCATCAGACTTTTTTGATACTGCTGGTCGGCGTACTCAAATTCAACAATGATTCGCGCATCTTTGGTTATTAAATTTTTTGGAGTAAAGGTCACGGTGCCCCGATTATAGTCGATGATGTAGTCTTGGTCTGTTCCCCTTTGGAGCAATCTTCCATCCAAATAGACACTTTCCGTAGCCGATTGAATGATTAAAAACCGCTCCCCATTATTGCCTTTTAGTGCATAAGGTCCTTGGTTGCCTTCTATGGGCTGAATGTTGTTTCTGGCAAATTGACCTTTCGGAATAGCGACACTTCCGCGAATATTTAGTTGTTGGTTTTGTCCGGTTTTGATGGTGGATTGAGCGGTCGCCCCTTGTAGTTTTTTGTTGTATTTTAGGAAGTAGGAGTTTTGAGATTTTAGCTCATAATCGCCGGCGGTCAGTGTAGAATTGTCTTTACGGAGTTGGATAAAAATCTTGTCAAACTCTCTTAATTCTTGGGTATTCCCTTCGGGTTGGATGGGGATGTTTTCGTCGGTGATAGCGGCTCTGATTTCTAAATCATTGGCTATTTTGCCGGCCATTTGCAGGTTAAAACTGGAGTTGAGCACTAGGCTTTGATTGTTGCCGAGTGTAAATCCACGGGCAAAACTGCCTTGGTAGTCCAATCCTTTCATATTCGGTAAAATCGAAGTAGATTTTTTCTCTTCCAGGTCAAATGCTATGTCAATTTCTTCTAGTTTGGAGCCTATATCCGCACTGTCAATCCATTGATAAGGCTTGCGCAAATCAATAGGGAATACCCGATAAGTAAGTCGTAGGCTATCTTTTTTCCCGCAAGGGAGGGGCTTGCGCAAAATGATGCAATCACCATCAATGTCGTAATTGGAAGTGTCTAAGTTTGTTTGGCCTTGGATGGGCTGAATGGAGATGCTTGACGGAATTAAGCTCAAACTATCGGTGCAGATGCTGTCTTCTATGGCGCTAAAAACAATAGTCCGTTGGTTAGAGAGTATCGGGATTTGCCCCCAAAGATGGCCTGACCACCCAAGGAATAGTCCTAAAGTAACCATCAAACGTCCTAAAATCGGAGAAAAAGCCTGCATTTGTTCAACTAAATTTGTGCCCTTAGATAAAACTGTTTTCCTTAGGTTTTGGTACAATTTGGCTTGTTTTATCGAAAATTGAATTCTATGGCGTTTATTTGCCTTCGGCGCCCGCCTGCAACGGGCAGGTTCAATTGGCTTCGGCGCTCGCCTGCTACGGGCAGGTTCAATTGGCTTCGGCGTTCATAATACCTATTTTTCTATAAACTCATAAGTTTTGTTCGGTACAAAGGCAAAAAATTTTTTTGGGTGATTAAACCATTAAACGAAGGCTGAGTCAAAGTGCCGATAGAAGATTGATTAACCCGTGTAATTGTTCATTAAGGATTGTGTGATGTAGATAAGTTTTGATTTTGCGGATATTTCGGTGATGGTCTTGCCAAGCTGAAAATTGACACGCCGTCTCTAAAGTTTATCTCCAAATTATCTGATTTGAGTGGTTGCCTAAAAAATTAAAAAAATGAAGACATTAAAGTTTGTTATTGTTACCTTGCTTTTTGCCGGATTATTTTTTACGTCCTGTAAGAAAACAACAGAGACTGCTAGCCCTCAAGAAGAATTGACTGCTGAAGAAGCCACATCTGTTTCAGATGAAATTGTTGAAACAGAGGCCACTTTAGAAGAAATTGATTACACTGCTGATGAGCAAGTGGAAAACGTCCTCTTTGGTCCGCCACCGCCACCGGGGAGTTGTCCGACGGTCACAAAGGATCAACCGCAGGGTGTTTTCCCTGTGATGGTGACTATTGATTTTGGCGCAAGCTGCGAAGGTCCTGACGGAAAGATTCGTAGTGGAAAAATTGTAATCAACCTATCTGCCCAGCCCATGACTGCCGGAGCAACCAAAACGGTTACTTTAGTGGACTTTATGGTTGACGGAAAATCCGTGGAAGGTGTCCGGACTTGGACTAATAACGGACTAGATGATCAAGGGCGACCTTCTTGGAGCCGGTCAACGACAGGAGCTAAGATTACATGGCCCGATGGCTCTACAAAAACTTGGGAAGCCAATCATACGATTTTGATGACTGCCGGATTTACGACTCCACATTATAAGATGGATGATGAATTTGAGATTACCGGGTCAAGGTCAGTTGTGCGAAAAGATGGAACTACTTTTAGTTCAACCATTACAACGCCATTGCTTAAGAAGCATATTTGTCGTTGGATTGTTAGTGGCGAGCGGGAGATTACACGTAATGGAAATACAGCTACCCTAGATTACGGTAATGGAGATTGTGATAAGTGGGGTACACTTACCTTACCTGATGGCACCACTAAAGAGATTAAACTTAAACCATGGAGACATCATTAGTAAGAGTTAATTGAAATAAAAATATAGAGCCTAACATCTTAAGTGGTGTTGGGCTTTTATTTACTATACTCAAAGGAATGTGGCTTGGGAAGTAGATTTTTCCAATTTACTACAAATGTTCTTGTGGAATATAATGTTCATAATTATTTCAATTTCTGCTATTATTTTGTAACTGTCTAGGCACCCAATAGTTTTTGCTATAAAATGCCCTTTATGCACTTGCCTGCCCCTGCAGGCCTGTTTTGGGTAGTAGGATACAAGCCAAGCGATGTATCTACGCATCGAAAATTATACCCTTGCCTGCCGGCAAAGGAAGGTTCAATAGATACAAAAATGGAGATGCACCCACTATTGATGTAGTGGTTCATTCATTATTAAGGTACATTTAGTATCTTAATTGACTGCGTCAACATTCATTCGTCTGCCTAAAACAGGAACACCTAAATAGTTACATTATTTTTATATTTTTTTAGTGGCTTTTATTGTTATTGCGCTGGTTGTTGCTGAGTTACACAGTGTATCATCCCACCGTTTTTATACAAGTTTCTTACATCAATACCAACTACTACTCTTGTTGGATATAGCGTTTGAATTATTGCATTTGCTGTTGCATCATTAGGATCATTATAATTAGGGACTAAAATTTTGTTATTTGCTATGTAATAATTCACATAAGAACCTTTGTATCCTAAATTTGTTCCGTTTGTAGTTACTACATTATTTTGTGTTAAGGGTACCTTTAAAAACGAATATGCATTCCCGTTTTTGTCTTTTGCTGAATATAATTTGTTAATATCAGTTTGCTTAACATCATACTCTAATAAATCATTTGGTTCCATAGTAACAATAGTGTTTGAGTTTCCAAATTTTGCAAAACCGTCAATATGTTGGTCAGTTATTTCAATTCCTGCTTGACCATCAAGCCAGATGAAATTAGTCACTCCTAAATATTTTTTAAATATCTTTTCGGCTTGTGCTTGTGTCATTCCGGGATTTCGGTTGTTGTTTAATATCGAACTTTTACAAGCCATTAGAGTACCATTTCCATCTATTTCTACACTTCCGCCTTCATTTATCATTTCAGAATTTAAGTCAATTTTTGTAATTTCTTGGTCAGATGCGATTTTTGAAGGGATTTTATTGCAATTCTTAGATTGAATTAAAAGCCCTGTTAAATCATCAATTTTGTTTCCCCAACCATTAAATCCCCAATCTTCAATAACTAAATTTCCTTTTTTGTCTCTCACATAAATAGGCCCATTATCTCTAATCCAAGTATCATCAGTTTTATACGATTTAAAATCGACATTAGTTAATAGAATACTTTCAGTATTTAATAATGAAATAATACGGTCTTTTTCTGTTTGATTATATGCTATAATGTGAACTTTTTCGCTTGACACTAATTCTTTTGTCATTGAAACCCAAGTTGCATCTAAACTATTTCTATATGCCATTCCATACTGATAGTGATGTGGCCATTGAAGCCAAGTTCCTTCGTGTATTTCAGTTTCTGCAGGCATTATATACATAACTTCTGTTTCATTTGTTGGTTCGTCAATATTTTCCTCTTTTTGGCAAGAGGAAAATATTGTTAAAAGGATCAATAGGGTTATATTCATTTTTGTCATTTCTCGATTATATTTTCTGTTTGCTCTAATTGCCACTAACTATGTATTCGCAAGTTTTTTTTTTTCTAAAAATGCGC
>JANTGI010000056.1 GCA_024762995.1 Saprospiraceae bacterium | reverse complement strand
AAACTTCTCCTGTACAAAAAAACAGAAACGATTTGGGTAAAATGTCTTTTATTTTGCAAAATCAACTTAACTCTTTGGAGAGACCCGCAAAATGGTAGCATATAATCTATCCTGTTATTGGCAAAGATAGAAATAATTATTTAAGTTTCCAAAAATAATTATTCATAAATTGCACAATTGCAAAGATTTACGTGATTTACGTAAAAAAGGTTGCTGATTATTATTCGGTCTTATTTTTATTCTCTTAACTTTGCTTCACTTCTTCAATTGGAAGTGCTTGGATACTTTCTCCGAGTTTTTTCTTTGATTTTTTAATAAAGGGAGATTTTATGTTGTTTTCGATGACCGGTTTTGGTAGGGATGAACGCAAATTTGTGGATAAGATGATTACTGTCGAGTTAAAATCTCTCAATAGTAAGGGATTGGATATTCGGGTCCGGTCATCAGTTAATCTTGGCGAAAAGGAAATTCTCTTGCGAAAAATGTTGGCGGATGCACTCTTTCGTGGAAAAATCGATGTAAATATCACCGTGCAGCATTTGGACGAAAGTCCTAATCACACCATCAATGTACCGCTTTTTAAGCAATATTATCGCACCTTAAAGTCCGTGTCGGATGAATTGGGTATCGAAAGACCGGAATTTATCTCCTCTATTATGCGTATCCCATCCGTGGTGGAAGCTTCTAATCAGATAATTTCGGAAAAAGACTGGTCGGATATTCAGGTGGTTTTTGACCGAGCCGTCGAGAAGTTGGTGGCCTTTCGGCAAAATGAAGGTAATAGTCTGAAGTTGGAATTTCGTGCTCAAACTCAACGGATTCTGGATTTGTTGAGTCAGGTACCACAATATGAAGGGGGGAGAAGTGACAAATTGAGACTACGCTTGGATAAATTGTTGCGGGAGTATTTGGGCTCCGAAAATATTGATGCCAACCGCTTTGAGCAAGAAATTTTGTATTTTTTAGATAAAGTGGATATTTCGGAAGAAAAACTAAGGCTGGATAAGCATTGTCATCACTTTTTGGAAAAATTAGATAGTAAAGAGCCTAGAAAAGGCCGGGTTTTGTCTTTTATTTCGCAAGAAATGGGTCGAGAAATCAATACTCTAGGCGCAAAAGCAAATTCTTCCGACCTTCAAGTAATTGTGGTGAAAATGAAAGAAGCCTTGGAAAAAATTAAAGAACAAGTTCTAAATGCCCTTTAGTATGTCGTATATGGAGCACAAAATGATCGCAGTAACAGCGCCTTCCGGTGCCGGTAAGACGACTATTGTCAAGAACTTAATGCAGGTTTTCCCAAATATGGCCTTTTCTGTTTCGGCCACGACACGGCCCAAAAGACCCCATGAAGTGGATGGCAAGGACTACTTTTTCTTGTCAAACCGAGCATTTAAAGAGAAGGTCGCCAATGGTGATTTTGTGGAGTGGGAAGAAGTCTATCCGGGTATTTTTTATGGTACCCTAAAGTCAGAGATTTTACGCGTCCAATCTATGGGCAAAGTGGTCATTTTTGATATTGATGTCAAGGGAGCGGTCAATCTTAAACGTGAATTTAGAGAGCGGTGTTTGACGATTTTTATCAAACCACCGAGCATCGATACCTTGCGGGAAAGATTGGAGAATCGACACACAGAAGATGCCAAGACCATTCAAAAAAGAATCGATAAGGCCGCTTTTGAGCTATCTTATGAGAATAAGTTTGATGTAACATTGATCAATGATGAACTGGAAAGTGCACTTCTTAACTCAAAAAAAATAGTAAAGACTTTCTTTAATCTAAAATTACCCCTATAATTGCCTATAAAAAAGCGAGATATGCCTATTTTAGTGACAAAAGGTGTGGAGATTAAAGTTGTGACTTCGTTCAGTGTTCGGGATTCTGACATTATGGGTGAGCAGTTTGTTTTCCGTTATACGGTACGCATCACCAATAGAAATTCTTTTGCCATTAAGTTGCTTAAGAGAAGATGGCAGATATTTGACTCTCTAGGGATGATGAATATCGTGCATGGAGATGGAGTCATCGGACAAAATCCGATTATTGAGCCGGGAGCCAGTTATGAATATAGTTCTTGGTCTCGCATTAAATCAGAGATAGGAGAAATGCAAGGAGCTTATTTGATGGAAAAAGACTCAGGCGATACTTTTTGGGTGGATATTCCTATTTTTGAGTTGATATATCCCGGGAAACTTAATTGATGTAGGGCTGCTTAACTCTTGTTTGGGTAGTTATAAAAGCTTGGAATTGTTGGTCTTTGGTGCGCTCCTTCGTCGCTTTTGGTCTTTGGGGCGCAGCAAGCTGCTTTTGGTGGCGCAACAAGTTGCTTTTTTGGGGCGCAGCAGGCTGCTTTTGGGTGTACTCTCCAGAATTACATGGCGAAAAGCATCGTCAACTGGGTCTCGATAGATTCTATTCGCTTAAATTCAAAGTAATGAAGCTAACTTTTGTAAACCTTTGACCCCTGCCTACGTCAGGCAAGACCTAACCTTTTATTTTTTACCTACTCCAGTTTCGGTTGACCCACCTGCAGTGGGCAGGCCGTGAAACCCTAAATCCGCTGTACCTGTCTGCCTATTGTACTGTGTCATGCAGGCCGAAAATCGAGTTAGATATCTCCTTTTCGATATTTTGGCGGATATTTGTTTGGTAACTGTTTAGGGATTCTTGCTTTTAGGCATAATTTTTGCATTGTTTGTGTTTGATTCCCCCCCGCTTGGATGTTTTATCCGATTTTATATGATTCCCCCCAGCTTGAAAAAACCAAACAACATGTTTAATAATTCGGGAATCTTATTTCTACTATTATCTATTCTTCTTATTTCGTCTTGCCGCCGCGAACCGGTGCAAGTCATTTCTGTGGTCAAGGATGACTATTCCATTAAGGAGCAAAAAACATTGGGTGAAGAGCTTGATGATTTCTACGAGCATCAATTTTTTGTTTTGTCGCAAGATGACTATTCGGATGCTTATTCATATCTGTCAACCCTGTATGATATGATTATACGCACGCCTTCCGTGGAGTTGCGGGATAGTCTGGATTGGCAAGTGAAAATTATACAAGATGATTCGAAGTATCAAACTTTTGTTTCTCCTTCCGGCACGATGTATTTTACTACCGGCTTGTTGAAAAATTTAGTAGCAGAAAATCAACTGGTCGCCTTGATGGCGAATGAAGTCTATTACTTGGAATCCGGTGCGGCTTTTGACCTAGTGAAGCAAAAGAATGATAAGCTGGAAGTCGGCAAAGTGGTACTCGGTGAGCCAAGTACTAAGATTGAAAACATGGCTAATACTTTGTTATTTACGCCTTTCTCGAAAGAGGTCATAGCGAGTGCCGATGCCTTTCAGGTGGATTTGTTATGCCCTTTTAAGTATAATGCCACCGGAATGATTGATGTGTATGGCAATGAGAACATTTTCAGTTCTTTAAGTCAAACGATGCCTTGGTCAGATGATAGAGCTGCTAATATCGCCCTAAGCAGTCAAGGGTGTGGAGAAAATGATTCTCTGTTTGTTGTAAGATATGAAGCATTTAAGCAGAGTGCTTTGCCCCAATAGTTGAGCTTGGGTGTTCGGTTGGAATGAGTGGGGGGAATGTGTTCAAAGGTTTATTTGTCCTGCGGACGCCCGCCTGCAGCGGGCAGGTTCAATTGTCCTTCGGACGTTTATTTGTCCTTCGGACGTTTGCTTTCGGCGTTTGCTTGCGACGGGTAGGTTCGATTGAGCACAAAAAAATAGTCTTGGCGGTTAATGAGTCATTCAAACTACGTTTCCCATTGTTGGTGACGCATTCAGTCAAGAAAGAGCGACACCGCTATACCTTTACACCTTTACACCGTTGCACCGCTACACCGTTACACCGTTACACCGTTACACCGATAAATTGAGAGTCGGCTACTTTAAAATTTGTCTGGCGATGACCAGTTTTTGGATTTCGGTGGTACCTTCTCCGATGGTGCATAGTTTAGCGTCCCGATAGAATTTTTCAGCAGGATAGTCTTTGACGTAGCCGTATCCCCCAAAGATTTGAACGGCATCAGTGGCGACTTCTACGGATACTTCAGAAGCGTACATCTTGGCCATGGCCGCTTCTTTAATGAGCTTTTGACCATTGTCTTTCAAGGTGGCGGCATGTCGGATTAATAATTCAGACGCTTCGATTTTAGTGGCCATTTCCGCCAGTTTGAAGCTGATGGATTGGAATTTAGAAATGGGTTTTCCAAATTGCTCTCTCTCTTTGCTGTAGGCCAGCGCCGCATTAAAGGCTCCGTGAGCGATACCTAAAGATAAGGCGGCAATAGAAATACGTCCACCATCTAATATTTTTAAGGCTTGAACAAATCCATCTCCTTCTTGACCCAGCATTTGGCTTTTGTGGACACGGCAATTATCAAAAATAACTTCAGCCGTCTCAGAAGCACGCATACCGAGTTTATTTTCCTTTTTGCCGGCCAAAAATCCCGGAGTTCCCCGCTCTACGACAAATGCTGTCATTCCATGACTGTCCAATGGTTCTCCGGTTCTAGTCATAACGACCATTACTTGACCGGATTTTCCGTGTGTGATGAAGTTTTTGGAGCCATTGATGATGTAATAATCACCATCTTTTTCGGCGACACACTGCATTCTTCCGGCATCGCTTCCGGTATTGGGTTCAGTCAGTCCCCATGCGCCAATCCATTCGCCGGAAGCTAACTTAGGTAGGTATTTTTGTTTTTGTTCTTCGTTACCAAAGGTAAGAATATGGTTGGTGCAGAGGGAGTTATGTGCGGCCACAGAAAGACCAATGGATCCACAGACTTTGGAGATTTCATCTATAATGGTCACATATTCTTGGTAATTGAGACCGGCCCCACCGTATTGTTCAGGGACTAGTACACCCATGAAGCCATGATCGCCCATTTGTCGAAAGACATCAACGGGGAAGTGTTGGGATTCGTCCCATTCCATAAAATGTGGTCGAATATGCTTTTCAGCAAAATCCTTGGCACTTTGTCTTATTAAGTCCATGTGGTCAGTCATTAGGTATCGTTTTAATTATCAAGCACGGTGCAAGATTGCAAATTTTTTTTGAAGAAACCTAACAAAAGAGTCCTATTTTAGTTGTAAGTGCATTCTTTGGACGCTAAGGTAAGTGATGTTCGATGAAATATAATTAGGTATCCCTGTTTTTGACCCAAAAATAGAAGACCGTAACACCAAAATGAATAAACGGAAGATGGGACTATATATTCACATCCCTTTTTGCAAGCAGGCCTGCCACTATTGTAATTTTCATTTTACAACGTCGGACCGGTATCAGGAGCAGATGGTTGGGGCGATTGTCAAGGAACTGTATCTCCAAAAGGACTATTTGGAAGGACGATCATTGGAGTCTATTTATTTTGGCGGGGGAACACCGTCTGTCCTTTCGGAAAAATATTTGGCAGACATCATGGAGGCGATATATCAATGGTTTACGGTGGAAAAGGATGCCGAAATTACCTTAGAAGCCAATCCCGATGATTTGACGGAGGAAAAGCTACGCTTTTTGAAGGACACAGGTATTAATCGTTTGAGTATAGGCGTGCAGTCCTTTCGGGCGGAAGATTTGTCTCTGATGAATAGGGCGCATACACGGGAAGAAGCCATCTTGTCTTTGGATCGGGCATTTGAAGTGGGTTTTCAGGATATTAGTTTAGATTTGATTTATGGAATACCGACATCGACGGATGCACATTGGTTAGAAAATATGGAAATGGCCTTACGCTTTCCTATCCATCATCTTTCGGCCTATGCTCTGACTATCGAACCCAAAACGGCCTTGGCGCATTTTATTCGTCAAGGAAAGTATCCCCCGGTCGATGAAGCGATGGCTACACGTCAATTTGAGATGTTGATGGATTTTGCGCAAGCGAAGGGGTGGGAGCATTATGAGATATCTAATTTTGCCCTGGCGGGAAAAATAGCACGGCACAATACGGCGTATTGGCAAGGGAAGGCTTATTTGGGGATTGGCCCTTCTGCCCATTCCTTTAATATACAGTCCCGCCAATGGAATATTGCGAATAATCAAACTTATATGAAAGAAATTGAAAAAGGGTGTGTGCCGGCGGAAAAAGAATTTTTGGATGTGGTGACTCGATATAATGAATATGTGATGACGGGCTTGCGCACAAAATGGGGGTGTTCTTTGGGGCATATTCGGGCGTATGGAGCAGGGTTTGAGACTTTTTTCCGCAAGGAGATGAGGGCAAAAATTCAAGAAGGTCTGGTCGTTGAGAATGGGACGACTTATACGCTTACGCAAAAAGGAAAACATTTTGCGGATAAGGTGGCTTCTGATTTAATGATGGTTTGATGGTTGTTTTTGTAACTAGTTAGGTACTCATGGGTATTTGCCGCAGGATGCTTATTTTCTGCCTAAAAACAGGAGTCGCTAAACAGTTACAAAAAATGATTTTTATCACTAAAAAGGGGCTTTCCCCTTGAAAAACAGGATATTATTTAATAATCAGATAAGTCTTAATATAAAATTTAGATTTTTTATTGGAAAATATAGAAGAATAATCTAATTTTGCGCTCACTTTTTTTCAGGAATTGGATATTCCTTTTTCTTAACACACACACGTATAAAAAATTGCACATGAAAAAATTAATGACTTTTGTGGTTCTTG
This sequence comes from Saprospiraceae bacterium, assembly GCA_024762995.1. GTDB lineage: Bacteria > Bacteroidota > Bacteroidia > Chitinophagales > Saprospiraceae > HyVt-613. The sequence goes on along the minus strand of JANTGI010000056.1, from coordinate 13,013 downwards.
TGTTTGCAACAACCATGTTTATGACCAGTTGTGGAGATGATTCTTCTTCCACAGAAACTACAGCAACAAAAACTACTGAAACCGCTCCAAAGAAAGAAGAAGCACCTAAGGCTGAAGAAACTCCTAAAGCCGAAACAGCTGCTACTGCCGGCGATCCTGAAAAAGGAAAAGAGTTATTTGGGACAAAGACTTGTGCTACTTGTCACGCACTAGACAAAAAACTTGTTGGGCCGTCCATTCAAGATATTGCGAAAAAGTATGCAGAAACTAATGGTGATATTGCCAAGTTTTTGAGCGGAGGGTCTGATGCCATTGTGGATACCGATCCTGCACAAGTGGCTGTGATGGCTGCCAATATTACCGGCATCTTGAAAGATGCCACTGACGCTGAAAAGGCAGATCTTGCTGCTTATATGGCTAGTACGATTAAGTAAGCTTTAGGTAACTATTTAGGTAGCCGCCGGTTTTTGCCGGGAGTTTAAAATTACGGGCACCTAAACATTTACATAAATCATAAAAATGGCTGGTTCCGAAAGGTACCGGCCATTTTTGTTTGGTCATTTGTATGGGTTGAGCGGATTCAATTATGTCATAATTGTATCATTTATTTTTTATTAAAATGTGTAACGTATTCTAGTTATTGACGCTTTAGTTGGGTAAAAAGAATATCTTTATTTTTTCGTCTTTTTATTGTTTGTGGTATCAAATTTGGGCATACCTGTCTGATTCTCAAGTGTTTTGAGAAGAATTGAAATCATAAAATTAAAGATAATATAGACATGAAAAAAGTTTTAACACTTGCTCTTGTTTTTGCTTTCGGATCGTATAGTGCCATTTCCTTTGCTCAGCAGAGTATTGCTCCCAGTAAGATCGTGCAAGAAGATTTTATTGACGGAAGTGTAAAGTCAGACACCAAGTTGCCGATGGCGATTTCAGGTTATGCGCAAGAAGGCGATACACCAATTGAAGGTGTGGAGAATGAATTGAAGTTGCCGATGGCGATTTCAGGTTACACACAAGAAGGCGATACACCAATTGAAGGTGTGGAGAATGAATTGAAGTTGCCGATGGCGATTTCAGGTTATACGCAAGAAGGCGATACACCAATTGAAGGTGTGGAGAATGAATTGAAGTTGCCGATGGCGATTTCAGGTTATACGCAAGAAGGCGACACGCAAATGGATGATGCGGAGAACGAATTGAAGTTGCCGAAGGCGATTTCGGGTTACACCCAAGAAGGTGACACGCAAATGGATGATGCAGAGAACGAATTGAAGTTGCCAATGGCGATTTCAGGTTACATGCAAGAATCTGATGTAATTGTTGAAGATTCAGAATTTGGCGATGAAGATTTGCCTACGCTTCAGCAAAGTTATACGACTGAAAAACACGCAAAAGGTTTTACTTATGGGAATTCACCATTTTTCAGTGGCTCAAAGGTAACCGGGGATGATTTTAGCTTATATCCAACCCTAGCGACAGATGTTGTACATGTAACATCTAATCTTGACGGATTAGTCCGGATGGTGGTTTATGATCTGAATGGAGATGTCAAGTTGGTCACTCGTTTTGAATCTTCTTTTGACTTAGATGTGTCCGGATATGGACATGGTACATTTGTCGTACGTATTGGAAGGGGAGGAGAGTATTTTACCTTTAAGTTCTTGAGATAGATTTCGAGATTCGTTACTTCGGTCTAATGACGGTATCGCTCATTCATGGTTTTGCGGCATTGGTAAAACCTGCCGCTGCAGGCAGGGTTCAAAGGATTCTAAGTGCTGAAACCAGAGTAACTACTATTTAATTGCGAATAATTGCACAACGAAAAAAAAGGGACAGCTAATCGCTGTCCCTTTTTTAATGGAGCCTTATGAGTGACCCAGTACCACAATTTTAATAATTTTAAAATTGAGCACAAAGAATCTCCATATCTGGAAGGGGATAAATCTTCTCCAAAAAAGATTTCCTTTAGTGGGGCTAGGTGCATAAAATTGGTCGGTATATCTTCTTTTTTTGCGTGGCATTTTTTCTTTTTTTTATGTGGAAGAATGAGATGTAGGCCATTAGCCCATAAACAGTATATTCTGATTGCCCATTTGGGGCTTATTCAGGAATAAGAAACCAAAAAGGTTTCATCTTTGCTTTGTAGAGGAACATGTAGTGCATCGATAATTTTAGCCAGTGACCGGCAAGTCCGGGTTCTCCCATGGTGTATTTTATGCTGCGGCCCCATTTGGGATATTTATCCCAGTCAGGTACAATGGGATGCACGGTCATGGTGGCTGCAGAACCTTTGAGCATATCATATCCTGCGGAGACGATACAGGCAGCGCCCATTTTGCCCATAGACGCTTTGTGGTGCATCAATGGTTTTCCTGATTTAATCCATTCGACTATGTTTTGGGCAACGACTTTACCGGAAACACCGGAAGGCATTCCCGTTCTAGGAGGCGCGGGGAATATTTTGGTTCCATTTGGACTAGACATTGGCTTGGATATGGAGTGGGGCGGAGCAAAGGCGATTCCCGGCGCAAAAATATTTTTAAATTCTTGATTTTGATAGGTGGACGGCCAGTCTTCAATAGACCATTCATCGTAAGGGAGACCCGAATAATCCGCATCAACTTTCATAAAACCATTAGGAGCAAATAATTTATCGGTGATATCCTTTCCGTGCTTGTCAAAAGCTTTGAATCCATGACCGGAAAAGCCGGGAATTAGCATGGCAAAATCAAATTCTTTGACATGTTCTTTTCCGTCTAGGGTCTCATAAAAGACTTTTCCGTCTTCAATTTTTTTGACTCCGGCTCTTTTAATCCAAGAGATATTTCTTTGTTGAAAATAAGACTCGGTAAAAATTTTGGTGGAGGTGATAAAACCATTGTTTTTGATGAAAGCACCGCCCATCCCAAAGTCTCCCAGTTCATATTCATTGGTCAACCAAATGACTTCCGCAAATTCTTCCAATCCCCGTTTTTTGATTTCATAATCCACATTGAGAATGTATTCAAAAGCAGCACCTTGGCACGTGGCCAAGGGGTGGCCGGTTCCGATAATAAAGGTCTTTTTTATGCCCTTCTTCATCTCTTGAATGACTTCATGCAAAAACTCCCAGGCTTCTTCAGCGTGGGTGTAGGAGCAGACAGAGACCGTCTTATTTTTGCCGGGCTCAAGCCCTTCCGTAGCCGCAAAGTTTAGTTTTGGTCCGGTACCATTGATGAGAAAGTCATATTCCACGATTTCCTGTTGACCTTTTTTTTCGCCGGCCACATATTCAATAGTGATATAACCTTTATCGATTTGATCATTCCCTTCGGGATGAAAAGTAAGCGCTTTGGCTTGTTTGAAAGTAATTCCTTTTTTCTTGTACAATGGAGCCAGCGGAAAGATGACCTGCTCGCGTTTCATGCGTCCGGCTCCAATCCAGATATTGGAGGGAATCCATTGATAATTGGCATTAGGAGCCACAACGATGATTTCATGTTCTTTCGACAATTCCTTTTGTAGATAGGATGCTGCCGTATGTCCTGACACCCCAGCGCCGAGTACAACAATTTTTGCCATTCTGTTTATTTATTTTGGGTTTTAATGATTTGACGAATATTATTCTGTCAATTCGACCGCAATTTCGCAAATAGTAGGAAATATTATTGTGATGATTATCACTTTGTGGCTAATACTTTATTTTTTTTGCAATATAAAAATGCCCGTATCCAAAGTATAGCATATTGTTTTTTTTCCAATATTTGATTGTTTTATGGCTAAATACTTCTATAAATATCAAATGGTATTTCTTTGTTATAGCTTATAAATAATTAAATATCATATAATTATATATCTATTTATTTTTGTTTTGAATTTTTTGGCATCTACAAACCCTATTTTATGTGTTAGGAAGATATCTTTTCACCTCGTACCTTTGAACGGAATAAAGGGACTTCAGGCTTGATTGTCTCACATATTTACTCCGCTGGATGGTGACGAAAGTCATCTTTAAGAACAGAAAAAATCATTGTAAAGAAGGTCTTTGACCCAAATTTAAAACAAACCTACCATGCAAAAAATTTTAACTATTTTAGGCGTATTGATGAGTACATTTAGTTTTGCGCAAGTCAATTATACCGCCAATGATACCATTACTCCATATGATGGTTACTATCGACCGGGTGTTAATCCGGGATACTATGGAGGCAATTGGGACAATTATTCCTTGACTGATTTGGCCGCAGGCAATCCTGCCGCCGGGGTAAAAGGAGCGGGAGTGAAGGCCGTACGAGGCGGACTGCCGGAGTCCTTTGCCTTGGTATGGAATTATGATGCTTGGAAGCCGGTGTATGAATATTATCGGTCTGCGGGCTTGGAGGACAATACGTTGTTTGTCGGTTACGCCCATCCGGATCATCGGGATACGATGGATTACTGCCCGGGGGATGATGTGGAGACGGAGATGTTTTTGAATTTATATGAGCCGATATGGGACAATGGGGAGAATGGCACTCCGGTAAATGATCAAAATTATTATGCGAAGTATATTTATCTGCTTGCGCAAAAATTTGGAGGAGATGTCCGGTTTTGGGAAGTATGGAATGAGCCCGGATTTGATTTGTCCGGCTACAAAAGTTGGTTGCCACCCGGGCAAGCCGGTAATTGGTGGGACAATAATCCGGACCCTTGCGATATTATTATCAGAGCACCAATTTTTAATTATATTCGGACGATGCGTATCACCTATGAAGTGGTTAAATCTATACATCCAAATGCTTATGTTGTATTATCCGGTGTCGGTAATGATAGTTTTTTGGATGCTATCTTAAGAAATACGGATAATCCGGAAGATGGCAGTGTGACCACGGATTTTCCCCGCAAGGGGGGCGCCTATTATGATGTAATGGGATTTCATATTTATCCGAGTATTGACGGAAGTATCCGAAAATGGAATAATAATACGCAAAGTTTTGATTATTTTAGGCATTCGGACGCCGCTGTGGATGGTTATGGTGAACGAATCGCCAACAGGGAGATTTTGTTGGCACAATATGGTTACGACGGGATTACTTATCCGAAAAAACTCCTGACGGTGACAGAAATGAATGTCCCCCGCAAGAAGTTTGGAGAATCTTTTGGCTCCGATAGCTTGCAGGTCAATTATATCCTAAAAGCGGCTTTGTATTCTTTAGATAATGAGGTGATTCAGACCCATATTTTTGATTTGGGAGAACGCCGTAAGGTCGTGGATGCGGTCGGTGAATTTGACTTGATGGGACTTTATGCCAATTTAAACAACGTGTCTCCTTATGCACAAATCATTAATAAGGAAGGGATTGCGTACCGAACCTTTTCTCAATTAATGGTTGGGGCGACTCGGGATACTGCTTTGTCGGCTGCCCTTAATTTGCCGCAAGGCGTTCGCGGTGGTGCTTATAAAAGAAAAAACGGGGAGAATATTTATGTGCTGTGGGCGACTACGACTACCGATTTGTCGGAGGTGGCGGTGGCCAATTATTCTTTTCCGGCTACCTTCCCGGCACAGGTCTATCAAAAGGCTTGGGATTATGGGGAGACGGAAGTAGAAACTTTGGTTTCATCTCAAAATATTCCCCTTTCGGGAACACCTACCTTCTATACGGAGTCGTCTCTGAATAATCAAAAATTGACGCTGACTTGTCCTACGCACCAAGTGGATATTGTGGTGCCGGAATCAGATGGGGGTGGCATTGGTACGTGGGACATACCGACAGTAACTTCTAGTTGTGGGAATGCCCAGGTATCCTTGGTGGTTGGTCAGGAGTCGGGCAGCTTTTTTCCTTTTGGGACGTATGGGGTGGGGTACAAGGCGGTGGATGATTGTGGCAATGAGGCCCATTGTGCGCTATTGATAAAAGTGGCGAGTAATGGAGGTGGGCAAGGGACTTGTCATTCCAACCGTTATGATTTTCATTTTTCGGGTACTTTTCAGGGGCATAACTATTTTCAGTCCAAAATAAAAGCCACTTACGCCGAAGCGAAGGCAATTTGTGAAAACTATGGAGGATATTTGACTTCCATTGAGACCCAAGCGGAGAATGAATTTCTACAGCATCAGATTTTTGAATTGGCCTATATAGGTCTGAGTGATGAAGCCAATGAGGGAGATTTGATTTGGGCCAGTGGAGCGCCATTGACTTATGGCGTTTTTGATACCTGCTCTTGGTGTGGGCTTAATACATCCACAAATGATTACGCTTATTTTCATCCTTGGGACGGTAAGATGAGCATGAATCCGGGGACAGAAGAACAGTATTTTTTGATGGAGTATCCTTGCCGGGATTGTGATTGTGCGGCGTTGAATGAACCGGTATGTGGCTCGGATTCAATGACTTATGCTAATTCTTGTGAAGCAGAATGTCAAGGGGTTTATGTGTATGATAATGGGGCTTGTGTCGTTGGGAGTGAAGACCTTTCGGAAAAAACAGCCCGGTTTGTCATATATCCTAATCCGGTAGAAGATGAATTAGTGGTCTCTTCTTTGGAGACTTTTTCTGTGCCGGTATTTATATCTTTTTATGATGTGATGGGCCGTCTTTTACTCCAAGAAAGGATAACAGATAGGGCGCAGCGCATACAAGTCCGTAATCTTCCGAAAGGGATGATTTTTTATGAGGTGCATAGTCGTGATGCGATATGGGCTTATGGTAAGTTGGTGAAAAATTGAGTTGGGGATAGGAGGATTAGACAAAGAAAAAAGCCGCCTTCAAATATTTGAAGGCGGCTAATCCTAGTGTAGGAATTGGATATGTTCAAAGATGTGTATTGGTCACTGTGTAAGGCTCCGGTGTTTTGGTAGGAGTACCTATACAGTTGAGTGCATTGTTAAGGGATACGCCCTAAGTCCCTATTTTAGTAATTTTTCAAGATGCTCTTCAAGTTCATATTCGTCACCGCTCACGTAGCCGGAATGTCTGTAGATGATGTTCCCTTCGCCATCCAGCAAAAAAGTCTCGGGAATAGTCATAAAGTTCAGGGTATTTTGTAGTTCTTTTCCGGGATGATTCAAGACAATATAATCCCATCTTTTTTGGCTGACAATGGATCTTACTTTAGGGAGAGTTCTTTGATTGTCCGTAGAAATAGCGACTATCTGAAGATTATATTTTTCTTGCCAATCGGGATACATCTCCGCTATATTGGTTAGTTCCAACTGACAAGGTTTGCACCAAGTAGCCCAAAAACTAATAAGAGTCGGTTGCCCGTTTTTTACATAGTCTTTTAGGTCCACTCTTTTGCCTTGCAGATCATATACGATAGCGGTGGTAGGAAACTGGGCATTTTGGCCAAAAACAGTAAGTGACGTAAAAAAGACCATAATTAGCAGGAGATTAAAACGCTTCATTCTTGTTTTTTTTTGATATTTGTGATTCAATCCTATGTGAGCGAACTCAAACAGTAAAGTTTTATTAACTTTGATGCTGCAAATATAGTCATTTGTTTAACGTATCACCTTGTCACAAAACCGATTAACCGTTAATTAACGTCAATAAGAAGTCAAATAGGCTTTTTTCAGTATGTCCTAAGCCTGTTTTACGCCCGATGGCCGGGTGAAATGTGGTTTTCCGAAAGGAATAGACCTACTAAACACAGAAAAATGAAGAAATTATTATTTTGTATAGTCTTTTTATCGCTTGGATCTTGGGTCTTTGGGCAGGAAAAATTAGTGATAGGAGGGAGTGTTTCCGGTACAGCGAATTACTTTTTGGCTGATTCTACCATTGAAGCGATTAATACCCCGCAATATGACCATCAGTTATTTGGGTCGGAAACTTGGGTGGCTTTGACAGGTGCTTATCAAGGATTTGAAGGAGGGATTCGCTTTGATATGTACAATAATTCCAATTTGATTGACCCCAAAGGCTCTTATTCCGGTCAAAAAATCGGTCGTTGGTTTTTGCGCAAGCAGATTAAGGCCCTAAATGTCAGTGCCGGTTATATCTATGATCAAATCGGTTCGGGAATTATTTATCGAGCTTATGAGGAGCGTAGTTTGGCGATTGATAATGCGCTTTATGGTGTGCGATTGGCGTATGATCTTTCTCCTAATTGGAAGGTGACCGCCTTTACGGGAAAGCAAAAAAAGCAGTTTGATTATTATCCGACGACCATCAAAGGGGGAAGTATCTCCGGCTATTTAAAATTGGATTCTTTGGGTAAGTTTGCGATTAGTCCCGGTATAGGGATGGTTTCTACCACGCTGGCAGATGCCACGATGAATCGGATTGTTTCGGCCATATCTACTTATACGCCACAAGACAGCATCGGGGCGAAGTATAATACCTGTGCCTTTACCTTATACAATACATTGAGTGCCGGCAAGTTTTCGTGGTATGTGGAAGGAGCTTATAAGACCAATAGTGTGATGTTTGATCCCCTTGCGGAAAAACATAATTGGACGGGGCAAAACTCCTTGGGGCGCTTGGTCAATCGACCCGGAAGTGTGGTGTATTCTACCTTGACCTATGCGCAGAAGGGGTTAGGGATTACCTTGGAAGGAAAACGTACCGAGAATTTTAATTTTAGAGTCGATCCTTTCGTGAATTTGAATCGGGGCACCTTGAATTTTTTGCCGCCGATGGCGCGGTCCAATACTTATGCCTTAACGGCTTTTTATGCACCGGCTACCCAAGAATTTGGGGAGCAAGGCGTGCAAGTGGACATTAAGTATTCGCCTTCTCGCAAGATGACATTTGGTCTAAATTATTCTAATATTCAGGATTTAGACCAGACTCCTTTGTACCAAGAAGTCTATGCCGATTTTTCTATTAAGCACAAGCGAAAATGGGTATTGACGACAGGAGTACAGCTGCAAAATTATAACGTGGAGCGATATTACAATGAACCCGGGGCTGCTCCGGCCAAGACGGTGACTCCTTTTGTGGAGTATTTGTACAAATTCACCCGGAAAAAATCCTTGCGTATGGAAGCGCAGTTTTTAAACATGCTGAAGGGTGACCACGAAGAGTTGCCGAGTAATGGTAGTTGGGCTTATCTTTTAGCAGAATACAATATAGCTCCGCACTGGAGTTTTGCTTTGTCGGATATGTTTAATGCGGTACCGGGAGAGATTTCTATAGTCAATCCGTCCACAGGCCAAAAGGACATCATACACTATCCGAGAGCAGATGTGTTTTATACGGTGGGTTCTACCCGCTTTAGTTTGAGCTATGTGAAGCAGGTAAGTGGCATTGTCTGTACCGGTGGGGTTTGTCGGTTGGAACCGGCATTTAGTGGGGTGAAAGCGACGCTAAGTGCTTCATTTTGAGTGGTTTGTGTGGCGAAAGCTTTTAATCTTTAAAGAAAAACAAATGAAGAAATTATTTTTTTTAATACTGTTGTCCGTTGTTTTTTGGGGATGTTGTAAAGAAAATTCACCGGTGATTCCGGCGTTGGGAAGTGGGGTGGAAAGCAACCGCAAAGTGATTGTCGAAGAATTTACCGGCGTGCGCTGTGTGAACTGTCCGGATGGTAGTGCGGAAATCCAAAACTTGATGGCTTTGCATGGAGAAAATCTGATCGCTATTTCTATACATTCGGGTTTTTTCTCTACGCCTTACCCCGAAAATTTGTATGATTTTAGGACGGCGGACGGGGATGCGATTGCGGCCCTTTTGGGGGAGCCCCAAGCCTTTCCTTCGGCGATTATAGATCGTAAAATTTTTCCGGGGCAGTCCGGGCGGCAACTGTCCAAGGCGGCTTGGGCCGGATTTATTCAGAGTGAATTATCGAAAGCTCCTAAGTTTAATATAAGCATGGAATCGGTTTTTGATGAGAATAGCCGAAATTTAAAGGTAAAAGTAACCGTCGTTCCATTAGAAAATGTCCAAACATCTTTGAATCTATCGGTTCTCCTTACGGAAAATGATATTAAAGATTACCAACTTACGCCGGCGGGGAAAATACCGGATTACTTGCACAAGCATGTATTTCGCCGAGTCTTGACCGATGATGTCGGAGGAGCCGGCATCGGTGATTCTTTCATAAAGGGGCAGCCGGTAGTGATGGACTTTACGGCGACCATACCCACAGAGTGGAAGGCGGATGACTGTCATGTTGTTTCCTTTGTGCACCAAAATGGTCCGGAGTTTAATGTGCTCCAAGCGGAAGAAGTCAAGATGAAATAATCGAGGATATGCAAGATTGACCATCCAGCTTGTTCCAAGGAGGGCACCGAAAGAGATTCAAGCGGTTTTTCTGAATTTTGCTCTTTGGAACTCAAATTTGGTACATCTCAACACAATGGATGAGTTTCTGTTAATTTATTGGTAATCTTAGAGCGAAAATATCTCGAGATATATTTTTTTCTCGTATTTTGGTGCTTACTTCCGTAAATAAATCAAAAATGTCTGTATTTTGGATGTTTTGAAACTCGAAAATGATGAAAAATAGCCGGTTGATATTATTGGTGACCATAGGCATTACCTTGCTTTTTGGCGCAAGCTGTACCCACTCCCAAGAACGGCCGACCGAGCAAGGTGATTTTGATGAATTGGTAGAAACCTATGAGCCCAAGGATAGAGATATATGGCAAAAACCGGAGGTGATTTTTCAGTTGTTGGGAGATATGAGTCGAAAAACCATTGCGGATGTAGGTGCCGGGACGGGATATTTTTCTATTCGGTTGGCCCCAAAAGCCCATAAGGTTTTGGCTTTGGAGATTGATCCAAGATTTGTGAGTTATATCGACTCTGTAAAAGTGCAAACCCTGCCCAAGGAGAATGCTGCAAAGCTCACCACTCGACTGGTCGAAAAAAATAATCCCAAACTGGCAGCAGGGGAAGTAGATGATGTATTGATTGTCAATACTTTCGGCTATATTAAGGACAAGGTGAGTTATTTGGAAAAGCTAAAAAAGGGAATGAAAAAGGGAGGTAGAATCATCATTGTGGATTACCGCAAGGAAAATAGTTCCCGAAAGGGTTTTGCCAATTATTTGGTGACCTTTGAAGAAGTGGAGACGATGCTCAAAGAAGCGGGTTATACGAGGCTGTTGACCGATAATTATTCATTGGATTATCAATACATTATTATGGCTCAAAAAGAAGACTGAAAATATGTCAGACGAAATAAATATTATTGAAAAAGCAATTTCTCATTTTACGGAGGAATTAGAAGCGAGGGGCTTGCGCAAAACACCGGAACGATTTGCCATCTTACGAGAAATTTATTCCCTTGGAGGACATCTGGATGCCGAGGATTTATTTTTGCACATGAAAAACCAAGAATATCGAGTAAGTAGAGCGACGGTTTATAATACTTTAGAGCTTTTGGTCGAGGTTGATTTAGTCAAAAAGCAGCAATTTGGTAATAATATTACCCTTTTTGAAAAATCATTGGGTTATAAGCAGCATGACCATTTGATTTGCACCAAATGTGGAAAGGTCATCGAATTTTGTGACCCTAGGATCCAGCAAACGAAATCCATGGTAGAAGAATTGATTGATTTTGAGATTGCTTATCATAGCTTAAATATTTACGGGCTTTGTGGGGATTGTAGAAAGAAATAGGGGTTGGATTTATTCCCGAAAGGGCTGTGAAAGAAATTCTGTAGTGTAACTTCAAAATACTTATCTTTGTGACCGTTGAAGTTTTAGACACTCAAAAAACACTTGGTTAGATGGTTGATGTTGTTTTAGGTTTGCAGTGGGGAGATGAAGGCAAAGGAAAAATTGTCGATTTTCTTGCCCCCAATTATGATATTGTTGCTAGATTTCAAGGTGGGCCTAATGCGGGGCACACGTTGATATTTGAAAATCATAAAGTAGTTTTGCATACGATTCCCTCCGGTATTTTCCGAAAGGGGATTTTTAATTTTATAGGTAGTGGTGTGGTTGTTGACCCGATTACGCTAAAACGAGAAATAAAAATGGTGAAAAGCATCATGCCGGACGCTATTTCTCGATTGCTTATCTCGAATGGTGCTCATCTTATCTTGCCGACGCATCGTATGTTGGATGCTGCTTCGGAAGCTGCCAAGGGGAAAAAGAAGATTGGCTCCACACTAAAAGGCATCGGTCCGACTTACATGGACAAAACCGGTCGAAATGGTCTTCGGGTAGGCGATATTTCGCTTGAAAATTTTAAAGAAAGATATAGTGCGTTGAGAGACAAACACTTGAATCTATTGAAGCTGTATCCGAAAGTCAGTTTTGACTTAGAAGCCGAGGAGCAAAAGTGGTTTGAAGCCATTGAAGAAATAAAAAAAATAGAAGTGGTAGAAGGCACCTACTATATCAATGATGCTTTGGAACAAGGCCGAAAAGTATTGGCCGAAGGGGCCCAAGGTACAATGCTGGATATAGATTTTGGAACGTATCCATACGTGACTTCTTCCAATACGGTGACGGCAGGGTGTTGTATCGGACTGGGCATTTCTCCTCATCAGGTTGGAGAGGTAATTGGGATATTTAAGGCTTATGTTACTCGCGTGGGTGGGGGCTCTTTTCCGACGGAATTATTTGATGAGCAAGGCCGATTCTTGCAGGAGGAAGGGCATGAGTTTGGGGCTACGACCGGTCGCCCGAGAAGGTGTGGCTGGCTGGATTTGGTGCAGTTAAGATATAGTATTTTGATTAATGGAGTTACGCGGTTGGCGTTGACGAAGATTGATATTTTTGATAAACTTGAGCAAATTACTTATGCCGATAAATACCTTATTGAAGGTCAGGAAAGCAGACATTTTCCATTTGATTTGGATGCGGTAGATGTGGAGCCACAGTATGAACACTTAGTCGGTTGGCAGCAATCATTGGCCGGCAGTCAGTCGTATGATGCCCTTCCGGAAAAGGCTAAAGAATACATTAGTTTGATTGAGCAAAAAGTCAAAGTCCCTGTTCAGTTGGTTTCGACGGGGGCAGAGCGGGAAAGTTTGGTGGTGCGGTGAGATTTGCCTGCGGCGCCTGCCTGCGTCGGGCAGGCCCGCCTGCGTCGGGCAGGCCCGCCTGCGTCGGGCAGGCCCGCCTGCGTCGGGCAGGCCCGCCTGCGTC
>JANTGI010000055.1 GCA_024762995.1 Saprospiraceae bacterium | reverse complement strand
ATTGTCCGGGTCATTGCCACCCGTCAAACCGATTTCATCCCCATAGTAGGAAACCGGAATCCCCGGTATCGTCTGCAAAATGGCATGCATCATCGCCAGTTTTTTGTATCCCGCATCGGTCTTTTTTTGGATATTTCGACTCCATCCGGCATACTTGGCATCTTCATCAAATTTGACATCGCCCGTAGCCATCGCCATAAATCTAGGCTTGTCCTGATTACCGGTCATATAGCCCATCAAATTATGTTGCCCATAATAATCAAAACTTTGACTCAATCGCTGTTGGACGGCTTCAAATCCGACATCTTCCCGACAGATTGAAGACAACAAAGCATCATACACATTAAAGTCAAATTGACCATCCAGCATCCCTGTTCCGAGATAAGAATTAATGAGTTCGGGTGTGCCATAGGTCTCCCCGATTTGGAAGACCGGTTCTCCCCGTTTTTGTTCATATTTTCGGACTTTTTTGGTCAGCGTCCGCCAAAAAATCTTGGGGATGTGTTTAGTGGCATCATGCCGAAATCCATCAATATCATAAGTCTTCAACCAATACAACGCACTATCCGACAGCATTTCCGTAACTTCCTGTTTTTCAAGGTTTAAGGTCGGTAAAAACACATCAAACCAAGTCGTTAAGCGATGTTCATCCCACTTTTCCGTATTCAATGTGCCGTCCGGCAAATACAGATTAGTTGCCCAACCTTTGTCCTTATTGGCTTGATAGACAGGGTGTAATTCATGGACATGATTGGCCACAAAATCTAGGTAAATATTAATGCCTTTTTTGTGCGCCAATCGCACTAATTCTTTCAACTCTGCTTCCGTCCCAAATCGATCATCAATTTTTGAAAAAGAAATCGGCCAATACCCATGAAAAGCCGAGAACTTACTCTTTATCCCCTTTTTGTCATACAGCCCAAACGCCCCTTTAGGATTCTGGACAATGGGTGACAACCAAATGGCCGTAAATCCCAAATCATTAAAATATCCATCCCTTAGTTTCTGAATCACTCCCGCTAAATCACCACCATGAAAATCAGCTCGCGGGGCCACTTCCGGGTCACTTAAAGGTTCATCATTATCTTGGCGACCATCCGAAAAACGATCCACAAAAACAAAATAAATATCATTCGTGGCTTTGTCAAATCGGGTCAATTGTTGGGCATCGGAGATTACCTTTCCATTTTCCAACGGAATCAAAATATCATTACTAATTCCATATTTATTGTAAGCCCAAACTCGAATAAAAGAGCGATGTTTGGGAGAATGAATTTTCGGCAACGGCAGGACAAAAGAGCCATCACTTTGCTTTTCAGCAAAAAGGCGCTGATTTTGCCAAAGAGCCAACACATTATCTGCCTGTTGGGCTTCAAGTAAGATTTGAGTGTCCGAATAATCCTTCGTTTTCAATATCGGCAGACTATCTATTTGCGGGCCTTCCACGACAAGAAGAGAGTTCCAACCGCCCATTCCATTTTCGATGCTATCTTGATTATTGGGGTCAAGCTGCCATTTGCCGTCCAAAACCACTTGATAAGCATACCGCCCGGGCACTAAATTTAAATCGGCTATCCATTGTCCGTTTTGCAATTGCATAGGCGTATTGGCCGGATTCCAAGCATTGATATCGCCTACTAATTGTACGGTTTTATAGGTCTTGCCTTGCGGCGAAAAAGTAAAATGGACAGGCTTTTTGGGGGATTTGCGGACGGGGATGGCATAATCGGTATCGTCTCCGTTGACTTTGTATCCAATGATGGACAGCGGGATTTGAGTGAGACCCGAAACTTCCAGTACGTCCTTTTTCTTTCTTGTGACCGACATACCGTAACCAAAAATTTGCTCGTATTTTTCAGCGGGGAGATAATCGTCCAATTGAACAAAGGTCGTATCCGGTTCTAAGGTAATCAGGGAGTTTAAGTTCCGATTATACTCCGACCAATGGTAATCAGGATGGTGCTTTGTTTCCGATTGAAGTTTTTTAGATTTATCATCTGTCTTGGGTAGTGGCTTTTGATGACAGCCAAAGGCAAGAATGACTAATAGAAAGAGTATGTTTTTCATGGTTTGTTTGCTTTTGTATTCATTGATGTCTGCGTCGAATTTTAGCTTCTCAAGCATATTGGGTTATTCAATGCCTAAAATCTTCGGATATTTATATCAAAAAGCACCATTCTACATCTGATTTGCTATATGTCCTAAGGAAATCGTAAGTGCATGCTCAAGGTACTCTTTGATGCTTTTTTGCTTTGATTCTAGATCATCTGATACGGAAATTACGAAAGGTTTAATTTCCAAGGGTAAAGTGGTATCCATTTCTTCCTCTTCTTCACTTCCTTTGTATTCCAAAAAAGAGCCGATAGCAAGTGTTGTATCATCATAACCAAAGTGATGAATAGAAATCCCAAGTTGATATCTTTTGGTTTTTTCCATTTCTATCATAAGCAGCAACCATGCTTTGGGGTAAGAACGATTAAAAAAGTATTGATGTTTTTTTGCGTAACCGACGATTTGTCGATAAAAATAATGCTGCTTTTCCGGCTTATCGAAAGAACAACTTGCTAGAGAAACATCAGCATTTCCATTAAGCTTTTCTTTTAAATTTTGCATCAATTGGTTGAGAATGTGACTACAGTATTTAAATACTTCATTTCGTCTTTTAGTCAATATTTCTTGAGCTTTTCCTACTTTTTCACTTCTTAGTTGCTCTACCTTCTTCGCAAAAATATCTTGAACTTCTTCCAAAGATACACTTGTAATCTCCTTTAGATTTAAGGCTTTTTGAATATTCCGTATTTGAACCTCCGCAAAATAGTTAACTAAATCTTGTGGATACCCATTATCTGCTTTCTCTAAAGCCTTGATGTACTTTACCTTTGCTTCTTTGCGTAATACGGTAAATGGAAAAAAACGATGTTTAATAAAAATTAAACTTGTCAATAATCTGGCAACTCTTCCATTACCATCTTGATAAGGGTGAATAGTTGTAAACGCATGATGAAACCAAGTGGCAAGAATTAATGGATTTACACTATCGGCATTGCTGTTATAAATTCGGATTAGGTTATCCATTTCAGAGGACACATGATCAGGAGAACAATACAAGACTTTTGTTCCGTCTTCTCTTGTGGGGTTATTTTCCATTTCCTTGTACTTGCCTTTTAGTAAGGTTGTTTTTGTTTTTTGCCCTAAAGCATTTCTACCTTCTATGTACTTTTGACTTCTTGTCACTAATTGGTGGAGTTGATTGATAAAACTCGTCGATAGGGGTCTCTCCTCTTTCACAACATCAAAAACAAAATCAACCGAATCAGAGTGATCTTTAAGAAAAGCCATCAAATCATCTTCTAGAATATTTGTATCGCCGTGACTCAAATAACTTTTCTCAAACCCTTCCTCAATAAAAGTTTCAGTTATACTCTTATTCAAATCATACAATCTCTCTACGATGCCTGTTTCAATGGCATGTTCTCGTTTTAATCGTTCGAGAAAATCTTTATACTCTTTGGAATTTTCACTTAATTTTTTTCTTCTTTCAAACCAAGAAGGAGTAATATTGTCAAGGAGAGATGTGTCACAATCCAACCAAGCTTGTTCAAGCTTAACTGGTTTCCAAAGTCGAATTACTTTTTCCATTTTTTGCTTTATGTGGAAGAATACTTGGTCAAAAATACGATTTTTCACAAACTATTCAAATTTTTACTAGTGCATCTCAATCAACACTTTCTCCACCCCAATCCCATCTTTTGTCGCAAGACGTACCCAATAAAATCCGGAAGACAGATTTTGACTAGGACTCCATTCATGAATACCGCTTGCCATTTTTTTCTGTTGCTCTGAAATGACTATTTTTCCGGAAGGGGAAATGACTTGAATCAACACATCTTTGACGGAGTGGGTTTGGTAACGCAATGTAAAACGTCCATCACTCGGATTAGGGTGTAATTCGGTGTAAATCAACTTCTTAGGCGTAGTCGTGGCATTGGGCGTAGCCACCTTTTTATCCAAATAAATATGGTACTCTCCCGGCGCCAAGTCGATCGGCATCATGATATTATCTACTTGAATAGAATCGCCGCTCAAGTAGTCATACCATATGCCCGTATGATAAAAAATAGGCGTGGCCGATTTCTGAACCACATCAAAATTGCCCACCACAATCCCCTTGCTGTCCGTATCACTAAGTCGGATAGATTTAGTTTTGCCGGTTTGGGAAATGCTAAATGTCGTCGTCTTAAATAATGGATAATGGGTCCGTAAATAAATAATATTACTGACTGTCTCATACAAATGGTGGCGGTCGGCATCTTGGAGGTAATCCCATTTGATGGGTTTGGGATCTACTCGACAACTTGGATTGACGGATCCATTTTGGCAATAATTAATGGAATAATCATAACCCAATTCACCAAATTCCCAAAGCATCTTCGGCCCCGGTATGGTGTAGAAAAACGCACTCGCCAACTCAATTCTCTTCATCGAAGTAGCCTGATTTTTGACGCTATAACTGCCGGACGAATTACCATATTTATGGTTTTTGTAAGCCATCCGCTCTTCATCATGGCTTTCCATGTAACCGACCAAATGCGGCTCCGACCAAGTGCGTTTTGCGTAAGAAATATCGGTAATATCTGAATCATAGCCCATCGACGCTTCCAAATAATTGTCATGCACCCCAAAACCACTCCAAAGCATCATGCCATAATTGGCCAACTCCTTTTCTTCCGAATTTTCCGTAAAATGCTCTAAGATAACATAAGCATCCGAAGAAGTATTCCAAATGGTATTGGCATAGTGCTTTAGGATGGCTATCCGCGAAGCATCATAAGCCCAAGCATCATAGTTTCCACCGACATTTTGTGTAAATCCTTTGGTTAAGTCAAACCGAAAACCATCCACATGATAATTTTCCAGCCAATGGGTCAAGATTTCATCCACAAATAACTTGGTGGCCGGACTTTCATGGTTGAAGTCATAAAAGACGCTATAATTGTGCGGCGCTACTTGATTGAGCCACGGATTATCCGCTGAAGGTTTGAAATTAGCCGAATCCCAATACAATTTGGCGAGCGGTGAATTTTCATGCGCATGATTAAAAACCACATCCAAAATAACCGCTATTCCCCGCTCATGGCAAGCATCGACTAAGGCCTTGAACGCTTCTTTGGTGCCATAATACTTGTCTATTGCCCCATGATAAACGGGATTGTAACCCCAGCTAATATTACCGTCAAATTCATTAATCGGCATCAATTCAATGGCGTTGACACCTAGATTTGAGAGATAATCCAAAGTATCTTTTAAGGTATTAAAATTGGGTTGCCCCAAAAAGTCCCGCAAGAGCAGTTCATAAATGACCAAATTCGTCTTTTCCGGCTTTTGAAAATCCGTAACTTGCCAATCAAAAGGTGCTTCACCGGGTGTCATTAAGGAAACGATGCCTGTTGTTTTTCCGCTAGGGTAAGGAGGCATGTTGGGATAAGTAGAAGAAGGAATATATTGGTCATTTTGTGGGTCCAAAACGGTCTCACAATAGGGGTCTCCAATCAAAATATTACCATCCACGTTATACTGAAAACCTACTGTTTCATTTGGCGTAAACCCATTAATAGTCAACCACCAAACCTTATGATCCGGAGTCTGATTCATCAAATAGTTATCGTTTAATTCCCAATTATTAAAATCTCCAATCACAAAAACAAAATCCTTATTCGGAGCATACAATGCCAGCAAAACGGACGAATCATTCAAGTAATTAATCCCATGTTCCATCCCCGCCGGCAAAGCTTCGATTGTAGGCGTTCCGGGGACAATATAATTGAAGGATTTGGTGATAATTTGATTGCCATTGTCTGCTTTTAGCTCAATATGGTGGGCACCTGCTTGCGCAATAATATCATAGTTAATGGATTGAATATTAGTCACTTCCGTCAAAAGGCTGCCATTGTCATAAAGGGATAAGGTCGCCAATTCCGAGACATCCGCTTTGTATGGAATGGTGTCTCCGACGGCTTTGACCAGACTGGATTCTGTCGGACTTTGGACAAGCACCGTAAAAGGAAAACCTGAACTAAAAACATCATAGAAAAGGTCGGTATCTCCATCCCCTTTGCCGACTTTGGAACCATCCGCATTCCTGAATACAAAAGCTAGTTTTTGGATGGATTCTCCACCACTCACGCCGTAATATGTGCTGATATTGGGGGCGATGGTAAAAGAAAATACATCGTTTTGGCCGGCGACCGGAGTCATCTTCCAATTGGCATTGGCGACGCCCCAATCTGTCACCACATGTTTCCAATCACTGCCGCTGGTGCTCGCTGAAGTAATCAATCCTGTATGGACATAAATGTCACAGTTGCAATTGGCTAATCCTCCGGCTCCTTGGGTGGCGTCAAAAAAAACGGTCACTCCGGCATTCGGAATGGGAAAAACCGGATCGGTCCAAATTACCTGAGCTTGCGCCAAATGCGAAAAACCTAGTAAAATGGCAAAAAAGAACAAAAAAGGCTTGTGAAAAATATTTTTTTGCATAATCGGAGTGATGAATTTAAGTTTTTTTGACAAAATTGTGCAAACGTCTAAAGGTACGTTTTTTTTGGATTATGGGGGGCTTAGGTGTTGAAAAAAATGAATCACTTAGATAAAAGACTTCGCCCCTTAGTGTCCCTTAGTGAAGCGGCCTTCGTGCCCTTAGTGTTAAAAAGAATCCCGCAGATATACGCAGATTTTTCCCGCAGATAATCGCAGATTTAGGAGTTTTGAAATTCTTAGTGCCCCTTAGTGAAGCAGCCTTCGTGTCCTTAGTGTTAAAAAAAAGAGCCGCACCAAATAAATGATGCAGCTCTTCCTATTTTCAAATACTCACCCGAAGCAAGTATCCCATAACTTATTGAATAACAATGCGCTTAGAAGCCTGCTTGCCATTCTTTGTAGTCAAATGTACAATGTAAATGCCGGGAGTCAAATTATTGGTCTGAATACGAACGGCACTTTGTCCGGAGAACTCAATTTGCTGAGTATTCATGACTTGTCCCATCATATTGACGATTCTAATTTGTGCTTTACCGGCAATGATGTTGCTATTAGGTGCTACATAAAAACCAACACTTCTTTCAGAAGGATTTGGATAGACACTCAATTGATGGTTGACGAAAGGCGCCTGAGTATTCACTAAAGGACCACCGGCCAATTGCAAGTCACCAAATACAGCGGTATTATTCCAGTTGTTACCATCACCGACCCAAGCCGTTTGGTAATCACGTCCTAGACCATTGTCACTGTCATTATTACCAATAGTAAATCCAATAGACTTATTACGTCCGGGATTGAAACTAAAATCAGGCCAGTTCAACTTCACTTCTACATTGTATCCGTTACTAGTTACAAGCCATTTGGACTCAATTGAATCCAATTGTACACCATCTGCTTTGACCCATAGTACATCACCATCTTTGTTATCCATGATAATTTGTGTGTCATAGTCCGCATCATAAGTACCATCAGAATCATGATTACCGTCGATATACATCTCAATGGCATCATTTTCCCAAGGATTACCGGCACCTTCAACGACACCATCTACTACTTTTGCTGCAAGGTACAACCAGTTTTCATCCCAGTCAGATCCCCAAGTTACCGTATTATTATTTGGTCCGGTACCATCTACAACTCCTGCATCCATACCGTAAGCAAGATCATATTCGGTTAAATCACCATCAATCGTATTTGGTGTTGTGGTATATTGGCTATAAGCGACCGTCGCATCAGCAGGGGCTGGCGTAAACGAATAGGCACCGTCCAAACAACCAAAAGAAACTCTATATCTACCGGTTGTTGCAGGAATATCTCCGCCATTAATAGTTGCCGTACCTGTTGGGAAGTCACTGGAACCCCAATTGACAGTGGAAGAGTGATCCTTGCGGAAAACAATGCCCATGTCAGTTTCAAACTCATAAGTACCCACATACAAATTTGGATTGTCTGTAGTCGGTCTCAAGTCAACATCACCAATACTTCCGGCACTCATACTGATATTACCGCACTTCAAGTCTCCAAATAACAAGTCTCCAAAGGCAGATGTAGAAGAAGTATCAGATATATTACCATTCCAACCAATTTTACTTTGGTCTGCACCGGCATCATAGTCAGAAACCCCTAAATCAAAAGAAATCTGTTCTCCGGATACCGGAGTAACACCCAAGGCTGCCCAAGGAATTCTAGCTTCAATCGCATAGCCATCGCCGGTGTTAGATGCGGCACCATCAACAGTAATACCACCGGACGGACCTTTAATAACATCAACAGCACCGTCTGCACTGACTACAACAAAAACATCAGAATCATCATAGTCTCCACCGGATTTGTTGCCATCAACAAATATAGCGACGCCGTCATTTGCTCCACTAACATCTGCGTCAATGACTTTTGCACCGACAAATAGATAAGTATTATTGTAAGTCACACCAAAATCAGCTGTAACCGGATCCGCACCGGCATCTCCGTCTATTACCCGACTGACATTCTGGTTCAAATCCCAATCGGCTTCATTCAATTGACCATCTATAGCCATGTCAAAGACCTTAGGTGCCGTCACAGAAGAACCTAAACGCTCAAAGTTATAATCCCCTGAATTACAATCAAATGTAATACGGAAAGTACCACCGGGCACTTCAAAGAACGATGCGACATCACCATAAAGTCCGGTGCCTGATGGGAATGTGCCTCCCCAAGCATCCACTAAAGTGAGATCCGTATTTCTTCTGAAAAGCAATTTAGTGCTTGACGTAAAATTATGTACTAAGCTGAATAAGTTTGGATAAGTCGCATCCCGAATCAAATATAAATCCGTTGGTGGTTTGGTCACATCATCATTGATACCCCAATTATTAAAATCACCCACCATGCTGATTTCTCCACAATCCGTTGTATTTTCTGTAAAGGAGTAAGCACCGGTAGAGCAGTTGAAAGTCACATCATACATGCCTGCAACTAACGGAATATTCGGTCCATTATCTGTGGCCGTTCCGGATGGCCAAGCACTATCGCCCCAGTTGACAGTCCAGCCTTGATCTTCTCTAAACTTCACTTCAGAGTCTGCAAACCAAGATCTTGTCAATGTCCACTCATTTGGATTGGCTGCACTACGATTCATAGGTACATCACCATTCCAATCATTAAACGCTCCAATCATACTAATCTCACCACAAGTAGGGGAGAAGGTATAGTCTCCGGTGCTACAATCGAAAGTCACAAAATACTTGCCATAAAGTGCCGGAATATTGGCTCCTCCATTAGTACCGGTACCAGAAGGGAAGGCGGCATCTCCCCAGTTAACGCCCCAATCAGAATCCTGTCTGAATTTTACTTCAATCGTATCATTGCTATTGGGGTCATTATCTGCATTAAAATCAATGACCGTGGTCCACATATTTGGATTGGTGGCATCTCTAGTCAACCAATAATCTTCTGCCCAGCCATTAAACTCACCAATTAAACCGATATTACCACAAGTTGATTCAAAGTTGTAAGCACCGGTAGAACAGTTGAAGGTTACCTTATAGTGACCATAAGGAGCTTTGATGTTATCGCCACCATTGGTACCGGTACCGGAAGGAAATTCATCACTTCCCCAGTTGACGGCCCAATCTGCATCTTGTCTAAATTTTAGCTCAATCGTGTCATTGGCCGGATCGGTATCATCTGCTTCCGAAAAACCAATATAAGCCGTCCATTCATTCGGGTCAGACTCACTTCTGGTCATCGGTACATCACCGGCCCATCCGTTCATCTCACCAATCATACTCACTTCTCCGCACGTAGGCGTAAATGAATAATCTCCTGTACTACAATTGAATGTCACGAAATAAGTGCCATAAGCCGCTAAGATGTTATCGCCACCATTAGTTCCGGTTCCTGTCGGAAAATCAGCAGATCCCCAATTAACCCCCCAATCACCTAATTCTCTAAACTTCACTTCCATTGTGTCATTTGCGGGTGCAGTATCATTATCTTCATTAAAAGTTACTATGCCTGTAAAGACATTGACATCAGTAGGGCTTCGATCCAACTCAAAGTCAGCAGACCACCCGGTAAACTCACCAATTAGCCCGACCTTTTTACATTGGGCACTCAAAGAGTAAGCACCAAATAGCATCAAGAAGGCTAACAAAAAGTTAATTTTTGGATTCATATTATGTGTTTTAAATTTTAAGAAAAAAATCAGCCCACAATATAAATTAAATATTTATAATAGGTGCAAAAAAATTAATGCAAAAATTAATATTTTGCATATCTTCGCCATGGTATTATTACCTAAACAAATAAACTTTGCTTATAAATGGAAAAACAACGAAAAATACTAAGACTTAGCTATCTGGCGATTTTTTGTTTGGTCTTATTTAGCCAAGCAGCGCTTGCGCAAAAAAAGGTGACAGGAATCATCTCAGATAAAAAGTCAGGGGAGCCTCTGTACGGGGCATCTGTCGTCGTCGTAGGTAGCGAAACAATCGGTGCCAGCACCGATTTTGATGGTAAATACACTGTAGAAGTACCTGAAGGTGCTACGCAATTGATGTTTTCTTATTTGGGATTTGTCTCCCAAACTTTAGAAATTACAGGAACTGAAATGAATGTTGCATTAGAAGAAGAAACGGAAGTACTTAACGAAGTTGTCGTCGTTGGGTACGGTACACAAAAATCCAAAGAAGTGACTAGTGCCGTCGCTACAGTCAGCTCTGATGACTTTAATGGTGGAAATATCAGCAGCCCCGTCCAATTGCTACAAGGTAAGGTGTCCGGGCTTTCCATCGCCAAACCGGGCGGCGACCCCAATGGTGGATTTAATATTCGCTTACGCGGTATCTCTACCTTTGGACAAAATGTGGAGCCGCTGATTGTCATCAATGGTGTCCCGGGAGCAGATTTGTCTAGTGTAGATCCCAATGACATCGAATCCATGACCATCTTGAAAGATGCTTCCGCAACATCTATTTATGGTGCTCGCGGTACTTCTGGGGTCATCTTAATCAAAACTAAAAAAGGGCGCAAAGGAACTGCCAAAGTAGAATATAGTGCCGCTTTGACTACAGAGTCCGTTTCCAGAGCGCCGCAGGTCTTGACCGCAGAAGAATTTCGGTCTTTACCAAATACGGTTGATTTAGACTCGTCCGTTACCACCAATTGGATGGATGAAGTTTCACGCCGTGCTTTGACACACGTCCATAACTTGTCCTTGTCCGGTGGAAATGACAAGTCTAATTACCGCATTGCCTTGAACTATCGTAATAACCAAGGTGTGGTACTTAATTCCGGTTTTGAACGCTTAAATGGGCAATTAAACTTCAATCAGAAGGCTTTGAATGATAAGTTAAATATCAATGTGGACTTGTCTTCTACCGTGAATAAGGCCGATTATGCCATTAATGAAGCATTGCAATTTGCCGCAAGGTATAATCCCACGGCACCTGTTTATTCGGATGATCCGGCTCAAGAAAAATGGGGCGGTTACTTCCAAAGAGATGCCTTTTTCTTCTACAATCCGGTAGCCATCTTAGAGCAAAATAACAAGGGCAAGACCTCCAGAAATATTTTGGGACGGGTCAAAGGGGAGTATGAGATTTTGAAAGGCTTAAAGTTTAGCATGTCTTATTCCCAAAACCGTGAAAGTGGGGTTTATGATGAATATTGGAGCAAAAAAAGTTTTTGGACGCCATTTGGTTCCGGTAGCAATAAAGGGTATGCACGTAGAGATTGGAACGAAAACCTAAGCACTATCTTTGATATGATTTCCACTTATGAAAGAGATTTTAGTGGCTTAAACTTTAAACTCATGGTTGGTCATGCCTATCAAGTCGATACACGGGATGTTTTTGGTGCACGTGGGCAAGATTTCCTTACGGACAAATATAACGTGTATAACTTAGGGGCCGGTCGTCAGGTATTAGCCAATGCAGAAGCGATGTACAGTTACAAAGAACAAAGCAAATTAGCGGGTATCTTCAGTAGGCTTTCGCTAAACTGGAAAGATCTCGCCTTTATGACAGCTAATATCCGCCGTGATGCTGCTTCTCGCTTTGGAGTAGGACGTAAAGCATTGGTTACTCCAGGTGTAAGTGCCGGTATTAACCTAGGGAAAATGTTTAGCATTAAGAACGTACCTTCGCTAAAACTTAGAGCGGGGTATGGAGAATCCGGTAATTTACCGCCTTATCCATATTTGTCTCAGTTGTTATTTGGACCAAGCTCCGAAAAATTTTACTATAACGGACAATATGTGCAGGCATTTAGCCCCATCCGTAATGACAACCCCGACCTAGGCTGGGAAGTCAAAAAAGAATTTAATGCAGGGGTGGATTTTGGCCTATTTGACTACAAGATCAATGGTAAAATTGATTACTTTAGATCTATCTCCTCCGAGTTACTTCTGGAGTTCAAAGTGCCGGTTCCCCCCAATCCTAGTGATAAAAAATGGCTGAATGTCGGTGAATTAGAAAATTCTGGATTAGAGTTTGCCTTGGGCGGACACATCATCAACAAGAAAGACCTACATTGGGCTGCTGACCTTACTTACACTAAATTCTTCGATACTAAACTCCGTAAGATTACCAATAACGAAACGGAATCTGCCGGTGTCCTAAAATTTGGGGACTTGGGTGCGCCTTTCTTGACCGGTATTCAAACCGTAAGAGTTGAAGAAGGCAAGGCTTTGGGACAAATCGTCGGACCTGTATTTACGGGCATTGATTCTGCCGGCGTCCTACAATATAAGGATATAGATGGTGATGGACTCTTTGATGCCAATGCAGATGTAGAAGTGATTGGACATGCCTTACCAAAATTCCAAATGGGATTGAGCAATACCGTCACTTACAAGAACTTTGACTTTAACATTTTCTTCCGGGGGGTATTTGGGCATGACCTAGTCAATGTCAATAATGCTCGTTACGGCGTCCCTGTTGTTTTGGGAGTCCAAAGTGGGATGAAAAGTATCTTAGATTATAAGGATGCGACAAACGGGCCGGTTTTCTCCGATGTATATGTGGAAAAGGCGTCTTTCGTAAAATTGGACAATGCCACCATCGGATATACTTTCAAGCTAAAAGAAGGTGGACAATTCTCTAAGCTAAGACTTACCCTATCCGGACAAAACTTGTTAACTTTTACCAAATATACCGGCTTGGATCCGGAAGTAAGATATGCGGATTATGGTAATCCTTTGGTGCCGGGAATTGATCGTCCGGACACTTATTTTGCGACTCGTTCCTTTACTTTTGGCCTGAATGTTGGCTTTTAATCTTTTTCCGAAAGGATAAAAATAATCAAAAATGAAGAAAATAAAAATAATCAAAAAACTATTCTTTGCAAGCTTGGTGTTCTTTATGTTGATGCCGACGTCTTGCATGAATGTGGATGAAGAAGTGTATTCCGGTCTGACGGGAGAAAACTTCTTCGATGACCCCAATAACTTAATTTATGCCTTTGGGGCTGCTTATACCAATATGTATCAATTGGCCGGGCACAAATTCGGTCTGCTCGGTTTGGATGCCGGAACAGACATTTTAGTGGTGCCACAACGGGGTGGTGACTGGTTTGATGGCGGTGAATGGCATCGCTGGCATAGACATACTTGGACACCTGCCGAAAGCTATATTGACCGCTGGTGGGGCGTACTTTATTATGGTGTCAATACTTGTAACCGCCTAATCCTACAATTTGAAAAAGTGGGAACTGATGAAGCCAATATTGCCATTTCTGAATTGCGGGCGTTTAGAGCTTTGTATTACTATTGGCTGATTGATTTGTATGGAGAAGTGCCGATTGTGGATCGTTTTGATGTGCCGGCAGACTATAAACCGGCCAAGAATACGCGTCCCGAAG
Source organism: Saprospiraceae bacterium (assembly GCA_024762995.1). Taxonomy (GTDB): domain Bacteria; phylum Bacteroidota; class Bacteroidia; order Chitinophagales; family Saprospiraceae; genus HyVt-613. Next base: position 5,962 of record JANTGI010000055.1, on the reverse strand, counting down.
TCTATGATTTTATCGAATCTGAGCTTTTGGAAGCCATGCCGCTTTTGTCGAAAGACACCGGTATCGCTACTCATGCGCGGGTGAACTACTATGTGGCGCAGATGATTTTGGCCAAATTATACATGAACGCTGAAGTATTTAAGGGAAGCCCCGAATGGGCTAAAGCCAATGCTGCGCTAGATACCATCATCAACTCCGGAAAGTATCAATTAGAAAGTGATTTCTTCGATAATTTCAAGGACAACAGTATTGCTTCCAAGGAGACTATTTTTGGTGTGCCTTTCGACCAAACAGAAGCCAAGGGTTTTGAAGTTCATTTATTTTCTTTGCATTACAACCTGCAAGAAAAGTATGGCATCGAAAATAAGCCTTGGAATGGATTATCTGCCCAAGAAGCCTTTTTTGATTCTTTCGAAGATGCCGACTTACGTCGAAATGGCTTGTTATTTGGCAAACAATATGATGCGGATGGCAACCAAATCCTAGACCCAGGTTACGAGAAGTTTGACCCAACTAATCCGACTAAGCCTAGAGATTTGGATGGCCCCGGACTTAATTTGGATCCACATATCAACATGCTGGAGCCGAATTGCTTACGTCAGTCAGGTGCCCGTATCGTCAAATGGCCTATCATCCCCGGTTCTGATCGCTATATGAGCAATGATTTCCCGGTATTTAGATATGCAGATGTCTTGTTGCTAAAAGCGGAAGTCAATATGCGTGGTGGATTTGGAGACCCGCTGCCTTACGTTAATGAAGTCCGGGCAAGGGCCGGTGTCGATCCATTTACGGATTTGACCTACGAAAAGCTCCTTGCGGAACGTGGACGTGAATTATATGCCGAAGGACACCGCAGAAACGATATGATTCGTTTCGGTGTCTATGGAGACCCCATCTGGGAAAAACCGGATCAGGATGACCCTTGCAAAACGCTTTGGCCCATTCCTGAAAAGGAACTCAATGTGAATTCGAATTTGGTGCAGAATCCTTGTTATCAGTAATTTAGAGATTCAGCAGTATTAGTTAAAAAAAAAAGCCGGAATCATCAATTGATGATTCCGGCTTTTTTTAATCTGCTCTAACAAGCGATTTTTTATTCCCTATAAAAACGACCAATAAAAACGGGCCTTTTATTTTCAATAGCTTGCGCAAAATACCAACCGGATGCTAGGCCGGAGACATCTATTTGATGTGCAAAATGCCCATCCAAAACCTTCTGCCCCAAGGAGTTAAGGATAAGAATGTCTGATTCTTTTTTCAGATAAACTACATCCTTAGTCTTTGTTGGATACAGAGAATACCCACTCCTTTCTAATTCAACAGAAATAACTGGACTAAAGGTGAATTTACCATCATAATCCGTTTGGCGCAAGCGATAATAGTTAATTCCGGCCATTGGAAATCTATCAAGATATTGATAATTTTTTTGGCTGTTAGAAGTCCCTGCACCATCAACCTTTGCGACAGCATCCCAACTTCTACTATCAACACTTTTTTCGATAGTAAAATAACTATTATTGATTTCTGTAGCAGTACCCCATGATAGAGAAACGCCGGAATGGGTCTTTTGTGCTTTAAAAGATGTTAGTAGAATTGGTAGGGGTGATCCAACCACATAAGTAAATTTTGTAGCAGTAGAAGCAGATGTAAAATCACTTGCACCTGCATCATTCGGTCCGCTATTCGCAAATAGCTCATCCCCATTATTATGTTCCCATGCTGACATAATGTATCTCACTTCTGTGCCATTTGGTTGAGCTGGAATACTAACCTTGTAAACTTGGGTAAACTTTCCGGCGCTATATTCACAAGACCAAGTAGCATCTAACACAGTTGTTCCAGCATCCCCAGTACCCCATGCACCCGACGGGTCTGTTCCATTTGTGGTGTAATATAATTTTATTCTATTTACGCCAGGATTATTGTCATCCTTTGATTCTACCTTAAAGGTAATCACAAAGCCTTCAGAATTTGATGGAGTATTAGTGCTTGTGTAATTATCTGAACCACATCCTGGGTTATTGCTTGTTTGCTCATGATATACATACCCAGCCTTTGTAAAGGAGTAACCAAGCGTAATTACAAGAGAAACAAAAACAAACGAAAGTATTACTTTTTTCATAATAAAAAAATTTAAGTGAATCCAAAGATAAATTAGTACCTTTGGTGATGAATACTCTTCCAAAAACCATAGAACAACTATTTGCGAAAGCAAATGCAAAATAGCTTTTGGCGAATACATAAACGCTGTAAAGTTATGTAAAAGATAACAAATAATGAAAAATGCACAGATAAATAGTAGCTTGTGGCTGCTTGCCTTCTTACTATTCCTATCCTTTTCAGGATTCTCCCAAGACTTCTTGCTTCAAGGCTGGTATTGGGACTATCCGAAAACTTGTAATGGGAGCACGGAGAATTGGGCAGCCACCTTAAATAGTCAAGCAACAGAGTTAGCGGATGCAGGATTCACCTATGTCTGGCTGCCGCCCTTATCGCGTACCAGTTCCGGCTCTTGCAGTAATGGGTATGACCCCAAAGATTTGTATGACTTGGGAGAATATGGTTATGGAGCTACGGGATTTGGGACTAGAGCCGAAGTGGATGCCTTGATTTCGGCTTTTCAGGCGAATGGCGTCAACTCTGTCGCAGATGTCGTCTATAACCATCGGGATGGGGGACTTGCGGAAGATAATTCAGCGGTGAAAACATATATTGATAACTTTACAGCCGATAAGGCCGCTTATCCTTCGGACCGATTTCGGTGTATTATTCCTTTGGGTGGGAGCAGTGGCAATGGAGCCGGAGATTATTACATTAAGATTGCTTCCAAAACCGGTGATGACCAATTTGACGGCAAAACTTATAAGCTATATGCCAATACCGGTACTGTCGGTTGGCAAGGCTTAGTGGATAGTACCGAAACAGAACCCAACGGCGGTGGTGATTGCAGCCAAATAAATAACGATATTATTCTCGGGCGAAACTATGTAGCCACCGTCGAAACCACCGGCACTTGCAATACCGATGAATTCCATCTAAACCTAAAGGCTTCTGACTTTGATGCGACCGGGGATACCTTATTTATTTATCTTTCCAACCAAGATGGTCAATACTCTGATCACCGTATTTATGGTATTTGGAGTACATCGACTAATTCGGATATTGCCGGCCAATTAGTCTATCAAACCTATACGGACTTTACCATGCCAAGCGGACAAGGTGCGATGAATTTTGAGAGTTTTAATCCAAATTCGTCCAATGTCAACACCACACACTTAGCGGGTGACTGGGATTGGCCATGGTTTTTTTATGATTATGACCAAACACAGACATCCACCCAAACCGTCTTGACAGATTGGACCAAATGGTTGTGGAACTCTGTGAATATCAGGGGATTACGGATGGATGCGGTGAAGCATTTTCCGCCTAGTTTTGTAGGTGGATTGCTCAATGACTTACACACGTCCGGGATTGACCCGGGATTGGTGGTCGGCGAATTTTATGATGGGAATCCTAGTTTGTTAAAGGGGTGGACAGATAATGTGATGAACACGATGAATGCAGGAGCAAAAGCCGCCATCGATGTTAAAATCTTTGATTTCGCCTTGCGGCAAAGCTTAAAAGATGCTAGTGATAGCTACGGTTATGATGTCCGAAATGTTTTTAATAGTGGGATTGTCGATGGGGCGAGTGGTAGCGGATTTAATGTGGTTACTTTCGTCAATAATCATGATTTTCGAGACTTGCACCAACCCGTAGAAAATGACCCCATGTTGGCCTATGCTTATATTTTGACTAACAATAAGGTGGGCTTACCGACGGTATTTTATCCCGATTATTATGGTGTTGCGGTACCCAATGCCCCCACTGAAGTATTGAAGCCGAAGATTGATGAATTGATGGCATTACACAAAGATTATATTTATCAAGCGACTTCGGTCGATTACTTGAGTCGTTTTTCTACGCCTTATGCTAGCAATTACCTTTCGGCAAATGCGCAAGCGAATACAACTTTATTGTATCAAATATCAGGTGGCGTTGGCGGAAAGGAAGTTATTGTTTGTATTAATTATTCGGGGGATACGCTGAAGGTGGATCATGAGATTAACTCTACGAATGGGACTACCTTCGGAGATTATTTGGGTTATTCCAAATATCCCATAGCCACTGTCAATGCCGGCAATCAAATTTACATAGAATTACCCCCAAGGTCTTATTCTGTTTGGATAGAAGATTATGTGCCATTGCCATTGACCCTACTTGATTTTTCCGCAAGGGAATCTAATGGCGCAGCCCTACTAAATTGGGCCACCAACCAAGAAGTGGAAGTAGATGGTTTTGAAATAGAGCGCTCTTTTGACGGAAGTCACTTTGAGCCAATCGGTTTTGTGGAAGCAAAAAATGAAGAAAATGCCGACTATACTTTCATTGATCAACTAAATAACAAAAGTAATACTAAAGTTTATTATCGCCTGAAAATGAAGGACTTAGATGGAAGGTTTACCTATTCTAAAATTCAATCCGTCAATCTGGATTTTGCCGATACTTGGAAAATACGTCAAAATCCTATCGCTACCAATCTCCTAATAGATTTTCAGCTTGCGCAAAAAGAAAAAGTCCATTTTCTTTTGACAAGTATCACCGGCCAAGAAATGTATTCATTTGATAAGCAACTGGCAGGCGGTCATGAATTAGTTGAATTGGGCGTTGGGGATTTGCCGAAAGGGATCTACCAAATTCAGATAACTACTAAGAATAAGCAAACTGTTTCTTTGTTGGTAAAGTAGTATGGTGATTTATTGGTACTGGCAGACCTGCCTGTCAAGTGCTGTCAAGAGACAGGTTCATTTGGCAGTGTAGGGATGGCGTAGCAGCATCCCGCCAAATTGAACTGTAAAAGAGACCTTTGCTTCCAAATGAATTTGGAAGTACCAAACCACCACCAGTTGGAGCAGGATGCAAGCAAAATACAAGTTGCCCATTAACACCCATTTTACCTTGGAGACCCAATAAAATAAATGTCCATTTTATAGCAAAAACAAGCCACTATTTAGTTTAATACCCAAAAATTACGAAAGTTTCTAAAAGAGAATTATCTTGTGCATACATTTACACATCCATACATTCCGTAAGAGAATGATTATTTAGAATTATGAAAACAAAACTCAAAGAACTCCCCAAAAAAATAGCACTTCGCCTGCTCATCGACAGCCTAGATGACAATAATGATTATATTTTGTTATTGTCCCAATGGAATGCGAATGAAAGAGACAAAAGAGCGGGTATCATCTCTTATGAGAATTATAAAATGTATGTGGCCCGTGTTTCTAACGCCCTAAACGAATACATTGATGACTTGTCGGAAGATGACTTGCGTAAAGTGTTGGCAGCAGCAGATCTTAAGCCGTCAACAGGAGATAAAGACACCCAAAGCTCCAATTTCATCAACGTTACTGGAGATAACAACACGATTATTCATGGCAATACTGATAGCGATGTAACCATCATCAAGGACAGTAAGAATGTGGTATCTGGGAGCCAAATACAGGCTGATGGGGATGTGCATATTGGGGATGGTGTGAAAGGAAATAAGCTTACAAGACCAGAGCCGTCGCAGCCTAATAAAAATACCAATATCTCTAAAGAAGTCATTCTCTTTATTGCAGCCAACCCTTCAAAGGAAGCGAAGATTAATCTACGCATAGAACATTCGACAATATCCGAAGAATTAGAAGGGAAAACAGAGTTTGAGTTTAGATCAAAAATGGCGGCTTCAAGAAAGGAATTAAATATGCAAGTTGTTGATAAAGAGCCTACTATCCTTCATTTTTCCGGACATGGCATCCCACTGGATCCAGCCAAACAAGAATTATTAAATCTAGGCTTTAAAATTACAGAAAAGACAGGTCTGGTCTTTCACAACAAAGAAAAAAATGGTACAGATACCTTAAATGCTCAAAAA
>JANTGI010000054.1 GCA_024762995.1 Saprospiraceae bacterium | reverse complement strand
GATTATTCAGATGTTGAAGGATGGAATTCAGCCCCAGGAGATTGCCAATCAATTGGAGGAAGATATAGAGTATGTTTTAGAGCTGAAAAGGCAGTTGGAAGGCTAATTTTTTTGAAAATGTATTGATTTTGGTTAAGCTCAAGGAAAAGAGTTGAGAGTTTTGTCAGCATACTGTAAATCCTAAAATATCCCTAATTTTACCCCTTTCTGAAAAGGAGAATTTTTTACCGATGAAAGTATGCATAGCCGAAAAGCCCAGTGTGGCTAAAGAAATAGCCAAAATACTAGGAGCAAATTCTAGGCATGAAGGCTATTTTGAAGGCAATGGCTATCAGGTCACTTGGACTTTTGGTCACTTTTGCACGCTGTACGAACCGAATGATTATAAGCCCCATTGGAAACAATGGAATCTTAACAGCCTCCCTATGTTGCCGGAGAAGTTTGAAATAAAACTCATTGACAATGAAGGCGTTAAGAAACAATTTGCGGTGATTAAGAAGCTTTTTGCGAAAGCTGCAGTCGTGATTAACTGTGGTGATGCAGGGCAAGAAGGAGAGTTGATTCAGCGGTGGGTTATCAAACATGCGGGTTATCAAGGCCAAGTAAAACGGCTCTGGATTTCGTCCTTGACTACCCAAGCCATACAGCAGGGATTTCAACAATTGAAGGATGCATCGGATTATGATAATTTATTTTATGCCGGGACTTCCAGAGCGGTTGGAGATTGGTTGTTGGGAATGAATGCCACCAGATTATATACCCTAAAATATGGCGGATACAAGCAGATGTTATCCATCGGACGGGTGCAGACACCGACTTTGGCAATGCTGGTCAAAAGGCAGCAAGAAATTTTAAATTTTAAACCCAAGACCTATTGGGAATTACATACCATCTATCGAGATACGGATTTTAGTGCCCTTGCGGGAAAATTTACGAAGCAAGAAGATGGGCAAGCATTGCTAGAAAAAATAACAGCTCATCCTTTTACGGTTACTTCGGTTACTAAAAAGAAAAGCAAGGAGCATCCACCCAAACTTTTTGATTTGACCGGTTTGCAAGTTTATTGTAATAATAAATTTTCTTTGTCCGCTGACCAAACCTTGAAGATTGTCCAAAAGCTTTATGAGCAAAAAGTGGTGACTTATCCTAGAGTCGATACTACTTTTTTGCCGGATGATGTCTATCCGAAAGTGCAGGGTATATTGACACAATTATCTAATTATAGCTCATTTACAAAGCCCCTTTTGGGAAAGAAAATCCGAAAGTCCAGAAAGGTTTTTAATAATAGTAAAGTCACAGACCATCATGCCATTATTCCGACAGGTGTCCAGAAAAAACTTTTCGGCAACGAGCAGCAAGTTTATGATATTATTGTAAGGCGATTTATTATGGCTTTTTATCCCGATGCAGTCGTCTCGAATTCAGTGGTAATCGGTGCGGTAAATGAAGTGGAGTTTAAAGCAACAGGAAAAGAGATCTTAGAGGAGAATTGGCGCACGCTATTGCCCCCTAGTAAGAATAATGACCGCAAAAAAGATGCTGCCGTCTTGCCTACTTTTGTCGTCGGGGAGACCGGGCCACATGAGCCCGTTTTTATGGAAAAACAGACTAAGCCACCTAAGTATTACACGGAAGCGACCTTGCTGAGAGCGATGGAAACGGCCGGTAAAAAGGTAGAAGATGAAGAGCTCCGGGAACTCATGAAAGAAAATGGAATTGGTCGCCCTTCTACTCGCGCAAATATCATCGAGACGCTTTTTAGACGCAAGTACGCCAAGCGGATTCGGAAGCAAATTCATCCTACGGATACCGGTGTTCAACTGATACAAACGATTAGTAATCAATTACTTAAGTCGGCGGAGTTGACCGGGCAGTGGGAGCGAAAACTCAAACTAATTGAAGCCGGAGATTATAGTGCAGGGGCTTTTATCCGGGAAATGAAAAAGATGGTGGATGACTTAGTCGTGGAAGTCCGTATGGAAAATAACATCAAAAAAATTACGGCTTCTAAGCCTTCAGTCCGACCTTCAAAACCCAAGAGCACTCCATCATCTAAATCGATAAATACACGCATCGAAGGGCAAAAATGCCCTAGGTGCCAAAAGGGAAAATTACTAAAAGGTAAGACGGCCTATGGATGTAGTGAGTGGAAATCCGGTTGTAACTTGCGTATTCCGTTTTCATTTATGAGTAAGAAGATTTCGGAGAACCAAATCAAACGTCTTGTCACCAAAGGATCGACCGTTACACTAAAAGGTTTTAAGGATGGCAGCAAAAAAGTGAGTGGCAAGGTGGTTTTTGATAAAAATTTTCAGTTAAAACTTGAACCGATACCCGGTACCGAATCTAAGACAAAAGACACGGTCATTTGCCCAAAATGCAAGAAAGGTACTCTGCTCAAAGGACAGACGGCGTATGGGTGTAGTCGTTGGAAAGACGGCTGTGATTTTAAGTTCTTATTTGAAGATATTTATGCCAAAGCACAAGGACGAAAGTTGACCAAGGAATTAGTTTTGGAGATTATTAGTGGGGACTTATGATGTGATTGGTGATTTTTGGAATAAAAGGAAGCTCTCGGAAAAATATTTTGTATCTTAAGGGAGCATTTATAAACAATTTTTCGCAGAACTCGTTACCATTTCTTTTTACGGATAATACCTTTGTCCAAAAGCTTAAATAAGATGCCAAAAAATCACGATTTACACAAAGTTTATAACGAAAAAGGGGAGTTGATGAGCCCCATGTTGCCCGATGATGTCAAAAATTTTTTGATAGATATTGACGGGACTGTTTGTGATGACGTACCCAATGAAGAACCTGAAAGAATGGGTACCGTAGATCCTTATCCGGATGCATTACGAATCTTAAATAAGTGGTATGATGAAGGGCATATCATTTTTTTCTTTACTTCACGGACAGAAGCTCACCGGGAGATTACCGAATATTGGCTCAATAAGCATGGCTTTAAGTATCATGGTATCCTTTTTGGTAAGCCGCGTGGCGGGAATTATCATTGGATTGATAATCACATGGTGAGAGCTACCCGATTTAAAGGGAATTTTACGGAATTAGTGACCAAAAGCAATGACATCGAAGTCTTTGAGAACGGTAACGATGAATAGTTTTAAATAGAAGTCTTTTAATATTCATCAGTTGGTTTTGAATCGACACCCTTCCAAAATCTGAATCTTAAGTTTTTTTCAGTGGGTCGGAATACCTAAGGAACACGCCCAAAATAAATGTACTTTTTATGTGGCTTCTTTTGTGATTATTCTGCGTTGCTCATCACTCTGGTAGCCGGGCTACCATCTCTCTTCCCGCCTTGTCTAATCCCAAAATAATCTCACCTAATTAAGTACATTTATTCTGATTGTGTTCCTAAGCAGTTTTGTTTAGGCCGGGTCCCGTTTATTAAATAGGGGACGCAAACTCCGGATGCGCTCAACATATATAGTAATTAATCCCTATCTTAGCGTATTGTCCGCCCCAAAACTTTATCATGAGATTTAAATATTATTTTTTATTTTTTTTGACTTTAATAGTGCTTGGATGTAGCACTATGCAGCCCGGAAAGGGCTTGGTCAATTCTAGGTATAGTTCTGATTTTCAGAAGGTTATAGATTCTATTTATGCAAGACACCCGGATATGATAGGTTTGATGGTGGCTATAGAAGCTCCTGACAAAAATTTGTCTTGGGTTGGAGCGGTAGGTTATTCCAACTATGAGACTAAGCAGAAACTAAAAGTAAATCAACCCGGTCTGATTGCGAGTAACACAAAAACTTTCGTTTCAGTAGCCATTTTGCGTTTGATTGAAGATGGGAAATTGGGGTTGTATGCGCCTATCGAGAATTTGCTTTCTGAAAAGACCAAAATGCGTCTCAAAAGGGATAAATATGATTTAAAAGCCATCAAGGTGGTTCATCTATTGTCTCATTCTAGTGGTATTCGGGACTATGTTGATGAAGATTATTTGAAGAAAATTAGTGGTGAACCGACCCATCGTTGGACCCGGGATGAGCAGATTGAGCGGGCTACAAGGAGAGGAAAGCCCTTGGCTGGTCCCGGTAAAGTCTTTAGTTACGCAGACGTTAATTATCTCCTCCTTACGGAAATTATTGAGCAGAAAACCAAGAAGCCTTTTTATCAAGCTATTCGGGAATTGTTGAATTATCGTCAAAATCACCTGCGGTCAATTTGGTTTGCCACTTTAGAAGATGCTCCAACTCAAGTACTACCCTTGGTGCACCAATATGATCGCAAAGAGGGTTGGGATTCTTATGATATTGATGTTTCTTTTGACTTGTATGGAGGTGGGGGCATTGCGGCAACGCCAAGGGATTTGGCAAGGTTTAGTCAATTGTTGTTTGAGAAAAAAATAATTAAGGATTCGGAGACCTTCAATTTGATATTTACGGATGTCGGAGTCCCGGGCAATAAGCATGGTCACTACTATCTTGGATTAAGTGAATCGGAGATAAATGGTCATAAAGCCTATGGCCATGGCGGATTTTGGGGGACTACAGTGCAGTATTTCCCTGATTTTAATGCTTCTATATCCGTGTTTGTCTTAAATCGAAATCAGGGAAAACTGCGTCCTTCCATCCTAGAAGCCCTTGTAAAAGAACTGTCCGGTAGCTACTAGATTGTGCGGTATATCTACTCTAACAGGCACCTAAACAATAACAAATAATCGGATTCCCATCTTATCGTAACAGAAGAAAAGCGCTGTTTTATATAAAAAAAAAGATAAAATCAATTTTTTTTGCGAAAGCCTGTCACTTTTTGATAACTTTGCGGGAAAATTATTGGTCAATTTAGCTGACCTTCCAATTAACGATAAAAAACGATGAGTCATAAAAAATTAAATGAACTGGAATCTACAGCCATATGTGGTAATGATATTAGTTCGTCAGTGTTGTATGTATCGGCATTAGCTATTTCTTATGCCGGTCAATATGCTTGGATAACCTTGGGAATAGTCGCAGCCGTTCTTTTCTTTTTTCGTAAGATTTATGGAGAAGTAGTGGGTGCGCTTCCGCTAAATGGTGGAGCCTATAATGCGCTGCTAAATACAACAACCAAGCAAATGGCTTCTTTGGCGGCTGCCTTGACCCTGTTATCCTATATGGCAACCGCTGTAATCTCGGGAAGTGAAGCGATGCATTATCTGTCGGGAATCGTGGAAGTGTTGCATCATGAAGTCATTCATGGGTTTTGGTTAAAATGGGTGGATGTTGCTACTTTAGCGTTGTTGACTGTTTTTGCGTTGTTGGCGATTGGTGGTATTAGTGAGTCCGCAAAAGTAGCCATCGGTATTTTTATATTTCATTTATTTTCCTTAGTGCTCTTGACGGGAGCTATTGGGTATTATTTGATTACGCACGGGTTTTCCCAACTAACCGCTAACTGGCATCATGTATTTGAAGGCGGCTCTGTCAAACATGCTATTTTTCTTGGTTTTGCGGCCTCTATGCTGGGAATATCCGGATTTGAGAGCTCGGCTAATTTTGTGGAAGAACAACAGCATGGTGTTTTCCCAAAGACTCTAAGAAATATGTGGATAGTAGTGAGCATTTTTAACCCTTTGATGGCATTTTTAGCCATTTCCGTTTTGCCTATTCCTGATATTGTTTCTAAGTACCAAGCTACCTTATTATCTACGATGGGAGAGATGTCAGCGGGTAAGTGGCTTGCGGTACTTGTTTCCATAGATGCCGTATTGGTGTTGAGTGGAGCGGTATTAACATCTTTTGTAGGGGTAACGGGTCTGTTGGAGCGGATGACGTTGGATAGAATTATGCCCCAGTTCTTTTTGAAAAAGAATAAAAGAGGAGCATCCTATCGGATTATTTTAACTTTCTTGGTTTTGAGTATATCTGTATTGTGGATTACCAAAGGACAGGTGACTTTGTTGGCCGGAGTTTATACAATTTCCTTTCTATCGGTGATGGGTCTATTTGTAGTCGGTAATATCTTGCTAAAAATCCGTAGAAAAAAACTACCACGACCGGAAAAAGCACCTTATTATGGCTTGGCGTTCGCTCTTACAGGCGTTATCGTTGCACTTTACGGTAATATCGTGATGGAGCCAAAGCCGGGAATGCCAAGTAATACGTCCGTATTTATGCGCTATTTTATTCCTGCCATGCTTTTTGTTGGTGTCATGCTGAATAGAACCGTCTTGCTCAATGCTTTATTGAGTTTTGTGCAGTATATCTTTAAACCCATCCAACGAGGAATGGGGCGCCTGAATCGACAAATTATAGAAACCGTCGATAAGATTAATGATCAAGAATTTGTCTTTTTCACCAAAGGGGATAATGTCGCCACTTTGAATAAGGTGATGATTTACATCAAAGAAAACGAACATACCAATCACATCAAAATCGTACATGTGCATCCTCCGGGAGAGCGCTCTCCCGAAATCTTGAAGAGTGACTTAAAAGTATTGGATCGGGCTTATCCCAAAATTAATATTGAGTTCTTAGAAATAGAAGGTACTTTCGGTCCGGACTTTATTAATAAATTCTCCAAAAAGTACAATATCCCGGTCAATTTCATGTTCATCGGTTCGCCCGGAGATAGATTCCCTTATCGCTTGGAAGAATTGGGTGGCGTGCGTTTGATTATGTAGAGGCGTTTGGTTAGGTATTTTGGGTAGGGGCAGCTTTCTGATTCTGACAATGGAGTTGTTTTTTGTTCTCAAAGCAAAGTTTATGTCTTGGCTCGCCTTTTAGGTTATCTCTTTGCAGCTAAAATAGCTTTGGGGTGGATTTTGAAGTTTGTCACCAATCGATTTCTCACGGTGGGAGACGGAGAAAACGTGCCATCCCAAGGTGTGATAACATTGTTGCATCTTTTTCAAGATTTCGGTCAATTCAAGCTCCATAGGAGTGACATCTTTGTAGCCCGTAACGTAGTGGAGGGATAAAAAGCATACCCCAACTGCAAGTCATAGCAAGTTATGTTGGAAAAACCAACGCAGAGTAAGGTAAAATTTGAAATTTTTATAGCATATTATTATCTAAAAAATAAGCTTCAAATTTTTTCTTAATCAAGGCGGATTTTGGAGGCATAGCAGGTTATGACGTGAAATATTGTTTTTGTGAAATCTGTTAAACAACCCACCCCAAGCCTCCATTAGGGTAGTTTCTCCGGATTTTGTATATTTGCGAAAGCAAAAGAAGATGTACGATGAAAAAGCTCTTTAGAATTTTGGGTGTTTTGATGCTGTTGGTGGCTATGGCCATTGGAGGTTTTTGGTTTTATTTGAGGAGTACGGGACCCCAATATAGTGGGACGATTGATTTGGAGGGCGTGACTTCTCCGGTCGAAGTGCATTATGATGACTACGGAATCCCACATATTTATGCCCAAAATGCCCAAGATGCCTACCATGCCTTAGGTTATGCGCATGCGCAGGATCGGTTGTTTCAAATGGAGATGATTCGGCGCTTAGTGTCGGGGCGTTTGTCCGAATTGTTAGGGCCGGCGGCTTTGAAGAGTGACCGGATGTTTTTGAATTTGCGATTGCGGGAGGCCGCCAAAAAGTCCGCTGATAAATGGTTTGCCCAAAAAGACTCGCCCGTAGTCCAAGAAGCCCAAGCTTATTTGGCGGGAATTAATGACTTTGTGGATCATGGAAAGATGCCGATTGAGTTTAGGTTGTTAAAGATGCCTATGCGGCATTTTGAGCCGGTGGATATTTATACGACCATTGAGTATATGACTTTGGGTTTTACGATGGGTTTGAAAGAGGAGCCGGTTTTGACCAAAATTTATCGGGATTTAGGGCCGGAGTATTTGAAGCATTGGGATTTGGGCTTGGATACCTTGCCGGGTAATGCGCCATCAAATTCCGACAAAGATTTATCTTTTTGGTCTCCGTATGAAGCGCTGAGTGAGTTGGGTCTGCCCCTTTGGGAGGGGAGTAATGCTTGGGTGCTTGCGCCAAAAAGGTCTGAATCAGGCAAAGTCCTTTTTGCCAACGATACCCATATAGGATTTTCGCAACCATCGGTTTGGTATGAAGCGCATTTGGAGTACCCCGGCTTTAGTTTTTATGGCAATTATTTGGCGGGAGTTCCTTTTGGAATAGTGGGACATACGCGAGACTATGCGTGGGGTTTGACGATTTTTCCGTTGGACAACATGGACTTGTATCAGGAAAAAGTAAACCCCGATAATGCTAATCAGGTATGGGAAGATGACCACTGGCAGGAGATGAAAGTCGTCAATGAAATCATTCCTGTAAAGGGAGATAAGGGAATGTACAATGATACAATGCGCATTCTTTTTACGCGGCATGGGCCGGTGATTCGTGATGCTCGACCTTATGTTGTCGAAGAGTTTCAGCAACCGATTTCCTTAAAATGGGGCGCGCTGGAGTACGAAACCCGCTTTTTACATGTGGCACGGAATTTTTCACACGGTCATAGTATGGATGATTTACGAAAGTCGGCTGCTATGGTGGATATCTTGGGTTTGAATGTCATGTACGGGGATGCCCAAGGCAACATCGCTAAATGGAGCTCCGGGAAAATTCCTATCCGACCTGATTACGTCAATTCTAAGATTATTTTGGATGGAGCGAGCGGTCAAGATGAATGGCTCGGTTATTATGACTTTTCAGAAAACCCGCAGATAGAGAATCCTGAAATTGGTTATGTCGCTTCATGTAATGATGCTCCATCCTTGGTCAATGGTCGGTTTTATACGGGCTATTATCCGGCACAAGGTCGTATTGGGCGGGTAGTCAAGCTCCTTTCGGAAAAAGAAAAATGGACTTTGGATGGTCTCAAATCCATTCAGTTGGATGATCAGTCGGATGTGCATCTTCAGATGGTGCAGACCATTCTGGAAGCCGTTCCCGAAAAAGGAGATAAGATCATCCTAAAAGTGCTTAAGGATTGGGATGGGAAATATGGCTTGGGGGATAATGCGCCCGTTGTCTTTACAAAACTGTCCTTTGAGATTATGGAAGAAGCGATGAAAGACGAGTTAGGGCAGAAATCCTTTGATGTTTTACGTCCCAATTATTTGTTTAAGAATAATTATCAGTGGGTAATCAAAGACCCGCAATCTCCCTGGTGGGATAATGTCATGACCAAAGATAAAAAGGAAACTCGTAAGGATATTTTTGCGAAAGCAATCGACCGGACTGAAAGAGAATTGAAAGCTCAACTGGGCGATGACCCTAAAAATTGGAAATGGGGCAAAGTGCATACGGTCACCCACCTTCATCCAATTGGTCGAAATAAAACCATGAATAAGATTTTTCATTTTAACGTGGGCCCGCTACCCACTCCTTCTACGGACGGTGTACCTAACAAAATGGGTTTTGACCCGAATGGGACCGGTTTGTATCCGGTAAAAACCGGGCCGGCACTGAGAGTGTTAATTGATTTTGCAGATGTGGAGCATTCCGAAAGTATTAATCCAACCGGTCAATCAGGCAGTATTTATAGCCCGCATTATAACGACCAAGCCCAGATGTACTTAGACGGAAAGTACCGTATGCAAATGATGAATCAAACGGAAATCCAAGGCAACGGGACAAAATTGACCATAAAATGACCTGTTTTTATAGTTAACGAAAAAAATATATTATTTTTTTTTGAATTTAACAAGCCATTCTTTACCTTTGTGTTGTACGGACAAGCCACTTGTAAGTGGGGAGCGTCAGGTAATCTCATTTGTCCACTTACTCATTGACTATTGAAAACTTAAACTATGGGACCTACTAATACCTCTACCACCATCGCTACCACCACCACTGCTTCTGCTATGTCCTCTGATGATACACTAAAGGCTAAATTGGAAGCCATGAAAAAAATGGCTGCCGCCAAAGGACCTATCAACGCCATTATACTGGAAGACGAAGAAGAGAGCATGGAACTACTGGTCAACCTTTTGGGGGAGCATTGTCCTAATGTCAATATCGTGGGGACAGGTACAACCATAGTCGATGGGGTCAGGCTGATTACAGATACTTCGATTCATATCGATGTAGCTTTTTTGGACATTCGTTTGGATGATGGATTGGTCTTTGATATGTTTAAATTTTTGAATAACGTAACGTTTGATGTTATTTTTGTGACGGCTTGGGACGAGTATTTTCAGCAGGCCTGTGGTTATTACAGTATTGGTTATATTTTAAAACCAATAGATACGATGGACTTGTTAAGCGCTATCGCAAAAGTAAGGACTTATACCGATGCGCAGGCATTGACCAACTACAATATTTCTATTAATGAGTTAATGAACCAGGTAAAGAACCCACATTTAGCGGGAAAATTTCCAATACCCATGGATAAAGGGTATTATTTTGTGGAGTTAGATGATATTATTCGATTGGAAGGTTTGGATAATTACACGAAAATTTATACTAAAACAGAGACCTTAATGACATCCCGGACGCTAAAGGTTTTCGATAAGTTATTGGAGCCTATGAATTTTTTTCGGATACACAAACAGCATATCATTAATTTGCGCTGTATCAAGTATTATATTCGCAAAGTATATGCCGTGGAGATGATTGATGGAAAGAATATTCAGGTGGCTAAACGGCGTAAAGCCGCCTTTTTGAAAATTATGAAAGGGGGGCCGTTTATTTGAGCAATCTCCACCGAAAAAATAAAACGGTTTTCCTCCCTAAGTAGGTTGTTGTATTGTGACTTCCGACTCAAATGTGCCACATACCCTAAATATGGTAGTTTTTTGGAAAATAATATGGAAATTACTTGTAATTTGAGTACGGAGCACTTATCTTTGTCTTATCCCAATTGAAGGAGCCTATTTTCGGGCTCAAAAAGTTATAATCCACCCAAAAATTTAGTCTTGATTTATCAAGAATAGTACCCGAAGTGATTCGGTTAAGCCTCCCGTTACATGGGTGTGGTCATTCTAACTAATTACCGATTTCAAAGACAATCTCCCCAAAAGATTGTCTTTTTTTTGGTTGAATGGTGGTAGAGGTAAGGCATGCCTTGTCTCTACTAACAAAACCAAAAATAATCTATCCCTTTGACCATGGTCGTTTGTGCTAAAGATTGATTCATTTCGATGACATCATTTGGCGAAGAAATGGCAATAATCACCTGATAATCATCGGGGTGTAGGTTTATTTCTTTTTCCGAAAGGAGCGTTTGCCCATAAATGTTTGTCCCGATTTTTTTGGGATTATTGGTGAGCCAACTAAAAGGCACCTTTCGGTAAATTAGTTTTTGCGCAAGCATCTTGCCTTTTTTTCCCGCTCCAATCAGCACCAATTCCTTGTCCGGATTATAGTCCAATGCTAAGAAGTAGGGGAGTTTTAAATCAAAAAAATGTCCGGAATACATCTTTACATTGCGCGAAGTTCGAGAAGGGTGATCCCGCCAATGATGTATGACTTCTTGAATGGCACTAATTTTTAAGCCATATTGATAAAACCGAAAAACCAAGTCGTAGTCTTCCGGATAAATAGTCTGCTCAAATGCCCCGATTTTATCCAAATCACTCCGGTAAATCATAAAACCGGACGATGGCACAACACATTCTTTGTACAAATCTTGGTAATGGGTATTTTTTTTCGCAAGCTCATTCAACCAGTTTTGATAGCGGATGTAGCCGTCGCCTAATTCATCTTGCGAAAAATATTGCACTTTTCCGGTGACCACATGACCAGGGCCCAGGGTAGATAAATGTTTTTTCAACCATTCCAGTTTGCGAGCGGGCATCACATCATCGGCATCCATGCGGGTAATCATTTGCCCGGCGGAATGTCGATAGGCAGTCTGTAAAGCCGGTATAATCCCTTTACCTTCAGACGAATAGACCTTGATTCTAGGAAAACGCTTGGCCACCGATTGCAAGATGGGTAAGCTTTCATCTGTCGAATGGTCATCCACAAAAATAGCTTCCCAATCCGTTTCTGTCTGTCCCAAAATGGAAATAAAGCATTCCGAAAGGAACGGAGCCGCATTTTTGACAGGGACTAAAATGGAAATCATCGGGTTTTAAATGTTTGCCGTATAGGCCTGCATATATCGTACAAAATACTTCCCGATAATATCAAATTCCAAATTCACCTTTGTCCCCACCTGAATCTGCTGAAAATTAGTGTGCTCCACCGTAAATGGTATGATGGCCACTTTAAACCGGTTTTGGGTTGGTTCTACGACGGTCAGGCTGACGCCATTGACGGTGATGCTCCCTTTCGGAACAATTAAATGACTAAATTTTTCGTCAAACTCAAAAGTATAATAAGCACTCCCGTCAACATCCAATACATCCCTACAAATACCCACAGAATCCACATGACCCTGTACAAAGTGCCCGTCTAATCGCCCGTTGGCGACCATGGCTCTTTCCAGATTGACGAGTTTTCCGGGTTGCCATTCGGAAAGGGAAGTGAGTTGGAGTGTTTCGGCAATAGCCGTGACCCAATGGGATTGATCATCCTTTTGGGTGACCGTCAAGCAGACTCCGTCATGGGCAAGGCTTTGATCGACTTTTAGCTCTTTGGAGATAGGCGATTGTACCCTAAAGTGGTAGTTGCTGCCTTCTTTTTGTATTTCCTTGATTTCGGCAAGGGATTCAATGATTCCGGTAAACATGGTTAATTGCGAATTAATTCAATATAGCCTGTCAGCAGGTCAGGACGCGCATTGACTCCCGTGACCCTATTTTCTAACACACTACAGGTGTAAAAATAAGTACCTGTGGCCAGTTGTTGACCACTTTTGGACGTGCCGTCCCATTTGATGGCAGGGTCGGTGGTTTCAAAAACCAAGTTGCCCCATTGATTGAACACTTTTAAATCAACTTTGGCAATAAAATGATAAGGAAAAGGCACAAATTCATCATTTTGACCATCTCCGTTGGGGGTAAAAGTATTGGGCAACTCATAAGTCGGGCAATTGTCCACACAAAGGACGGTATCAATAGCCGATTCGTTTCCCGTCGAATCAAATGCGGTAATCGCATAACAGCCGGCAATACCCGCGTTGGGGTAGTGGTTGAATGTTGTGTCGGTCAGTGTTTCTATGAGTTGTAAGTCCCCATCTTTTAAAGGGGAAAAATAGAGTTTGAATCCTGCTAAGTCTTTGTCATTACACCAACTTTTGGGATTGGTCCAATTCAGGAGATTATAAAAATGACCATCGGAATCTATCAATCCATTATCGGAGCAGATATTGACAACGGATAATTTGGGGGGACATGGCGGAACGTCATCCTTTGGTGCGGCACAAGCCTGCTGGGAAAGATTAATCAGGGGCGAAGCAATGTCGGACACCCCATAGCTACCAAAACTCTTGATGTAATAGCAGTATTCCGTACCGTTTTCAAGCCCTTCATCCGTATAAGTCAAATCGGTGGTGCTTCCTATAGAATCAAATAGCCCGGTGTTTAAGTCCTTGCGGAAAATGGTGAAAGAGTAGTTGTCCCAAGGTACCATTTCTTGCCAAGAAAGGTAATTCTTTTTGTCTGATGGGGTGACGGACAAGAAAATAGATGCTGCCGGCTCTGCGTACCCCAAAGGGGTTGTTTCTCCATTGACATAAAAGGCTATTCTATAACTGTACGGGTTGGCTTGGGTGTTGAGCTGGCCATCCAAGTAGGAGGTGTCATTGGCGGAAGCAAAATCAGGGCGGGTAAAGGAAGCCCCCGGTACTGGGGTCGTGATCACACTATTGATACCGACTTCTCTTTGTACTTCGTAGGTATAAGGCCCCGGATTTTGGAGAGTATCTAAATCATCGGCAATGGGTTTTGTCCATTCTACTTGGATATCTCCGTTACTGTTATCTGTAGAAAGCACACTGACCTTAGTGATTAAGGGGATGTCTCTTCCCAACTGCACACATGCTTCATTGGAAGGAAGGCTTTCTACTAAGTTGTAGGGATAGCCCCCGGCGGAGATTCTGGCAAATTCAGCCACAATCCGATAGCAATAAGTGCGTCCTTTTTCTACATTGGTATCAATGAATACGTACCTGTTGCCCACCAATTCTTTGGCGGAAGGAGAGATTTTGGTATATCCTTTTCCCGCAAGGCCCGGTGCGCAAGTGTCCAAAGGAAATTGGTGGCTCCCTTGCTTGCGCCAAACGGTAAATGTCCTGAAGTAATCATCAGCGGCATCTTCACAAGAGTAGGGGGACTCCCAAGATAATTTGATTTGCTCATCATCCGCTTCTGCGATAAGGTCTAATGGCGGCGGGCCGACGACCTTGATACGGACTTGTTTTAAGGTCGAAAGGCCCGTGTCTCCAAAGAAATTATCTTGTGCTTTAAAGACCACGGAGTATTCTTGATTAGAGATGTGCTCACAAGTGGTTGGCCAAAAGAAATGTCCAATAACCGGTGGTGTCTCGTAATCCGTTGGGCCTGAAAAAGTAGCCGGGCTGTAGTCTGTGACAAAAGGACCGCCTAAAGCATTAATTTTGACGAGTTGCCCGGAATCAGGATCTGTCCCAATAACATCAAAACTTATGGAGTCTCCCGCAATGACACAAAGGTCTTCGCTGGTCTCAATTTCCGGTGGATTGTTGTTGCAATCTTCCACCATAATCTGCATGTCGCGAATGGTCGTGTCAATGACCATGCCGTTGCGATATTCGATAATGTACAGGGCTATGTTATATTCACCGGCCATTTGGGGGGCATCCCAGGTGACATCTCCGGTGAGGGGATCAACGGAAAAGGTGTTGTCTGGTCCTGGATTGATGGCATTGGGAAATACAAACCCGGGGACGGGAGTTCCATTGCTGAAAAGTGGCTTGGTTAAGAAAAATGCGAGACTGTCTCCATCGGGGTCAAACGCATTTGGATTATGTACGAATTTCTTGCCGACACACCCAAAATCAATGGGGGGTTGAAGGATGACCGGCGTGCTATTACATCCTTGAAACTGCGGATTGAGAAAGGTGTAAGTCGTCGAAATGTGCATGGGGATAAAAACGGAGTTGGGGATATTGATGATTCCGGCGTTGCGATTGTGGTCGGTAGTGCTGATGACATAGGTGGCTCTGCCTGAGTAGGTGTGAAAAGCTTCGTAACGATTGAGTTTTATATCATTGCCGATGAATTCTCCTTTGTTGCCGGGCCCGTTTACACGACCGGCCGAAGAAAAAAGCCCATCCCCCCAATCAATAATAATCGTATCTTCATCAGCAGCATTCATGGATGCTTTCGCGTAAGTGAGCACCACTGCTTTGATGGTCAATCCACAATCATCTAGTTGTTGGATGACAATTTCACCGGCTCGGATATGGGTAGCACTTGCGTGAAAAATACTACCCATTAGCAAAAAGAGAGTGAGAATATATTTCGGGAGATATTTCATTGTTTATCGGTTATTAGTGCGCTAATTTTGGTGAGATGAAGTCGTGAACAATAGAAAATCAAGACAAAACCGAAGTCTTATTTCAAAGATAACGATTATTTTTATACTTGGGTATGACTTGGTGGGCTACTTGTCGTAAAAAGTCATTGGAGTGTATGTGCACAATGAACGAAGTCAGCGTCTTTGTGACAACGGACATCCTGAAAACCTGAGTCAATCGGATACGAGCCAAGCGCATCCCACAAGCAACAACTAAAGAAACTGAGCTACTTCTTCTTTTAGCGCACTTTTGGCAATGAGCAAATCCGTAGGGGGAGTCTCTGCCAGTTGTGCAAACAATGCTTTCGCAAAATCTTGGGTAGAAGCGTCTTGAGCTACTTGGTTGCCGGCCGTATTGATGATGTTTACGAGTTGCTCCTTGGCTTTGATAAACTGAGCCCAAACGGGGGCGGATACATAGATTTGTTGAGCCAAATTGTGTTCAAACTCTTGTTGAATAGATACCAACATCATCAATTGGAGTTTGCCGGCATTATCGGCTTCCAAGTTTAACCGACTAAATAAAGCGGCCGGTTCTAAGCGTTCGGCAAGCAAAATCAGACGTTCATAAGCCTGAAGACGTATCGGAAAACTTTGCTTTTTCGTGTCCTTTTGAAGGGCAAGCAAGAATTTTTTACTTTCTCCTTCTTGAAAATTTTTGAGCATCATATAGACCAAGCCCAGCACGGCCAAAAGTGGGATGGTAATTTGCAAAATAGTAAGCACCGCAGAATTATTCATAGAAAATACAACAATTTGGGCGCAAAGTAGTTTGTTTTCTTGTATATTTGTAAAATACAGTCATTTTTTTTTATACCCTTTTCTTTTTTTAGGGACACAATCAGAAAAAATGTACTTAGTTAGGTGAGATTATTTTGGGATTAGGCAAGGCGCGAAGAGCGATGGTAGCAGGGCTACCAGAGTGATGAGCAACGCAGAATAATCACAAAAGAAGCCACATAAGAAGTATATTTATTTTGGGCGTGTTCCATAGGGATAAAAAACCAAAAAAATTGAACATGGAAGAAATTAAAACTCAAGTGGCTCCGGTGACTATCACGGATTCTGCCATTGCTGAAATGAAGAAGTTACAAAAAGAATTGGAAGTCCCAGAAGGATATCATTTGCGTTTAGGGGTAAAGCCGGGTGGATGTTCCGGTTTCTCTTATATGTTGGTATTCGATCAAATGCAAGAAGGCGATACGCAGTATGACTTTGATGGTTTGTCTGTGGTACTGCATAGTGAGCATATCGGATATATTCATGGTATGCAGGTCGATTTTGTAGATGGTCTGGAAAATCGTGGATTTACCTTTACCAACCCTAATGCACAAAGTAGCTGTGGATGCGGAGATTCTTTCTCTGTCTAAAGATAACAGATATTTTTCACAACAAGAAAAGCTCCCGCTTCGGCGGGAGCTTTTTTTTTTGCTCATTGTAAAATTAAATTTGTTCACTTGCTTAATTATTTAAGACATATTCTTTATTTTTGTGAATGGAAAATAGCCCTATTCAATTGACAAGCCACTTCCTGATGGTACGCCCCGCAGCCTTTGGCCCTAAAGAAGAGACCATGGTCTCTAATTCTTTCCCCAACATAAAGAAAGAGTTAAACACCGAAGAGATAAGGCAAAAAGCCATCCAAGAGTTTGATAATATGGTGGACATTTTGCGCAAGCATGGTATTCATGTTCTTGTGGTGCAAGATACACCGACTCCCATTAAGCCGGATGCTGTTTTTCCGGCCCATTGGATTTCTACACACCCAAACGGCCATGTTATTCTCTACCCGATGCTTGTCCAATCTCGTCGATTAGAGCGCAGAAAAGACATATTGGTGCAAATTGAAAAGGAATTCGTGGTGAAGCAATACCATCACTTTGAACAATATGAAGCCAATGGCAGGGTGTTAGAAGGGGCGGGAAGTATAGTGTTTGACCGAGCCAATAAGGTCGCCTTTGCCTGTTCCGGTCCTCGCACGGATGCCACTCTTTTGGTCAAATTATGCAAAGAAATCGAATATCAGCCGGCTTCTTTTAGGGCAACCGACCACGAAGGGGGCGAAATCTATCATACGGATGTGATGATGATGGTTGCAGATACTTTTGCGGTGGTCTGCATGGAATCTGTCGCGGACGGAGCAGATAAACTCCTGCTCAAACAATTTTTGAGAACAACCCAAAAAAGTGTGATTGATATTTCCTTTGAGCAGATGTATGCCTTTGCAGGAAATATGATACAAGTACAAAATGATGCCGGTGTAAAATATACAATCTTGTCTGCTTCCGCAAAAGCCGCACTAACCACCGGTCAATTAGAAAAAATTCAATCCTTTAATCCGATACTTTCGATCCCTATTCCTACTATCGAGCAATATGGGGGCGGAAGTGTGCGCAGTATGATGGTCGAAATCTTTTTGAAACCCAAAAAAAATGGGAATAAAATATCCATTTAAATTCAGGGTAATGATACCAAATTCTGTAAACCATTAGCCGAAAGGAGTTTACAATTCTGTGAGATTTCGGATGAGTATTCTTCTCCGGTCAAAATGAATAATGTTGTTTTTCTTCAGAGAGTTCATGACAAAGGTGACCGTTTGTCTGGACGTACCGGTAATATTTGCAATGTCTTGTTGGGTAAAAGAATGCTTGATGAGTGTTTCATAGCCCACTTTAGTACCGACTCTGTGGGCGGTATCCTTGATGAAGCTGATGATTCGGCTTTTGGCATCATTGAAATGGAAGGAGGCCAGCTTTTCTTCTTTTCTTATCAGTTTGTTGCCCACTTCTTTCAAAATAATGACCAGTAGCTCAGGATGATGGGCGATGAGTTTCTTAAAGGTGCTCGCCGGTATCGCAAAAACTTCTGTTTTATTTTCAATACTGACAGCAGATTCTTTCGCGATAGGAGGACCAAAAAGAATATTCTCTCCAAAAAAACTGTTGGGATAGATGATGTCCTTAATCATGACTTGGGCTTGGTGTCCGATGGTATGTATTTTGACCATGCCCTTTAGCAGGAAGTAGATATTTTTTAGGGGGGCATGTTGTACGTAAATAGCTTCTTCTTTGGAGTAGATTTGGGCTTTTCCGGAAGCAAAAAAAGCATCTAGTGCGGCATTTGGACACTCGGCAAAAAGACTACTCAATGCATACTGTTCAAGATTGTGCGTCATAGAGAATGGTTTTATCTTGCGAAGATAGGCCATTATCCGATATATAGTTGTAACAAAAAAATAATATTGTTCTTGTGTTGTATTTGATTTTTATTTTTAAATATCTGTAAATCAGTAAATTATGTGTCCGTTATAGTTATTTTGTGAATGATATAGTGCTCTCAAATGTATAGTGATGGCATATTCCCTGAGCTTGGCCCGACAAAAACAGCATTTTATGGCAAAAACCGGTGGGTACGAAGCCGTTCCGTTTTTTTTCTCATAAGGAGCCCCGTGGAGTAGTTCTCAAAAGGGAAATTCAACGAAAAAATAAAAAAAAGCCGGACTCTTTAGACTATTTTGTTATATTTGTCGTCTAAGAAGTACAAACTACGTAACTGTTTAGCTACCCCTGTTTTTAGGCAGAAAATAGCCATTTTTGTGTATGTTGCAGTCCAATTTTTTGATGTGTAGCTAGGCTACATGAGAAAAATTGGGCAAAAACAGACGAAAAAAGGGCAGTTTATGGCAAAAACCTGCGGGTATCTAAACAGTTACCAAACTACGTAACAAATAAACTCAATCGTCATATGTCGGCCACCATTGTTTACACTACATTCTTAGGGATATTGTACATAGTCAGAAAGTCAACTCAAATCTATAAACAAAAGCATCAGCCGGCTAGGTCCTCTTTGTAATTCCTTTATATAGTTTGAAATGACCGAGACCTATTCTTTGCAGAAAATGCTTTAGCGATACACTGAGCACACCTAATCCGTATTTGGAGCTCCGCTTAAAGTTAATAGACGAGGCTTCGGGGAAGTATTTTGTCGGGCAAGATACTTCACCTATCCTAAAATTAGCGTATATTATTTGCGAAAGCATCTCATTATCGAAAATAAAATCATCATCGTTGCTATTATAATCAATGGATTCAAGGACTTTTCGACTAAAAGCACGGTATCCTGTATGGTATTCGGATAGTTTGTGGTTGACTAATAGGTTTTGCGTCAGCGTCAAGAAGCGATTGGCAATATATTTATAAAGAGGCATGCCTCCCATCAAAGCCCCTTTTCCCAGAATCCTAGAGCCAAGTACGACATCATATAAGTCTTCTCCGATCATATTGACCATCGAAGGGATGAGTTGTGGTGTATATTGGTAGTCAGGGTGCAGCATAATGATAATGTCTGCATCAATTTCCAAGGCTTTGTTGTACAGGGTTTTTTGGTTTCCACCGTAGCCCTTGTTGGTCTCGTGCCGGATAGCGTGCTTAATTCCAATGGATTTAGCGACTTCCAGCGTATTGTCCTTGCTGGCATCATCACATAGAATGACATCATCCACTAGGTCAAAAGGAATCTCCCGATAGGTTTTCTCAAGGGTTTTGTTTGCATTATATGCGGGCAATACTGCCACTACTTTTTTGCCTTTATACATAGTCATTTTTATTGAGCAGCAAATATACAAGAAATAATGAAATACACCTTAGGGACACAATCAGAATAAATGTCCATAATTAGGCGAGATTATTTTGAGATTAGACAAGGCGGGAAGAGCGATGGTAGCAGGGCTACCAGAGCG